>CAYXJW010000023.1:0-16105 GCA_964465465.1 uncultured Caldisericales bacterium
TTTTATCTCCTCTTAAATTTATAGTATATATAATTACAAAATATTTTCAAACTTGACTTTGATATTTTTTTGGGTATAATTTTAGTGAATTTAGGAAATTTTTGTATTTGGAAGGGAGGGAATAAATATGGCGCGTCTATATACAAGGAAGCAATTTTATACAAAGTTGACGCACAGACAAAGGCAATTTTTGGAAAAAATTGTAGAGATTTACACAGAAACGGGAGAACCTGTCGAATATACTGTAGTATCAGAAGCGATGGGCGTAAGTAAATGGACTGCATATGATATCTTACAGGAACTTTACAAAAAAGGATTTTTAAAGGTTGAGTATAAGGTACACCCAGGGCCGGGGCGTTCAAAAATCCATTTTATCCCTAAAACTGCAACTGTTGAAATGACAAAACAGGAAAGTAAAAAGTCAACATTGAATGTTATTTCTGAATGGATTAAAGAACGTTTTGAAAAGTATGAGAAAATGGGAATTTCAAAGGCTATTTCTGTTGTATCGAGAAAGGTAGAAAAGGAGAAAAATCCGCTTGCTATTGTGCTTTATACAACTGTTCTTTTTATAATGTTTGCAAAAGCATTTAAGATTGATATTAAAAAATTTGTGAACCTTGATACCTTGTTTGATTCTAAAATACGTCCTTCAGTTTTACTTTCATTTCTTATGGAACTCATGTTTTCTCTTTCAGATAAAGAGGAAAGCATACTTGAAAAACTCCATTTGAGGAACTATACAATAACAAAGTTTAAAAATCTTCAAAAACTTTTCAGAGAGAATGTAATGCTTATAACTCCTGCTGAACAGAGAAAGGTATTGAGCGTTATTCAGGAAATGATATAATAATACATTAAAGAGAAGAGGAGGTGCAAAGATGAGTTTAGGTGAAAATGCGAAAAAACTTGTGTTGTCCAAAACGATGGATAGCATTGTGAATTATCTGCAGAAGGATCCAGAAAGAAATGTTCATAAAGCAATAGATACACTTGCATCACTTGCCAATAAGTTTTCCTTCTTACCAGTATTTAAGGAGCAGATAAGCGGAATTAAAAAACTTGCTGACAACGATAGACCTGGTATTCATCTGTTAATTAATCTGTTAAGGGATACACGTCCTGATGTTGCACGTAAACTTGCGCAGAATTTTGTTGTGAATGCTGCCTGGATAGGAATTCCGCGGCAAAGAGCATACACAAAGCGGGAAAAGGTGAATGTTCCCTGGTTTATGCTGATTGATCCTACGGAAAAGTGCAATTACAACTGTATAGGCTGCTGGGCAGGCTCCTATGATCAAGCAAAAACGATGTCTTTTGAAACTCTGGATAGAATTTTAACTGAAGCGAAAGAAATGGGAATTTACTTTATTGTTCTTTCTGGTGGTGAGCCAACACTTTACCCTCACTTCTTTGATATTTTAAAGAAGCACAACGATATGGCATTTATGTTCTATACGAATGGTTCTATTATTACTGAAAAATTTGCGGAAAAACTTGCGGATGCAGGAAATGCTGTTCCTTGTATAAGTGTTGAAGGCTTCAAAGAGAAAACAGATTGGAGAAGAGGAAAGGGTGCCTGGGACAGAGTAATGAAGGCAATGGATAATCTTAAAAAGGTTGGTGTTCCTTTTGGATACTCTGTTACCGAAACGAGCCAGAATGTTGACGAGGTCTTAAGTGATGAGTTTGTTGACTTTATGATTGACAAAGGTGCTAAAATTGCCTGGTATTTCCAATACATTCCCATTGGAAGAAATCCTGATGTAAATTTAATGCTTACTCCTCAGCAAAGACTTAACTCTTATCACAGGATACATGAAATAAGAGCCACGAAGCCACTTTTCGCGGCTGACTTCTGGAATGATGGTCCTTACACTGGCGGTTGTCTTGCAGGTGGTAGAAGGTATATCCATATTACTGCGGACGGTGGAATTGAACCGTGTGCATTCATACATCTCTCTCAAGGCAACATTAATGATATGTCTTTGAAAGAGGCATTACAACTTCCGTTCTTTAAGGAGATCCAGAAACTTCAGCCTTACTCTGATAATCTTTTAAGTGTATGCTTACTTGTTGACCATCCAGATTACTTCAGGAAGATTGGTTCTCTTCCCGGTGTGCGGGGCACTGATGGAACGCTTGAAAATATGTATAAAGATGTTGGGAAGCATCTGGATAAACTCTCAAAAGAATGGGCAGAACTTTCAAGGCCAGTGTTTGAGCATGATTTTCCCGATGTAGCGAAGAAAACTAAAGAATACAAAGAAAAGAAAGAAAAGTTACTTAAAAATGCCAACGGCGACATTGAGCAGTTCTACGTGTCGGACGAAATTGATAAATAGTTGATATATGCATAATGAGAAGGGCAGGAAGAGCGGAATAGAAAATATAGAAAAAAGACTTTCACAAACTGTTCTTCTTGTCCTTCTTACATTTGCGGCGATTTTCTTTTTTCTGTTTCGAGAGACTGATCTCAAAAGTTTTATCCATAGATTAAATCCTTTTTATCTCTTTTTACTTTTTGTTCTGCTCTTTCTCGTCTGGCTTTTTGATGCGATGAAATTTTATCTTGTTGTGAGATTATCCGGCGGGAAAGTTTCATTTATAAGAAGTTTTGAAATTGTTCTTGCTTCAATTTTTGGTTCAAACATAACTCCTTTTTATTCTGGTGGAATACCTACGCAAGTGTACTTTCTTTCGAAATTTGCAGAGTCCGTTGGTAAAGCCACTGCGATAAGTGTTTTGTATATGATACTTACGTTAATCGTTTATCTTGTTTTTTCTGTTATCCTTCTTCTTACACCGCATGGCTTTATTACAGGCGTTAGAAAAGATTTTTTTATCACTCTTGCATTTGTTGTATTTGCATTTTCCTTTTTTGCATTTTTCTTTATGCGATTTCCAAAAAAAGCAAAAGGAATTATTCATATTATCTCTAAAAAAATTTCTCCGGATAAATTTGATCCGGGTGGTTTGGAAAAATCAATTGATGATTTTTCCAGAGGACTATCACTTTTTTTTTCGAATGATAAACTTCTTGCACTACTTTCAGTAGTTGTTGCATTTATCGCTCAAACGTTGTTCCTTTTTTTAACGCCACTTTCTTTTAAAGCACTCAATTTACCGTTGTCTTTAAAAGAGATCTTGCTTTCTCAAATAGCGATGCAATTCACAACAAGTATTGGTGCTACACCTGGTGGGATTGGCATAATGGATGCAGCATTTGCCGCATTTTTCAAACCATTTGCCCCTTCCTCCATCGCTCAACTCACACTTTTATATAGGCTTGTTTCATTTTATATTCCAACGCTTATAGGGGGATTGTACTTCTATAAACTGATGCGGGAAAAGAAGAAGACTATTTATAAATAATTTTTCCTGTATAATTTATATATGAAGGTATTTATTTTAGGTGCAGGGCATGTGGGAACTGCTCTAAGTATTGCGTTTAAAAGAATTGGATTTGGGGTTTTTATTGCAAGCAGGACGCTGGAGAGTGCAAAGAGGGCTGCAGCGCTTTCTCATGGAAAGGTTTGCACTTTGAAAGATTTTCGTGATGCAGATGTTATATTTTTAACCGTGCCAGATTCTGAAATTGTAAATGCTGCAAAAGAGGTTGAAGAGTTTGTTTCTAAAAAGCAAGTCGTTGTGCATACGAGTGGCGCTTTATCTTCTGAAATTCTGAGTTTTCTCGATGCACATGTTGCATCGCTTCACCCGTTAAAATCCTTTGCTGATCCAATAGATTCTGCTAACTCTTTAAGAGGTGTGCTTTTTACATTTGAAGGAGACGGTGTGGCGCAGTTAGTTCTAAACCGTATGGTGGAGAGATTGGGCGGAAAGTTTGTGCGAATTCAAAGCAAAGACAAGATTTTATATCATCTTGCTGCTGTGCTTACTGCAAATTACACAGTTTCTCTTTTTAACATTTCTGAAAGCATTTTGTTAGATATAGGATTTAGCAAAGAAGAATCAAAAGATATGCTTTTGAATTTACTTGGTGGAGTTATTGATAATATCAGAACAGGTGGCAGTGTTTTTGCGCTTACTGGACCCATCGAAAGGGGAGACTCATTGACAGTGAAAAAACATCTTGATGCAATCAAAGATCCAATGGTGAAAAACATTTACATTTTTTTAGGTTTTGCTACACTTAATATTGCAAAACAAAAGGGGCTTAGTAAAGAAAAGTTTGATGATATAAGGAAGGTGTTAAATGAGCAAAATAACTGTTCCTAAAATTAAAAGAATGAAAGGCAAAAAACGTATAACAGCCTTAACAGCGTATGATTTCTTGTTTGCAAGGATTCTTGATCGCGCTGGAATTGATATAATCCTTGTTGGTGATTCTATTGCAACAACCGTTCAAGGGTTAAGTTCTACATTGCCAGTGAGCATGGAAGAAATGCTTTACCATGTAAAAATTGTTTCAAGAGGGGTTGAAAATTCTTTACTAATAGGAGATATGCCATTTTTATCGTATCAAGCATCGGAAAGTGAAGCAATAAAAAATGCAGGATTGCTTTTAAAGGCAGGCGCCGAGGCTGTTAAATTGGAGGGTGGAGAAAGGATTGCTCCACTTGTTGAAAAACTTGTTTCTTCCGGGATTCCTGTAATGGGACATATTGGACTTACCCCGCAATCCGTAAATCTATTTGGTGGATATAAAATTCAAGGCAAAACACAGAGCAAAGCAGAGCGAATTATAAAAGATGCCGTTGCGCTACAGGAAGCAGGTGTTTTTAGTATTGTTCTTGAAGGTATGCCAGAAGAAATTGCAAAGGAGATCACTGAAACCGTGCAGGTGCCTACAATAGGAATTGGTGCAGGAAGGTACTGTGATGGCCAAATTCTTGTGATTACTGATATTCTTGGTCTGGATCCAGATTTTATTCCGCGATTCGTGAAGAGATATGCAAACCTGTACGAAGTTGTGGGAGATGCTGTTAAAAAATATATTTCTGATGTGGAAAACGGAGAGTTCCCTGCTGAGGAAAATGTTTTCCACTTAAAAGAGGAGAAAAAGCAATGAAAATTATTAGAACAATAAAAGAGATGAAAGATTTTTCCAGCGCAGTTCATAAAGATGGGAAAAGCATTGGCTTTGTTCCTACGATGGGTTATTTACACGAAGGGCATCTTTCCCTTGTTCGTGCGGCAAAGAGGGATAGCGATGTTGTAGTTGCAAGTATTTTTGTAAATCCCACGCAGTTTGCTCCAAACGAAGATCTTGATAAATATCCAAGAGATGAAAGAGGAGATTGTGAAAAACTTGAAAAGGAAGGTGTAGCCGCTGTTTTTATACCTACTGCTGAAGAGATGTATCCTGAAGGTTTTCAAACTTATGTTGAGGTAACTGAACTTACGAAAAATTTATGCGGTAGATTCAGGCCAACCCATTTCAGGGGAGTTGCTACTGTGGTATTGAAACTTTTTAACATTGTGAGGCCAGACAATGCTTACTTTGGAAAAAAGGATTATCAGCAGTTCAGAGTTCTTGAGAGAATGTCCCGGGATTTAAACCTTGATGTGAAAATTATTCCCTGTCCAATAGTCAGAGAAAAAGATGGACTTGCGATGAGTTCCAGGAACAAGTATTTAACGCCAGAAGAGAGAAAAGAAGCAACCATTATACATAGGGCAATTGAAAATGGAAAGGAAATGATCCTCTCCGGGGAGAGAGATGCATCAAAGGTGATCAATGAAATGGAAAATATGATCCGTTCTGCAAAGACACTTAAGAAAATTGACTATGTCTCTATTGTTGATATGTACACACTCGAAGATGTCTCCTATATTCAAGACAATGTGCTGATAGCAGTTGCGGCTTATTTTGGAATTGCCCGGCTCATTGACAATACGGAGGTGATTATAAATGCAAAGAATAATGCTTAAGTCGAAAATTCACCGGGCAAAAATCACAAGAGGAAATTTGAATTACATGGGAAGTATTACAATTGACAGAGACCTTGCAGAAGCGGCAAATCTTATGGAATTCGAAAGAGTAGATGTTTACAATATTTCAAACGGTGAAAGATTTTCCACATATGTGCTTTATGGTGAAAGAGGGAGTGGTTGTATTGAACTTAACGGAGCTGCAGCACGCAAAGGGGAAGTTGGAGATCTGATAATAATAGCCTCATATTCCATATATTCCGATGAAGAGTTAAGGGACTTCAAACCTTCTATTGTTTTTGTTGACGAAAACAATAGAATTGTTAAGAATAGATAGTTTGAGAAAATGGCTAAATTATCTTATTCTTAATAGCAAGTTCTCAATTTGTGCAAAGTCTCCTGAAAAACTGAAAGAGTACTTCCTGTCCTTTGTTTTAATAACGAGAGAGTGTGGATACTGTGTTCTCGTTCCATCTTCGTCCTCACTGATCATTCCTCTTTTTAGTCTGCTATCAATTACATCACTTGAATAAATTGAGAAGTTTTCTGGATTTTCATTTTCTATCTCTTCTGGTTTCATTTCAAGATACCTGTTTGCAAAAACAAATCCTGTGATTGCACCAGCCAAAAATTGTTTAAGTTTTCCTCTACCCTCTCTTTTTGCCTCCTCTCTCCTTTTTTGCGCTTCCTCCTTTAAAAGTTCTTTTGTTATTCGTGCAGCGATAAGTCTTTTTTCTGTGATAACCAATGTATATCTCTTGCTTCGCAAAAAGCCTGTTTTTAATGAAGCATTTGGAATTACTCCCAATATCTTCTCCTCCATATCAATCTCCTTTCTTTTTTTCAAGAATTTTATTCTGGTAGCGTATGCAAAAAGTTTGCGGAAAAATGGGATAAGAGATAGACTATTTGACAGTATTTGTAATTTACATACAATAATAATTGGTTTGGAAAGGAGTGTATGATTTGTGAAATTGGCGGTAGTGGTAGTTACATATAACAGATTGGATTTTTTAAAAAAGAACCTTGAATCACTCTGTGGGCAGACAAGAAAACCTGCTGAAATTATTGTTGTGGATAATGCCAGTACAGACGGAACAAGAGATTTTCTTTCCCGTTTTTCAGCAGAGTGTAGCATTCTTAGAGTGATAAGGCTCACAGAAAATGTAGGTGGATCAGGTGGCTTTGCAGCAGGATTAAAAGACGCTATAAGCAGAGGTGCAGATTGGGTATGGATGATGGACGACGATGCTGTGCCATTTCCAGATGCGCTCTATGAGATAGAAAAGGTAATGCGTACCGTTCCATTAAAAACAGGTGTTTTGCTGAGCAGAATTACTGATAGAGAAGAATTCTCTAAATCAGATATCATTATCCCTGCTGTAAAAGGCACATTTGTTGGATTTGCCGTTCGAAGGGAGGTTGTGCAAAAAGTTGGGTATCCAGATTCATCGTTCTTTATTTATGCAGACGATTATGATTATTCTGTGAGAATAAGAAAGGCAGGGTTTGATATCCTTAAAGTGAATGCCAGTGTTATTTTTCATAAAGATTGGGCAAAGCAGAGGAAACTTTTCAAGTTTCCTTTTGTAAAGCCTAAAATTCCTTCGTGGAAAACATACTATATTGTGAGAAACACATTGAATGCTGCAAGACACATCAAAGTTTTCTATATGGCTGTTAAAGTTTACTTCTTTTTTGATCGGTTTGTCTGGACGTATGTAAACCCGGAAACAAAGGAGTATGTGTTTAAAGGTTTTAAAGACGGAATAAACGGAGTTAGAGGCAAAACAGTGCTTCCTACAAATTCTTAATGAAACGTATTGAACATAATCAAAATTTAATCTTACTGCGAAATTCTGTTATTGCTGTGCTTTTAAGTGTTTCCACATTATTTCTACTTGCAGTTTTTGTAAAAGGCGTAAAGATTTCTGAGAGAATAAAGCATTTTTCAATTTTTGAAGCATTAACATATTTTTCTATATTTTTTATAGTTTTCCTCATAGATTCTTTTAGAACCGTTTTTCTTTCATCTTTTTTGGGTGAAAGGTTCAGGTTTTCAAAGGCTCTGGAGAACTCTGTATTAGGATACTTTTTTTCATACGTTACTCCATTTTCTGCTGGTGGGCAACCCTTCCAGATTTACCATCTTTCTAATTCTGGAATGAAAACTGAAAACGCCTCTGCAATTATTTTAACTCGTTGGAGCAATATGCTTATATTTCTTTCGTTTTCTTCTACTTTTCTTGCTTTTAAGTATTTAAGGTATATTAAAACTGGAATTGGATTTATGGATAAAGTTGTGTGGTTTATCATTGTAGGGAGTATTGTTGTTTCAGGTGTTATCGTTTCTTCTCTTCTGTTTCCTTTTGTGGGTAATTTTGTTGTAAATAGTTTAAAGCGTTTTTTATCGTCTTCTCTTTACAGGGCTGTGTTTCGAAAAGATCTTTCTGAAAGTGTTGATAAATTTTCTGAATGGCTCAAGAAATTTTACAGTTCTATAAGGAAAATCTGGATTGAACATCCACAAATCGCAATTTTTGATATGAGTTTGGGAGTGCTTGACCTTGCCGTGATTTTTTATGTGCTTTATAGAGCAATAGAGAATTCTTCTTTAATTGCTGGAACCCGCTTTCGTTTATCTTTTTTTGGTTTAAGTGCTGTGTTTATATTACTTTCCTATATTGTTTATTATGTGCCTACACCTGGTGCATCTGGTGGTGTGGAAGGTGGATTTTTTGCAGTGCTTTCTCAGTATGGAAGTAAATCCTCGGTGATGAGAGGGATACTTCTATGGAGAATCTCCACGTATTACTTCACTATTCTTCTTGGGCTTGTTGTTCTTTATTTTGCATATAGAAGGGGAGATGTTTTTAGGTGAATGTGAACTCATTTCATTTCGTTGTGGTAGGTGCTGGATTTTCAGGTAGTGTGATAGCAGAACGTATTGCAAATGTGCTAAAGAAAAATGTTCTTTTACTGGATAGAAGACCACATATTGGTGGAAATGCCTATGATTTTAACGATGAAGGAATTGTAGTTCAAAAATATGGCCCGCACATTTTTCATACCAGAAGCGAGGCTGTTTGGAACTATATTTCTGGATTTACCCGGTGGATTCCGTACAAACACCGCGTGCTTGCGTTTGTGAAGGGAAAATTTATTCCACTCCCGTTTAATTTTAGATCCATCGATATGCTGTTTTCATATGAAGAAGCGAGGATGTATAAAAATGTGTTGCTCAAAGAGTTCGATGCTGGAAGTCGAGTTTCTGTTTTTGATCTTACAGATTCTAACAATACGGAAATTCACAAATTGGGAGAGTTTATCTACAGGAATATTTTTCTTAATTATACAGTTAAACAGTGGGGTCTTGAGCCTGATAAAATTGACAAATCTGTTTTAAAAAGGGTGCCGGTTGCCATTTCTTATGAGGATACTTACTTTGCCGATAAGCATCAAGGCATTCCTGAATTTGGTTATTCAAATGTTTTTAGAGCAATGTTAAAAAATAAACGTATAAAAATTGTGCTGAAAACCGATTTTTCTGATCTTTTCCATCTGGATTTTAGAAATCATAAAATTTTATTAAAAGATGGAAAAGAGTTTACTGGCACGATTTTTTATACTGGATGTCCAGATGAACTTCTGAGTTTTAAGTTTGGAAAACTTCCTTATAGGTCTCTCAATTTTGTATTTGAGAAGTATAAGACGGAATTTTACCAGAATGCTGCGGTTGTAAATTATCCCAATGATTTTGAATTTACAAGGATTACAGAGTTTAAACATTTCTACAAAATTTCGAAAAATGAAACAATAATAGCAAAAGAATTTCCTAAAAATGCAGGAGCAAACGATATTCCTTATTATCCCATTCTAAATAAGGAAAGTTCATTGCTATACAGAAAATATGAATTTGAAGCGAACAAATTTAAAAACATCGTTCTTATAGGAAGACTTGCCAATTTTAAGTACGTAAATATGGACGAAGCTGTGCTTAATGCATTAGGTGTGTTTAAAAAAAACGTGTTGAAAACCTGAATTACGCTCTTTCACTTCTCCAATCTGCAAGTTTCACTGAGCCTTTTCCAAACAGTGTTTCAACCTTGCTGAGAAGTTCGCCCGAAGGTCTTACGTAATATCTGGAGGAAGTGTTTATCTTGATCTCTTTTCCATCAAGGAGAAGGTGTATAAATACCGGAGCACGGCCCTTGAAATTTTTAATTTCATCTTTCAGTTTTCTGAATTTTTCAAGGATATTTTCCTCACATTTTGCATAAACATGGAGTGAAAGGTATTCTTCTTGTGCCTTTATATCCTTTTCTGTTATGAATTCATCAACTTTATCAGCAATTATTGTGAACCCATTACCTTCTTTTTTAACTCTTCCTTCTACAATAATTACTCCATCAGAATCTGCGTATTTGGAGAACATCTCGTATGCTTTTGGAAAAACAACAACCGTTGCTTTTGCATCGTTATCTTCTATTTCAAACTTATACATTGATTTTCCGCTTCTTGTTTTTGATCGTTTGAATTTTCCTTTTATACCCGCTATTTTCACAATTTTTCCATCGTCTTCCTCTGTGAGATCAGACACCGTTTTTACGTTTCTGTCTTTTAATAGCATTGTGTAAGCATTTATTGGGTGATCTGTTATGTAAAATCCAAACGCTTCCTTTTCGTATTGCAAGATTTCCATTCTTGTTGCCCGTATCTTTCTTTTGGGAAGCGAGAGAGATTCCTCACCACCGAACAGTGAGAGAGACTCCACTTTTATTTCGCCGCCGTTTGTAAGGAGCGCTTTTCTATCCTCGCCGAGTGAATCAAAACAGCCTGCTTTTATCAAACTTTCTATTACTCTTTTGTTTACTTTTGTCCCCTGTATTCTTTTTTTGAAGTCAGAAAAACTTGTAAAGTCTCCATTTCTTTCGCGTTCTTTTATTATTTCTAAAAGTGCTTTTTCTCCACTTCCTTTTATTGCAAGCATTCCAAATCTAATTGCATCACCCTCTGTTTTGAAGTAAACATCAGATTTGTTTATATCAGGGGGAAGAACTTCTATTCCATTTTTTCTTATTTCAAAAATTAACTCTTTTGTTTTGTTTTCATTTCCAATGTATCCATTGAGTAGTGCCGTAAAATATTCTTTTGGATAGTGCGCTTTGAGATAGGCTGTTCTAAAGGCGATTGTTGCATAGCAAACGGCGTGGGATTTGTTAAATCCATAACCTGCGAAATATTCAATCAAACTGAACACTTCTTCTGCGATTTTTCTTTCTACGCCCTGTTTTACTGCTCTTTCTATAAATATGTTTCTCTGTTCTGCCAGAATTTCCTTTTTCTTTTTCCCAATTGCCTTTCTTAAAAGATCTGCTTCTGCCATTGTGTATCCTGCAAGTACGTTTGCAATTTGCATTACCTGTTCCTGATAAACAATGATTCCGTACGTTCCTTTCAGGATTGTTTCCAACTTGGGGTGTGGGTATGTTACCGGTGTTTTTCCGGTTTTTCTGTTTATATATTCTTCAATTCCGCCGGCTCTGATTGTTCCCGGTCTATAGAGTGCTACAACTGCTGTTAAGTCGTCTATGCTTTCCGGTTTAATTCCTTTAAGTACCTTCCTCATTCCACTACTTTCCAGTTGGAACACACCTGAGGAATCCCCTCTTTGGAGCATTTTGTATGTTTCTGGATCGTCCGTTGGTATTTTATCAAAATCCACTTCTATCCCACGTTTTTTGAGCATTTCTATTGTGTCTTGTATCACTGTGAGGTTTTTCAAACCAAGAAAGTCCATTTTGAGAAGGCCTATATGCTCAATTACGTCTTTGTCGAATTGCGTTATTACTGAATTATTTTTATCTATTGCGAGTGGAACGTATTCTGTAAGCGGTGCATCACCTATTACGATTCCTGCTGCATGTGTAGAGAAATTTCTTGCAACTCCTTCAAGTTTCAAAGCAGTTTCAAATAGGAGTTTATACTTTTCATCTTGTGATTTTTCATTGAGTTCAGGTACAGTTTTTATTGCCTCTTCCAGCGAAAAGCCAAACGGAATGAGTTTTGCAATCTTATCTATCTCTGCATACGAAAAATTGAGGGCTCTCCCTACATCTCTAATAACTGCCCTTGCTTCCATTTTACCGAACGTGGCAACCTGTGCCACGTGGTCTCTTCCGTACTTTTTCCTTACGTATTCAATAACTTTGTCTCTTTCCCTATCTCCTATATCCACATCTATATCTGGCATAGAAATTCTTGCGGGGTTAAGGAATCTTTCAAAGAATAAGTTGTATTTGAGTGGGTCAATTTCTGTTATTCCAAGTGAGTATGAAACAATACTTCCTGCTGCAGAACCTCTTCCTGGCCCCACAGGTATGTTGTGTTTTTTTGCCCAGTTTATAAAGTCCTGGACGATGAGAAAGTAATCCGTGAATCCCATTTGTTCGATAATTTTGAGTTCACTTTCCGCACGTTCCTTTGCTTTAGGTAAATCTTTTTCCTGGTAAAGTTTTTTAAGGCCTTTATAAACAAGTTCTCTAAGGAGTTTTTTGTTTTCTTCTTCATTCCACTCTTTTCCGCTTTCAGTGAAATGTGGTAAGTGGTACGTGTTGAACTCTAAATTTACGTTGCACCGTTCTTTTATCATTTCCGTATTCTCAACTGCTTCTTCGAGCCCTGGAAACATCATTTTCATTTCCTCTTCTGATTTCACATAGAACTCTTCAGTTTGGAAACGCATTCTTTCTGGATCGTCTACTTTTGAAAGTGTTTGAACGCAGAGGAGTATATCGTGTGCCTTTGCATCTTCTCTTTTTAAATAATGTGCATCGTTTGTTGCAACAAGTGGTATTCCTTCCTCTCTGGAGAGTTCTGCCATTACAGGGATAACTTTTTCTTCTTCTGGAATCCTATGGTTCTGAATTTCAAGAAAGAAATTTTCCTTTCCAAATATATCTATATATTTATGGATCGCTTTTCTTGCAGCCTCTTTTCCTTCGTGGAGTATTCTATACGGAATTTCTCCTTGTAGACATGCACTCAAAGCAATTATACCTTTGTGATATTTTTTTAGTATTTCGTAATCCGTTCTTGGCTTATAGTAAAAACCATTTATAAAACTATCCGAAACTATTTTTAAAAGATTTTTATATCCTTCGTTATTTTCTGCAAGGAGAATGAGGTGAAATCTATTACCACCCTTTGCCTTTATTTTTCTGCCCTGCTCTGCTACGTATACCTCGACACCTATTATTGGTTTTATACTGTTTTTCTTCATTGTCTCATAGAAGTTAATAACTCCGTACATGTTGCCATGATCAGTTATTGCTACGGCATCCATTCCGAGTTCTTTTATTCTATTTACAAGCAACGGTATTCTGTTCAAACCGTCGAGCAGGCTGTATTCTGTATGCAAGTGTAAGTGCGTAAATCCCATCTTAACCTCCTTTAATTTTCCGCTCTTTCTATTGTAATATCAAAATTTGCATTTTCTATTTCACCTGATTCAAGATGCAAATTTATCTTATTTAATAATTTCCCATCTGGTATGATTTCGACTTGTTCGTAAAATTCTCTGTTTTCAAAAACTCTTTTGCCCTTTAACGTGATTTTGTTCCCGTTTATGGAAATTAATGGAAGATGTGCCGAAAGTTTAGAGAGTGGAAACAAATTTTCCACAGTTTTTTTAACGAAAAGCAGGGCAGCAACATCTTCTTTATTTATAATTTCCTTTTGTGTCTCACTTCCCGTGGAGGCAAACACCTTTCCGTTTTTAAATTCGTAAACTGTGTTCTGGTAGGCTATTTTTTGCAATTTTCCGTTCTCCAGAACTATTCTAAACTTATAATTTATATTGTCTTCGTCTATTTTGCCATGCTCATAAATTGTGAAACTTCCGTTGTTTGATTGAGAGTTAGAGAGAAACGAGTCAATCTTTTCCCTATCTGGTTTTAGTGCTACTGTGATTTCATTTTTTCCGCTTGATATATTTACTGTTGTTTCAAACGGTTTACAGAATTGGGATTTCAGTAAAATTTTATCTTTTCCCGGTGGCGCAGGTGAAATTGCATACGTTCCAGTTTCAAGGATAAAAAGTTTTTTTGTAGAGCCATTGATCGAAACGCTATCTGGAAAACAGTTGCTCTTTATTATGAGATATGCCTTTGGTATGAGATATACTTTCCTATCAGAGGTTTCTACGGTTCTATATCCGTTTACCGTTATTTTTATTTTCTGCGAACGGACTTTAAGAATACCGTGTGTAATTTCTACGTTTTTTCCGTTTACAGTTGCTTTACCGCTGAAAGGAGCATTGGTGATTTTGTCAAATACTTCAAATGAATGTACTGAGGATACACATCCTGCAATCAGAACAACAAGAATTACTAAAATCGCAATCGCATTTTTTTTCATATTTGTATTTTAAAACAACGGTGCAAAATTACAACACGATGTTGTTAACGGTGTTTCTTTACTCCCACTTTTGGGCAGATGCTATTCAACGGACAGGTGGAGCACTTCGGTGAGATTGGTGTGCAGATATTCTGGCCAAGTGTTACAAGAAGTGTATTGAAAATGATCCAATGCTTTTTCGGAAGAACTTTTTGCAGGGCGAATTCTGTTTCTGTAGGATTCTTTGTTTTTACAAGTCCGAGTCTATTTGAGATTCTGTGGACATGTGTATCTACGCATATTCCTGATTTTCCAAACCCTTCGTTTAGAACGAGATTTGCCGTTTTTCTTCCCACACCAGGAAGTTTTAGGAGTTCATCTAAACTGTCTGGCACTTTTCCATTGTATTTCTCTATAAGGATTTTTGAAATTTTTAAAATTTGCTCTGCTTTTCTGTGATAAAAACCTACCGGATAAATGAGTTTTTCAATTTCCTCTTTTGAAAGAGTAAGCATTTTTTCTGGAGTGTCTGCTTTTTCAAATAGCCTCTTGCTTGCTTTAAATGTAGTTTCATCTTTCGTGCGGAGGCTGAGTAACGTAGATATGAGTACTCTATAGGGGGACCTTTTCTCTTTTGCTACCTTTGTTACGACAGGTACGCCGTATTTTTTAAGTTCTTTTTTTAGAATTTTTACAATTTTTTCTGCGATTTCCTTTTTATTATTCACGTTTTGTTTGTATTCCTATACCTATCCATCGAGGCCCTGCGTATGTTCCAACCACTGCACCAAGTTGTTGCATTCTAACCCCTGTGTTTGTTATCTCCTTTACTCTATTTGCAAAATCTTGAGCCTCTTCTCTGTTAGTTCCGTAAATTACTCCTATCTTTTCTATTCCCCTTGTTTTTGTAATTTCTTCTATGTATTCTGCAAGTTTCCTTAATGCTCTCTTCCACGTTCTGGGGGTTGCCTCAGTTTTTACTAAACCATCAGTAAATGAAAGAATAGGCTTTATGCTGAGAATTGAGCCTATCATTCCTTCTGCTTTGCTCAACCTTCCGCCTTGCACAAGATATTTTATATCCCAGAATGTGAAGCGTGTAATCATCTTTGGAACAAGTGCAAGTGTGCTTTGATAAACTTCTTCAAGTGATTTACCCTTTTTTATCTCTGAAACTGCGTGTTCTGTAAGAAAGCAAAGAATTATCGAAGTATGTTTTGAATCTATGAGTTTTATTTTATCAGGATCAAGTTGCTCTGCAGCCATTCTTGCTGCGTTAAAAGTTCCACTGAGTTTTGATGAGAGATGAATTGAGATAATTTCATCTCCTTTTTCAAGGATCCGCTCATACGCAGATATGAAATCCTGTATTGATGGCTGTGAAGTTTTTGGAAGTTCCTTACTTGAAATGAGTTTTTCGTAGAACTCATCTGGTGTTATGTCTATCCCTTCCACATAAGTTTTGTCACCAAACCGAACCTTTAATGGTACAACGGTAATGTCGTTCTCTTTCCTGAACTCCTCGTCAATATATGCGGTGGAATCCGTTACTATTTTTATCATTTTTCATCCCCTCTTTTCTATTCTTTTTTGCATTTTTAAATTATAATCATATGAGATGAAAAGCAAAATTCTTAATGAAATAAAGAAAATTAAAAACGTAAAGAGCGTTTATCCTTTTCTTTTATCCTTATATCTTTTGTTTAAAAGCAAAGAGGTGCCGATAACATTTATTGAATTCTCTGCGATGAGTGGGTACCCTTCGAGATTTTTGTACCTCCGTGGATTTTCGGAGATATTTAATTGCAGT
>CAYXJW010000024.1:0-22747 GCA_964465465.1 uncultured Caldisericales bacterium
AGGCATCAAAAAAATGGGTGGGTTTTCTGCAATTTTATCTTCTCTACCCGTAATGCCGGGAATGAACTTTTCAGCGTTCAACGACGAAGAAATGCTTAAAAAAACAGAGGCAATTATAAACGGAATGACAAAAGAAGAAAGAGCAAATCCAGATATTATTGATGGCTCCCGAAAGAAGAGAATTGCACGCGGTTCAGGAGTTACAAAACACGATGTCAATGTTTTGTTGAAAAACTTCAAAACATTTCGTAAGATGATGAAAGGAATGAAAAATTTCAAAAACATTGATAAACTTTTAAAAATGCAGTAAATTGAAAAGCATTATCTTACTTTATTTAAAATAAACAAAACAGAAAACAAAGCAAAATTTTATGATTTCAGAGAGGGATAATTTCCTATTGACCAGATTATAAAATTAAGGTAAAATAAGAAGCAAATTGAATAAAAAATTAGGAGGTTATCGAATTGGCAACTAAAATTAAACTTGCAAGAGTTGGAGCGCCTCATCGGGCGGCATATAGGGTAATTGTAACAGATTCGAGAAGTGCGACTGACAGTGATTTTATTGAAATAGTCGGCTTCTGGAATCCAGTTCCAGAAAAGGAAGAACTTGTGTTGAAAAAGGAACGGATCCTGGACTGGTTAAAGAAAGGTGCACAACCTACGGAATCCGCTAAAAAGATTCTGAAAAGAGGAAACGTGTGGAGCGAGTTCCTAAAACTCAAACAAGAAGGAGGTAATGGATAATGAAAGAACTCATCGAAACAATGGTAAAGGCACTGGTTGACAAGCCAGAAGAAGTGGTTGTAAACGAAATTGCAGGCGAACAGGCAGTTATATACGAAATTAAAGTTGCCGACCAGGACATCGGTAAAGTAATCGGTAAACAGGGAAGAACTGCAAACGCACTCAGGGTTATCGTTAAAGCGGCTTCCAGCAAAATTGGGAAGAACGCAAACGTTCAGATTAATTCCAAACCCAAGAACGCGTAAGCAAAAGGTGAAACCCGATGAGCGTGCTCCATCTTAGACAAAACGTAATAGTTAAAGTAATAGTAACGGAAAAGTTCAAGCAGGAGTACAAATCCGAACTTGAAAAACAACTCACAGCCGCTGAAAATAAGGCAAAGGAACTCAAATCTTCGCTTGCCAAACTTGTTATAGAGAGCGCCGGAATGCGAGATGCGGCTTATGTGGAATCATTAAAAGCAAGAATTGAAGAAGAGAGGCTTATGCAAGAAGCCCTTGCACAGGACATAAGAAACAGAATTGCTGAAATTGACAAACTGAAAGAAGGGGATTTATTCCCTTACACTGTCCTTGAAGGGCTTGTTGATATAAAAGAAGGAGATGACCTCTTTAAAAAAACAACCGGCGCAGAAATAGTAATAAAAGACGGAATTGTTGTATCAATCAAAGAGGAGTAAAACTGACTGCAGGGCTGAGAAAGAACTGAAAATCCTCAGCCCTATTAATTTTTAACAATGAAAATTCATGTTTTAACGATCTTTCCAGAAATGTTTCTCTGCGTTAAAAAAGAGGGGATAATAAAAATTGCAGAAGAGAGAAAATCTCTGCAATTCTATGTTCACAATTTAAGAGACTTCACAAAAGACAGACACCGCACAACAGATGACACACCTTACGGAGGTGGAGCAGGTATGGTAATGCTTGCAGAACCAATACTCAAAGGAATAAAAGAGATTGAAAGCAAACACGGTTCATCGTACAAAATCCTTTTAACACCGCAGGGAGAAAGATTTAACCAAAAAACTGCCCACTTCCTATCGCAAAAAGAAAGTTTACTCTTTGTGCCTGCACACTATGAAGGTGTTGATGAGCGAATAACAAACAAAATTGATATGGAACTCTCAGTTGGAGATTTCATATTAAGCGGAGGAGAATTTGCAACACTGCTCATAATAGACGCTATTGTGAGACTTCTTCCAGGAGTTCTTGGAAACAAGGAATCTTTAAACGAAGAGAGTTTTGAAAATGATCTTCTTGAATATCCACAATACACACGCCCAGGAGAAATCAACGGAGAAAAAGTACCGGAAGTTTTACTGAGCGGACATCACGAAAAAATAAGAAGGTGGCGGTTAAAAGAGTCAATAAAACGAACCCTTGTAAAAAGGCCTGATCTCATTGCAAAGCACAGGTTCACTGAGGAGGAAAAACAACTTTTGAAAGAAGTTTTAGAGGAAATAGAGAACACGGCAAAGGAGATTTTAAAATGAATGTTTACCTTGTTCTGCTCCACTATCCAGTTTACAATAAAAACGGGGAAATCATCGCAACGAGCATCGTAATCCACGATATTCACGATATGGCACGCTGCGCGCGTACTTACTGCATCAAAAAATTCTACATCGTTCAGCCATTTGAAGGTGAGCGAAAAATCGTGGAGCGAATTAAAAAATTCTGGGAAACCTCTGGAAAATCGTACAATCCAAACAGAGCAGAAGCAATAAAAATCGTGGAAGTGAAGGAAAGTTTTGAAAAAGCAATTGAATCAATACGTACAATAGAAGGCAGAGATCCTATAATAGTGGGAACATCTGCCAGGGAAAGAAACGTGCAAAAGATAGACTACGGAGAAATAAAAAACATAACTAAAAAAGGAACGCCCATTGCCCTTGTTTTTGGAACAGGCTGGGGAATTGCAAAAGAAGTGGAGAGCAAATTCAATTATTTTCTTCCGCCTATAAACGGAAATTGCAACTTCAACCACCTTTCTGTGAGAAGTGCTGCAGCAATTATTCTTGATAGGTTGTTTGGGAGGTGAAGCAAATGATATTTGTAGGTTATAGGCGGGTGATAGGAAGAGATGACATAGAAGGAATTGAAGAGTATTTGAAATCCCATCCTGATTTTGATGAAGTACGCATCATTCATAAGGAAGCGCTGAGTGGAGTGGTAAAGAAAATGGTAAACGAAAGAGGATACAAAACCATTCAAACCGACAAACTAAAAGAAACGCTCAAAAAAATCCGCTCTGAAGGAAAAACAAAAGAGTTTTTTCTTGATGATTTTGGAAAAAGAAAATTGAGAAATCCTTGCGGAAGAACTCTTTCACGCCCACAAATTTGGTGAATCAGTGTAATCTTTCAGATAGAATGCAAAATTTATCATCTGCTTCGCAACCTGCAAACTTAGAAACAGAAAGATATTATACTAATAGTTAAAACTTTATCAACGGAACAATACTGAAAGAAATTCGCTACTATTTTTCTATCAAGACAACAGAGATTGCAGCAATACCTTCTCCTCTTCCAATAAACCCCATACCCTCATTTGTCTTTGGCTTTACTGAAACAGAATTGCAAGAAATACCAAGGGCTGTTGCAATATTTTTCTCAATTGAATCCACAAAAGGTAAAATTTTTGGTTTCTCCATAATCAAAACAGAATCAACGTTTACTATTTTAAAATTTTTATCAGATAATATTGAAACAACTCTTTCAAGAAGTTTTATACTTGATATACCTTTAAATTCAGGATTGGTATCTGGAAACATTTTCCCTATATTTCCAGAGTGTATTGCACCGAGAATTGCGTCGATGATTGAATGAATAAGAACATCACCGTCTGAATGTCCAAGCAGTCCAAACTCAAACGGTATTTCCACTCCACCAAGAATGAGTTTTCTGCTGGGAACAAGCCTGTGCGAATCGAAACCAATACCTATTCTTTCCATTTTTCAATTATACTTTTCATAAGAATTAAATCAAACGGAGTTGTAATCTTTATGTTTTCTTCAATTCCCGGAATAGCCTTAACAACCCCACCAATTCGTTCTATAAGTGAAGCTTCGTCCGTTGCATTTTGAAATTTTAAACTTTTGTATGCTTCAAGAAGTTTTTCTCTCTTAAAAATCTGCGGAGTTTGAACGGCAAAGAGTTTTTCACGAGGCAATGTTTTTTTCACAATACCGTCCTCCACTTCTTTTACAGTTGGCTTTACAGGAATTACCGGAATAACAGAATCTGCAAATTCTATTTCTCTAAACAACCTGATCACGAGGTTTTTAGTTATAAATGGGCGCGCTGCATCGTGTATCACCACGATTTCCTCATGCGCCTTTTCAACTCCGCTCTTCACACTTTCAGCCCGAGTTTTCCCACCATTTGCAAAAGCAATTCTTTTGTTTTTGAAAAGATTTTTTGCCTTCTGTGAGTTCTCATAGTTAACAACAATTATAATCTCTGAAACCTCAGGAAAAGATAGGAATTTTTCAACAGAATACAGTAAAACTGGTTTGCCTTTAAGTTTTATAAATGCCTTATCAACTCCACCAAGCCTCTTTCCTTTGCCAGCCGCAACGATAACAACGGATACGTTCATTCAAAAACCACTTCTTTTACTTCTGCAAGATCTTTCACAAAGAATAGATTTACTTTTTCATCTGAAATTTTACCTCTGAAAAAAGCAGGTAAAACAAAATTCTTAAACCCTAACCTTTTTCCTTGCTTTATTTTTCGCTCCGCACCTATCGTAGGTCTAACCTCGCCTCCCAACCCAAGTTCTCCAAATATCACGCTTTTTGTGAGAACCGGTTTTTCAAACACAGAAGACATTATTGCAACTGCAACGGCAAGATCACTTGATCGAGAAGAAAGTTTGAATCCCCCAACAGTGTTTGTGTAAAGATCAAATCCACCAATTTTTAGATGCATTCTCTTTTCCAGAATCGCAGAAATTAAAAGAAGTCTGTTGTAATCCATACCGTTTGCAACTCTCCTCGGTACAGGAAAATACGTGGGAGTTGCAAGCGCCTGAACCTCCACGAACAACGGGAGTGTGCCTTCCATAACGGATGTTATGGCAGAACCAACGGGCAAACTTCCCTCATCTGAAATAAAAGCGAGCGAAGGATTTTCAACTTCAACAAGTCCTTTTTCTCTCATCTCAAAAATGCCTGCCTCGTTTGTGGTGCCAAATCTGTTTTTCACACTCCTAAAAAGCCTCATCACGTCCATTCGCTCTCCCTCAAGATAAAAAACTCCGTCAACCATATGCTCAACCGTTTTAGGTCCTGCAATTCCTCCTTTTTTGGTGACATGCCCCACAAGGGTAACGGAAATCCCTTCTGTTTTTGCAATTTCAGTTGCAATTCTTGTGCATTCCCTCACCTGGGAAACAGAACCCGGTGCACCTTCAATCTCATGCGTCTGCATCGTCTGAACAGAATCCACAATGACAAGAAGTGGTTTTTCTGAAAGTACCGTTTGTTTTATCTTTTCCATATCCTGCTCAATGAGAATGAGGAGTTTTTCATTGTTGATGCCTAATCTGTTTGCTCGCATCCTGATTTGAAGGTACGATTCCTCACCTGATATGTAAAGAACTTTTCCTCTGTTTGCAAGAATTCCTGCAATTTGAAGTAGTAGAGTGGATTTTCCTATCCCGGGCTCTCCACCTATCAAAATAATAGAGCCCCTGACAATGCCTCCGCCAAGGACTCTATCAAATTCTTCCATTCCAGTTTTTATTCTCTCTTCAGAAACCGTTACGCTCTGAGAAGCAATTGAAACGGGCTTTGCAGGTTCAACACTGCTCTTCTCTTTCTTTCCTATCTCAACTTCAACAAAACTGTCCCAGCTTCCACACTCCGGACACCTGCCGAGTTTTATAGGAGAGCGATACCCACAAACCGTGCAAACGTACTCTTTACTTTTTTTCTTCCCCATCACTCTTCTTTTTGAGTTGAGGGAACAGGATCACTTCTCTTATGGAATTCTTTCCGGTAATTAGCATAACAAGGCGATCTATTCCAATTCCCAAACCTCCAGTTGGAGGCAATCCATACTCCATTGCTTCTACGTAATCAATGTCCATAACATGGGTTTCCTCTTCACCTTGCGATTTTGCCTTCGCCTGTTCTTTAAAACGCTCATACTGATCTATTGGATCGTTCAACTCAGAAAATGCATTGGCAAGTTCCATTCCGCCAATAAAGAGTTCAAACCTTTCAACAATATCAGGATTATTTTCGCTCCGTTTGGCAAGCGGTGAGATCTCTATTGGATAATCATAAACAAAAGTAGGTTGTATGAAATGTGTTTCTACCTTTTTGTCAAAGATTTCGTTAACAACATTTCCAAACGTAAGCGGTTTATTCATCTTTATCCCAAGATTGTTTAGAATTTCTTTTGCCCTATTCAGATCCCTGAGTTCTTCAACATGAACGTTTGCATATTTTTCAAATGCATCATGGAATTTGATCCGAGCAAAAGGTGGTTTAAGGGAAATTTCATTTCCTTCATATGTAATTTTATCAGAACCTACCACAGCGATTGCAACTGAATGAATAAGGTCTTCCGTGAGTTTCATCATTTCATGATAATCAGCATAAGCCCAATACACTTCCATCATCGTGAATTCAGGATTATGCTTCGTGGAGATACCTTCGTTCCTGAAATTTCGGTTGAGTTCAAATATCTTTTCAAAGCCTCCAATGATAAGCCTTTTTAAATAGAGTTCTGGTGCAATTCTCAGATACATATTTTGTTCAAGTGCGTTGTAATACGTTACAAAGGGCCGTGCAGTTGCACCACCCGGCACGGGCTGTAACATCGGAGTTTCAACCTCAAAAAATCCTCTTTCCTTCAAAAACTTTCTCACCTGATCAATGGCAAGGCTTCTCTTCCTGAAAATTTCCATAGTTTCTTTGTTGGAAATAAGATCGAGATATCTCTTTCTGTATCTTGCCTCAGGATCTTTCAAGCCGTGCCATTTTTCAGGAAGAACACGGATTGCCTTGGAAAGAAGTTCAAACTCCTTAACCTCTACGGTAATTTCACCAGTGTGAGTTTTAAACAGAGGACCCTTAACACCAATAATATCACCTATATCTATTATCTTCTTGAAAAATTTATACTTTTCATCACCGAGGTTGTCGTATCTGAAATAGAGTTGTATCTCACCGCTGAAATCTTTTATCACAACGAAAGCAGCCTTTCCATGGCCACGTATCGCCATAATACGGCCCTTAGCAAGCACATCTTTCCCTTGAAGGGAATCAAAATTCTCTTTTAATTCTTTGTTGGAATATTCCGTAAGGAATTTATGCCCAAACGGATTTATGCCCTGAGCCTTTAAATTTAAAACGGTGTCCTTCCGCTTTTTTTCTATCTCATTTAGTTTGTATTCTTCCATAAACTACCCTTTCTGTATTTTTACAATTTTGTACTTAATCGTTCCGCGAGGAACTTTGACTTCCACAATATCTCCCTTTTTATGGCCCATCAATGCACTCCCAACAGGAGACTTCCATGAAATCCTTCCATTTAAAGGATCAGATTCAAGCCTACCTGTTATATAGTATTGAACCTTTTTCTTTTTTGCAACGTCTTCCAAAGTTACTTTGCATCCCACGGAGACCTTGCTTGTGGAAAGTCCTTTTTCATCAATGATTTCCGCATGCTTTAACTCTGATTCAAGCCTTGCAATTTCACTTTCCAGAAATGCTTGCTCTTTTTTCGCTTCATCGTACTCCGCATTTTCAGAAAGGTCTCCAAAGGCTATTGCCTGCTTAATTTTTTCGGAAACTTCTTTTCTTTTCACCGTTTTAAGGTATTCGAGTTTCTTAACCATCTCCTCATAACCTTTTTTTGACATAACAAATGCATCTGTTTCATTAACAAATTCTTCCTTCATAACTTTTATACCTCCTCGTACTGTGAAAAAACTTCTTTCACAAGTGCAATCATATCTTCTTTATTGTTTATACTATTCAACATATTTCTGAAATGAGCAGCACCTTTCATTCCCTTTATATAGTGCGCCACAACCTTTCTCATCTCCCTTATACCTCGCCATTCTCCCTTGTCTTCAACTTCAAGATTTATATGTCTAACTATTATATATAATTTTTCTTTTAATGAAAGCCTGAATTTTTTGCCATAAGAAATAAACAAAAATGCGGATTTTAAGAATTCTGGCTTTCCCAACGCAGCCCTTCCCACCATAACATAATCGGCAGATGTCTTTTCAAACATCTCTTTTACATCTTCTTCAACAAGAATCCCCCCGTTTCCTATAACCGGGATTTTTACAGATTCTTTCAGTTCCCTTATGCTCTCCCAATCCTCTCTTTTTCTATCAAAAAACTCTTCTGCCGTAATGCCATGAATTGCAATCGCATTCACTCCTTCACTTTCTGCGATTTTTCCCACTTCCTTAACCACGTTGTCATTTTTTGAAAATCCTTTTCGAATTTTTATTGTAACTGGAATGCGCACTGCCTTTCTAACTGAATGCAGTATCTTTCCGATGAGGACAGGATTTTTTAAAAGAGCAGCGCCTGATCCACTCTTCACGATCTTTGGAGTTGGGCATCCCATATTGATGTCAACAAGATCAAAGCCTTTTTCCTCAACAATTTTTGCAGCAAAAGTGAGTTTCTCTGGATCATTTCCAAATATCTGCGCTCCTATGGGGTGTTCCTTTTCTCTGAATTTTAAAAGTTCTTCTGTTTTTTTATCACCGTAAAAAAGTCCCATACTACTCACCATTTCAGTGTACACAATCCCTGCTCCGATCTCTCTTACAACTGTTCTAAATGCAGAGTCTGTAAAACCGGCGAGTGGAGATAAAAATACGGGATTTTCAACTTCAATTTCCCCTATTTTTAACCGCTTCGTATATTGCATAAATACCTTTTAATGTGAGTTGCTTATCGAAGAGTTCTATTCTTTCACTTACTCCTTTCATCACGTGGGAAATTCCACCTGTTGCAATAACTCTTACCTTTTCTCCAAGTTCTTTTTCTATTTCATAGATCAGCCTATCAGTTGCCCCGGCAAGTCCAAAAACTATTCCAGATTGCATTTCGCTTACCGTGTCTCTACCTATCGCAGATTCGGGTTTTGAAAGCATAATCCGTGGAAGTTTTGCAGTTTTCACAAAAAGTGCATTCGCCGCAGATATTATACCAACACTGATTGGACCTCCTATGAAACAACCTTCTTTTGTTATTATATTGAACGCAGTTGCCGTTCCGAAGTCAACAACACATACATTCTCGTCTGGAAAAATCTTACGCGCGGCAGCAACATCACACAATCTATCAGTTCCAACGAGGTTTGGCTCTTCAACGCACAACTTAACGCCAAAATCCATTTCTGGTTTTATCACAACCGCATCTTTTTTAAGCAATTTTTTCGCAACACTCTTAAAAATCGGGATAAGGGGAGGAACAACTGAAGAAATCACAAAATCCCTGATCTCTTTTACATCTATTGCCTCATCACGCATAAACGTGCCTATCAAAAGTTTGTATTCGTCGGAAGTTCTTCCTCTATCAGTTGCTATTCTAAATGTTGTCCTTACCTCTCCATTTTCTATAAAACCTATCACTATATTTGTGTTCCCTATATCAGCACCTATTATCATATCACACCTCCAGAAGGGATTTTACCCTGTCAATAACCTTTCTTGCAGATTCCTCCCCAATTTTTACATACTCTTCGTTCCTTGAAAAATCAAGAGTTTCTGCATGAACATCAGAATGTATAATAAAATCGGCTTGTGTGAGTTCCTCTGAATATATCTTATCCGACATTATCTCGTAAACTCTCCATAGGAGGTCAAGCGATGTTCTAATTTCAGATTCACTCTTACGCTCAAGCGGTGGATTTACATCTACTGCAACAACAACATCTGCTCCCATATCTCTTGCAAGACAAACAGGTGCATTGCTTATAACACCTCCGTCCACTAAAAGCATATCACCATACTTCACGGGTTCAAAAACAAGTGGTATAGACATACTTGCACGCAAGGCAAGGGCAAGGTTTCCCTCTTTCAGTGCAACAGTTTTTCCGCTTATAAGATCCACAGCGGTGCATTGGAACGGGATTTTAGTTTCAGAAAAAGTTTTGTTTCCTGTAAGTTCTTTTAAAACATACTGGATTTTCCGCCCGCTGTCCAGTGCTTTTCTCTTTGCAAGCGCATTCAGAGATAGCCCTATGCTAAAATATTTCATAAATTTGCTATTGGTTCTTTCAAACATCTGCAACTTGTAGAGCGGATATTTTTTGTCAAGTACGTTTCCAAACACAAAGTTGTTAACGAATTTTTCCATATCTTTTACCGTTACTCCACTTGCGTAAATTCCGCCTATAATCGCACCCATTGATGCACCACTTATACAACACGGCGTAATTCCATTTTCTTCAAGCACTTTAAGAACACCTATGTGGGCAATTCCACGTGCACCTCCACCTGAGAGGACAAGCCCTAACTTTTTCATAAAAATCTCCTTTCTTTCAATTTTATGCATTAATATTATAATTTATAGTGGAAAAGTCAAATGAAATACATAAGAGTTGATGACCCAAGAGAAATTTACAGATACGCAAAAGTTGAAAGACTGCCCAAAATTGAAGAAGTAAGCGGCGGAGATGGATATAGTGCAATAACATTATCATACCCATCACCTATAAAACTTCCAATTACAGAAACAAACACCGCCTATGCAACGTATTTTAAACCAGAAACAGAGAGCAACAAACTTTGCATTCTCATTCATGGACACGGTGTAAGAGGTTATAGTTCAATGCTGTACTTTGCGAAGAGTTTTGCAAAATCAGGTATCAAATCCGTTCTCCTCACTCTTCCATTCCACAGAAAACGAAGAGCGCAGGGCGTCTCCGATGGAACAGGATTTTTTGTGCTCGATTCAATAGGTATGCTTATGCGATTCAGACAGAGCGTATCTGACGCACGAACTCTGTTAGATTTTGCTGAAAGAGGAATATTTGGAGAAGTAAAAAGTGTATCAATAATGGGGCTGAGTTTAGGCGGAATGATCAGCGTAATCACTATGGGAACTGATCAGCGTATAAATAAAGGTGTGTTTTTGCTTTCAGGAGGCGATATAGAAGGAATTTTCTGGAAAAGCCTTGCAATGAGAACACTGCGAAAATATGTTTACAGAGTAGTAAAAGAGGGATACGACATTTCAAAAGAAGAAAGGGAATACACAAATATTTCCGCTTTTTACGATCCACTTACATTTGCGGAATATATTAGGCCACGAAAAACAATGATGTTCAACGGTATGTTTGACATCATCATACCAAAGTTTGCCTCTGAAAAACTCGCCCATAAACTTGGAGTGCAATCAATTTACCTTCCTGCGGGGCATGGTTCAATTTTAATATACAGAAATTTCATACTAAAAAAATCCCTGAAATTTCTTGAAACCTGATATAATGATATTCAGGAGGCATAAAATATGAAGAAGAAATTTATTAGAGATCTTGAAGATGGAATGCGCATAGAAGAGATGTTCGCAGTAAAAGAAAAATCCAGAGAGATTACAAAGAACAAAAAAGTTTACATCGTACTGAAACTTTCCGACAAAACAGGAGTTATCTCAGGAAAAATATGGGACGATGCAGAGAAAAAATATAATACATTTGACAAAGGAGATATCGTTCTTGTAGAAGGGTACACAAGAGTATACAAAGGAATTCTTGAACTAACCATCAACAAAATAAAAAAATGCGAAGAAGGTGAATACGAATTAGAAGATTTCATACCAACATCTGGAAGGAACATTGAAGAGATGCACAGAGAATTAGAAGCATTGATAAAATCTGTGCATAACGAATACCTCAACGCCCTTCTCACGGCAATTTTTGGTGATAAAGAGTTTTCCAAAAAATTTGACATAGCACCTGGAAGTGCAGGAATCCACCATACATACGTCGGGGGACTCCTTGAACACACGTTAAATGTTGCAAAAATCTGTGATACCGTTGCAAGTACCTACCCTGAAATCGACAGGGATCTCCTCATAACTGGTGCGCTCCTGCACGACATTGGAAAAATTGAAGAATACGAAGTTTCTGCTTCAATTAGTTCAACAAACGCCGG
Organism: uncultured Caldisericales bacterium; assembly: GCA_964465465.1. Classification (GTDB taxonomy): domain Bacteria; phylum Caldisericota; class Caldisericia; order Caldisericales; family Caldisericaceae; genus AUK232. Next base: position 11,889 of record CAYXJW010000024.1, read on the forward strand.
TAAACTCATAGGACATATCGTAATTGGAACATACATAATAAAGAAAAACATTGAAAAGATAGAGGAGTTTCCGCCAGAATTATCGATGAGCCTTATACACCTCATTGTATCGCATCATGGAGAATACGAATTTGGATCGCCCAAACTTCCACAAACTGCAGAGGCAGCAGCACTTGCATACGCAGATCTTCTGGATAGCAAAACTGAGAGTTTTCTTGAAGTAAAGAAGAACACAAAAGAGGAGTGGAGCAAATACGTAGGATACTTAGAGCGAAAAATATACGTTGGCAAGAAAGACACAGATAAAGGAAATAGTTAATGTTTAAGTCCTTTTGCTTTCTGGAAGATTTTATGAAAAACAAAAATCAGCAGCGATTGTGTAAAAAACAACTGTTTCTACACAAATGGTAGACAAAAACACTAAAAATGATACAATGAAATGGAGGTAAATGTGAAAGGCATCGGGATTATTGGAGGAACCGGGGTATACACCCCAGATTTTATGAAAAATGCAAAGAGTCTGAATGTAAAAACACCTTACGGAGAAACTGAAATTATTCACGGAGAAGTCGGGGAAAGAGAAGTTTACTTCCTGACAAGGCACGGAAAAGGCCATACAGTTCCACCTCACAAAGTAAACTACAGAGCAAATATCTATGCATTGCACTCTCTCGGTGTGGAAAGGATTGTGGCAACAGCGGCGGTAGGTTCAATAAATAAAAACCTCGCACCCGGCACATTCGTCATTTTAAATCAATTCCTTGACTTCACAAAAAGCAGAGTGGAAACGTTTTTCTCGGAGGGCAAAGTGGTTCACACTGATTGCACAGATCCTTACTGTCCAGAAATTTCTCTTATCCTTAAAGAAGCAATGGAACATTTCAAATATCCGTATCAGTTTGGGGGAGCGTATGTTGCAACTGAAGGTCCACGTTTTGAAACCAGAGCAGAAATAAAAGCCTATGGAATTCTCGGAGGAGATGTTGTAGGTATGACAGGAGTTCCTGAAATTGTGCTTGCCAAAGAATTAGGTATGTGCTATGCATCTATCGCTATTATAACAAATTTTGCAGCCGGTATATCTGATCATATGCTATCACACGGGGAAGTGGTGGAAAAGATGGCGGAACTCAACGAAAAAGTGAGAAATATCTTAACATTTGCAGTTAAAAGGATTCCTGATGAACGTCATTGCAATTGTGCAAAGGCGCCAACATCAGGTGGATAAAAATAAGAAAGGAGATGGGGTATGAGGGCGGTGGTAAAAACAGAAAGAAAGCGTGGAGCCGAAATTGTCAACGTTCCGGTTCCAGAAATTAAAGACGATGAAATCCTTGTAAAGGTAAAAGCCGCTGCAATTTGCGGAACTGACTTGCACATCTATCTATGGAACAAATGGGCTGAAGAGAAAATTCATCCTCCTCAAATCATTGGACATGAGTTTGCAGGGGAAGTTGTTGAGATTGGAAAAGAGGTTAAAAGAATAAAAGTTGGAGACTACATTTCAGCAGAAACCCACATATCCTGCGGACATTGTTATCAATGTCTCACAGGACACCCGGAAGTTTGCGAAAATTTGCAGATCCTCGGCGTAACAAGAGATGGTGCTTTTGCTGAATACATTGCAATTCCAGAAAAAATTGCGTGGAAAAATCCAGACAATCTGCCGGTAGAATTTGCTGCAATTCAAGAACCACTGGGAAATGCAGTTGATACAGTTCTTGCGGAAGATGTTGCTGGTAAAACAGTTGCAATAACGGGCGTAGGTCCAATAGGGCTGCTTGCAGTTGGCGTTGCACGAGCAAGTGGAGCAACAAAAATTATCGTCTCAGATTTAAGCGATTACCACCTCAACATTGCAAAAAAGATGGGGGCTGACGTTGTAGTAAACGCAAAGGAAACAAATTTTAAAGAAGTTGTGTTTTCAGAAACAAACGGTCTTGGAGTTGATGTAGGGCTCGAAATGTCTGGAAGCAACAAGGCACTAAACGACCTTTTATCAGTAATGACTCCCGGAGGACGTGTTTCGTTGCTCGGTTTATTTGGAGAAGATTTTGTTCCAGTGGCACTGAACGACAACGTGATATTCAAAAAACTCAGGATATACGGAATTACAGGAAGGAGAATTTTCCAAACCTGGGTTATTGTGTCAAGGCTTCTTTCCTCTGGAAGACTTGACGTTTCTCCTGTAATTACGCATAAGTTCAAACTTGAAGAGTTTGAAAAAGGTATGAAGTTAATGGAAGAAAAGAAGTCAGGAAAAGTCATTTTATATCCATAAGGGGGTGAAAAAATGAGCCTTGAAAAGGTAAAAAAATCGTTTGAAGATCACCTTAAAAAACTTGACGAACAAGGAACAAGAAAAGGAAAAGAGGCAGTAATTACCGGAATAAAGCCAGCGGAAGGCAAAAAAGGGCCAAGATACTTTATTGAAGGGTATGGAGATAAAGAATTCCTCAGAATGAACGCAAATAATTACCTTGGAATGTCATTCAATAAGGACGTGATAAAGGCTGAAGAGGAAGCAGCCGAAAAGTTCGGAGCAGGACCAGGGGCGGTAAGATTTATAAGCGGCACATACAAGGTTCACATAGAACTTGAAGAGAAACTTGCCAGATTCCATAAAAGGGAAGCCGCTATGATTTTCAGCGCAGCATACGCAACAGTAATGGGAGTGCTTCCTCCTTTGATTAGCAAAGATACAATCGTAATCAGTGATGAACTCAATCACAACTGCATAATCAATGCAATAAGACTTGCAAAACCGAAAGACAAAAAGATATACAAGCACAACAACACAGAAAGCCTTGAAACAGCACTGAAAGAATCAGCAGGAAACGCAAAAAGGGTGATAATTGTAACCGATGGAATTTTTAGTATGAGGGGGGAGTGGGCACCTCTCAAGGAAATAAGCGACCTTGCAGAACAGTACAACGATAAATTTGAGGAAGGCATAATAACGATGGTTGATGATTCTCACGGAGTAGGTGCAATTGGAAAAACGGGAAGAGGCACCACCGAATTTCTCAACGAAAACAGAATTGATGTTCTTGTTGCAACACTGGGAAAAGCACTTGGGGTAAACGGAGGATACGTGGTAAGCGATAAAACCGTAATCGACTATCTGAGAGAAACAGCACCATTTTACATCTATTCCAATCCAATAACGCCCGGTGAAGCCGCCGCATCAATAAAAGCACTTGAAATTCTTGATAGTGAACGCGGAATTAAACTTCTTGACCATCTCCATAAGATGACAGAAAGATTTGAACAGGGATTAACCAGTATGGGATACGAAATAATCAAGGGACCCCATCCTGTGGTTCCGCTTATGATAAGAGACACAAAGAAAACAAGAGATCTTGTTTCTTACCTTCTTGAAAACGGAATACTTGCAACCGGACTTGCTTATCCCGTTGTTCCAAAAGGAGACGAAGAGATAAGATTCCAGATTTGTGCGGATCATACAGAGTATGACATCGATTTTGCATTAGAAGTTCTGGAAAAGTATAAGAAATCTCATTGATTTTGTAAACAACAAAGGTTTCGTATAATAGGGCGGAAAGGAGTTATGATGGATAAAATTGCAATTGTTCTTGCTGCTGGAATAGGCAAAAGGATGCATTCGAAAACACCGAAGGTTTTGCACAAAATTTGCGGTTCTGAAATGGTTTTCTATCCAATTGAGGCCGCAAAAAAGGCAGGATTTGAAAACGTTGTAGTGGTAATCTCAGAAAACATTGACACGGCGCTGTTCAAAAACGAAAAAGTTGCAATACAAAAAGTACCTCTCGGAACAGGAGATGCCGCAGCAAAGGGGCTTGATGCAGTTCAATCAGCACCCGAAAACGCTGAAATCTTGATAATTACGGGGGATAATCCCTTAACAGAGGCAGATGACATTGTGCCTTTTTCCAGATTCTTTGAAAACGGGAATTTTGACGCCGTCGTACTGTCAGGAGAGGCAGATAATCCCACAGGGCTTGGAAGGATAATTGCAGATAAAGGTGAATTCGTGAAAATTGTTGAAGAAAAAGATGCAACATCTGACGAAAAGAAGATTAGAGAAATAAACACAGGAATTTATCTTTTCAAAAAATCTGCACTGAAAGAGAGTTTGGCACATCTTTCAAACAACAATGCACAGGGAGAATATTATCTCACAGACACTCTCTACTACCTAAAAAATGCAGGTAAAAAAGTTGGGGTTTTCAAAATGGAGAGAAAACTTCCAATATACGGTGTGAACAATAGAAAAGAACTCTCAATTGCTACGAAAATTATCCAACAAAAAATCCTTGATAGTCTTATGCTTTCTGGTGTTACAATTTTAAACCCTGAAACTGTTTCAATAGATAGAAAAGTTAAAATAGGGAATGACACCGTGATCTATCCGGGAAGCGTGATTTATGGAGAAACAAAAATAGGATCTCGCTGTGAAATAGGCCCGAATGTAAAAATTGAAAATGCAAAAATTGGAAACGGAGTGAAAGCGCAGTTCAGCGTGATACTCAATTCAGAGATAGGAGATGAATGCAATATAGGGCCATTCTCCTATGTGAGACCCGGAAATAAATTTGAAAGCAATGTAAAAATTGGAACGTTCGTTGAAGTAAAGAAATCCTTTGTTGATGAAAATAGTAAAATCCCACATTTGAGTTATATAGGAGATGCAACAATCGGAAAGAATGTTAACATAGGAGCGGGCACAATCACGTGCAATTTTAGTGGATTGGAAGGACACAAGAAAAATCCAACACACATTGGTGATAATGTGTTTATTGGATCTCACACAACACTCGTTGCACCTGTTAATATAGCAAATAACGCATATACAGCAGCAGGTTCTGTAATCAACAGAGATGTTCCTGAGTGGACACTTGCCATTGGACGTGCAAAACAAGTAAACAAAGAAAATTGGGTGAAAAGGAGGAAGGGGAATGGTTGACTTAAAAAGTAAAGAAGTAAAGATCTTCTCAGGAAATGCAAATAAGGGATTAGCAAAAGCGATTGCAAATTATCTTGACTTGCCACTCGGAGAGATGCTCGTATCACGCTTTCCTGATGGAGAAATAAGAGTACGGTGTCTGGAAAATGTGAGAGGGAGCGATGTTTTTATCATACAGCCAACATTTGCACCAGCAGATAACCTTATGGAACTTCTCATAATGATCGATGCATTGAGAAGAGCATCTGCACACACAATTGGCGCAGTACTCCCGTTCTTTGGATATGCAAGACAGGACAGAAAAACACAATCACGTGAACCAATTTCCGCAAAACTCGTTGCAAACCTCATAACCGTTGCCGGAGCAACAAGAGTTATTGCCGTTGACCTTCATGCAGGACAAATTCAGGGATTTTTTGACATACCAACTGACAACCTCACAGCAATGCTGATTCTCGCTGATTATTTCAAAGAGAAAAACTTTGATAAACCTGTAATTGTTGCACCAGATGTGGGTGCAGTTCACAGAGCAACTGAATTTGCTAAACATATACCTCACTCAACACAGGCAATTTTCGTAAAAAGAAGGCTCAGCCCGGACGAAGTGGAAACGAATAAACTAATCGGCGATGTTGCAGGAAAAACAGTAATTCTTGTTGACGATGCAATTCACACCGGTGGCACAATTGTATCTGCTGCAAAAGAAGTTATGCGTAGAGGTGCAAAGGAGGTTTACGCCTGTGCAACGCATGGAATTTTCGCAGGGGACAGTCTTAACAAAATAGAATCGTCTCCAATAAAAGAACTCGTAATAACCGATTCAGTTCCGCATAAGAATTTGCCGCAAAATGTAAAGGTGTTAAGCATTGCACCGCTTATTGGGGAAGCAATAAAACGTATATCGCTCCATCAATCGATCAGTGCGCTGTTTGAACAAAAAGAGGAAAAGTGATATAATTTGACGTTTAAAATTTGAAATAGAGAGGTGAAGTAAATGAAAAGAGTTCCAATAGAGGTTAAAAAGAGAGATGTAAAAAAGAAAAGCATGCTTAATGATTACAGAAGACAGGGTTTAATACCTGCAATAGCGTATGGGGAAGGCATAGAGCCAACTCCTATCGTTCTTAATAGGAGAGATTTTTTAAGAACATTGAGGAATGAAGGCGTAAATGTGATCTTTGACCTTACACTTGAAGGAAAGAGTTATCCTTCCATTATTAAAGAACTTCAAAGAGATCCTGTAAAAGACACGATTTTACACATTGATTTTATGATCGTGAACATCAACAAGCCTGTTACAACGGTGATACCAGTAGAAACAACTGGAACATCGAAGGGAGAAAAACTTGGTGGGCTTTTGGAACAGGAACTTTACGAACTCGAAGTGGAAGCATTGCCGCTTGACCTCCCTGATAAAGTCGTCGTGGATGTATCCGATCTTGGAATGCACGATGTAATATTTGTGAAAGACCTTGGACTTTCTGAAAAAGTAAAAGTCCTTACTCCACCAGACACACCAGTTGTTTCAGTTGTTGCACCTACAAGAGAAGAGATTCCTGCAGAAGTTGAAGGAGAAGAAGCAGAAGGCGAAGCAAAGGAAGAAGCAAAAGGAGAAACTACTGCTGCATCTTCAGAAGAAAAGAAAGAATAGAGAGCCAACTGATAAGAGCGTTAAAAAGTGTCAGCAAAATCTATTGCTGACACTTTTTTATCAAAACACGTATGAAAATAATTTTTATAGGTGATATATTTGGACAACCGGGAAGAAGGGCAGTTAAAAGCATTCTTCCTGAAATAAAAGAAAAGTTTGCGCCTGATTTTATCATTGCAAATGGAGAAAATGCAGCACACGGTGCAGGGATTACTCCAAAAACAGCAGAGGAAATCTTTTCATCTGGAATTGATGTAATAACTGGTGGAAACCACTCGTTTGATAAAAGAGTAATGTGGGAGGAGTGGGATAAATTTCCAGACCTTTTAAGACCTCTAAATTTTCCAGAGCAAGTGCCGGGTAAAGGAATAACAAAAATCGAAAAAAACGGTTTTACGTTAGCAGTTGTTAACCTGCAAGGAAGGGTTTCCCTTCCGCCAACAAGTTCACCATTTGAAGCAATCGACAAACTTTCACACACGATTAAAGCAGATGCTTTGATTGTGGACTTTCATGCGGAAGCAACGAGCGAAAAAATTGCATTTGGATACTATGCTGACGGTAAAGTTTCAGCAGTAATTGGAACACACACTCACGTGCAAACAAACGATGCAAAAATTCTGGAAAACGGCACAGCCTACATAACGGATGTTGGAATGTGTGGAGCAATAAATTCAGTGATAGGACTCGACAGAGAAATTGCATTAAAACGTTTTATAACACTGCTACCTTATGGGTTCAAGGTAGGAGAAGGCAGGGCAAAATGTGATTTTGTTTACATTGAAATAAACAAAAATGGAAAGGCGGAAAAAATTGAACCTCACACAATTGCAGAAAAGGATTGACAAAGAAATACCTGAAATTGCTAAAAAATTTTCAACACAAGCAAAGCAGATGTTTCTCGTTGGCGGTGCATTGAGAGATATCGTTTTTGGAAGAGCGCCAACGGATTTTGATTTTGTAATATCGGATATTGAAAAAGCAAAAACGTTTTTCAAAAATGAAAAGATTAAGTTCTTTACGATAGAAAAAGGAGATTTCGTTTTCTTACGCGTCGTTTTAAAAAATAAAACACTTGATTTTATCAAACAGGAAAAACCAATAACAGAAGACATACACGATAGGGATTTCACGATAAATACCATCTTTTACAACGTAAAAACAAAAGATCTCATCGGATCTCATGAGGCATTTGAGGACATAGAAGCGCATATTTTAAGAGTTGCATCAGAAAATTCAATTGAAAAAGATCCCTTACGTGCTTTAAGAGGAATAAGGTTTGCAGCAAATTTCAATCTCAAAATAGAAAAATTTACTGCAGAGAAAATGAAATCTGGATTTTCACTTTTAAAAAACGTCTCCGAAAGTAGAAAACATGAAGAGTTGAGAAAATTATTTGAAATTCCATTTGAGAAACTTTTTTCTGCTTTCTGCGTAATTTTCCCGGAAATATGCCCTGAAAATTTTGAATCAGAAATTAAAAAAATCCACAGATGTACATCATTTGGCACTTCTAAAAAAGAAATCAGCAAAGGCGTATCATTAACTCACCTCTGCAAACTTTTCCTGATAGTTAAAACCTTCAAATTAAACTCCAGAGAAATTTTTGGAACAACCAAAAAAGAGGAAGAATTTTTAGACATTCTTGATAAAGCAGGATGTGATTTCGAATCATTATTCGAAATTTTTAAAAAGCACCCAATCGATTATGTATTAGCAGTTGACATTATGAAATGTAAAGGAAGAAAAGCAGAAGAAATTAAGAAATGGGGAAGTATAAAAATTGATGGAAACAAATTGAAAGAACTTTATAATGTTTCTGGAAAGACACTTGGTAAGATAAAAGAGGAAAAACTTAAAGAAGAGTGCAGGAAAATATATGAAGAAAAAGTTTAAAATAATCACATATGGATGCCAGATAAATGAATACGAATCAGAAAAATTTCGCGAATTTTTCCTTGCCGTGGGTATGGAAGAGGCAAAAAAGGAAAAAGACGCCGATATTGTGCTTCTCAATAGTTGTGCAGTGAGAGGAAAATCAGAACAAAAATTGCTCAGCAGGGTTGGGTATATAAGAAAACTATTCTACGAACAGGGAAAACCTGTTTCAATAGTCACAGGTTGTGTTGCCACGGTAAAAGAAAGAGAGATCAAAAGAATAGGAGAGAAGAGTGTCGCTCTAATAATGAAAGGCACTCACTCCATCAAGGATCGCATAGAGAAGTTAAGGGAATTTTTAAACACAGAATTTATCACAACAAGACCCGAAGCAAAAGGTGTTTTTGCGTATGTACCCATAATATTTGGCTGTGATAATTTCTGTACGTATTGTATAGTGCCATTTACAAAGGGAAGGGAAAGAAGCAGAAAGAAAGAAGAAATATTAGAAGAGGTGAAAGAGTTAATAGAAAGTGGAGCAAAAGAAATTGTCCTGCTCGGACAGAACATCAACCATTACGGAAGAGATCTTGGATATAAAAACGGATTTATAGAAATACTTGAAGAAGTGAACAAATTAGAAGGGCTAAAAAGGTTGCGTTATCTCACACCCCACCCCGCTGACTTTACAGAAGAGGATTTGAAAAGAATGAGATCTCTCGACAAACTCTGTCCGCATTTTCATCTCCCTGTTCAGTCTGGAAGCAACAGGATATTAAAACTTATGAAACGTGGCTATACAGTAGAACAGTACTTAAACTTAATAGAAAAAGTGAAATCCCTTTTCCCTGAAGCAAGCATCACAACGGATATCATTGTTGGATTCCCACAGGAAACAGAAGAAGATTACGAAGAAACAAAAAAACTTGTGCTCAAAGTGAAATTTGACAAAATATTCCTTGCTGCTTATTCCCCACGTGAAGGTACCGTTGCCGCAAAAATGGAAGGGCAAGTTGACGAAAAAATCAAAAGGCACAGGCTAAATGAACTTCTAAAAATTGAAGACGAAATCTCCCTTGCAAAAAACAGGAAGTTTATTGGAAAAGAAACAGAAGTGCTGGTTGAAACAGTGAAAGAAAACGAAGCAACAGGCAGAAATCCTCAAGATAAACTCGTGATTATCGAAAACGGAAACCTTAACAAGGGTGATATTGTAAAAGTAATCATCAAAGACGCCGATAAAATGCATCTTCGTGGAATTGTAAAATGAAAAAGGCAGTTGTTATTTTAGGACCAACTGCAACCGGTAAAACAAAACTTGCAATTCACCTTGCAAGGAAGTTTCCTTTTGAAATTATCTCTGCTGACTCAATGCAGTTCTACAAAGAAATGGACATAGGCACAGATAAAGTTTCGGAACATTTCAGGCGTGAAATTCCCCACCATCTTATAGACATCATCACAATAGAAGAGGAATTTAGCATTGCAGATTTTAAAAAACTTGCCATAAGAAAGATGAATGAAATCATAAATAGAAGAAAAATCCCTTTAATTGTTGGTGGCTCCGGCCTTTACATCAGAGCGATCACTGAAAATTTTCCAGTTGAAGAATCTGCACCACCAAACAAACCGCTTAGAAATAAACTTGAAAATATGGAAATTGAAAAGTTAAGGGAACTCGCATTTAAAATTGATGCGAATGCTACATCCAAAATCGGCAAAAAAGATAGAAAAAGGTTGATAAGAGTAATAGAGTTTTACAATCAAACAGGCAGAAGAATATCAGAAGTAGAAAACAAACCTCCTGATTTCAAATTTTTAAAAATAGGCTTGATAAAAAGAAGAGAAATACTATACAGGGATATCGAAAATCGCATTGAAGAAATGTTTGAAGAGGGATTTATAGATGAGGTGAAACATCTAAAAGAAAAATATTCGCACTGGTCTAAAACTGCACTTCAAGCAATTGGATACAAAGAGGTTTCCGATTTTCTCAATGGAAAAATTACCATTGATAAGGCAAAAGAAAAAATGAAACTTCGCACACGCCATCTTGCAAAACGGCAAATCACATGGTTCAAAAGAGAAAAAAATGTAATCTGGATAAATAGCGAGAATTTTACAAACGCTGTCCACCAGGCAGAAACCCTCGTTTTGCAATTTCTTAATGCAGATTAAGGTAAAATAAGTTATCTACTCCTCATCAAAATAAAAATCAACACCTTTTGAGAGTTTAAGGACAACATTTATAAACAAAGCAATGATAATAAAATCAATCGTTACTGACAATACAGTAAGAACAAAGAAAAGGATGAGGCTTAAGAATCTTCTCTCTGCTTCGTATGAAAAGAAAGGAATTCCAGTTGATATTTTTGAAAGCGG
>CAYXJW010000025.1:0-1796 GCA_964465465.1 uncultured Caldisericales bacterium
GATGCGGGGGCCTGCGAGGTTGCCAAACTCCGCCTCTGGCTCTCTCTTATAGTAGATGAAGAAGACATAAGAAAGATTAAACCCCTGCCTAATCTGGATTATAAGATTGTTCAAGGCAACTCTCTTTTAGGAATAGAGAAGAATTTATTCAATAACAAAGTATTCAATCAACTTGAAAAATTAAAATCACTTTATTTCCACGAAACTAATCCAACAGAGAAGCAGAAATATAAGAAACAGATTGAAGGATTAATAAACAAGATTAAAAATGGACATAAGGAATTTGATTTTGAAGTATATTTCTCTGAAGTATTCCACGAAAAAGGTGGTTTTGATGTAGTGATTGCAAATCCACCGTATGGAGCGAAGTATTCTAAAAAAGAGAAGATGTATTTTCTTAATCATTTCAAAAGCACCAAAACTATTTCTGGAATACAAAAAGGATCATTAGATACTTTCTCAATATTTATAGAACAAGGATTTAATATTCTAAAAAAGCAAGGTAATTTAATTTATATAGTTCCTATTACTATCACATCGAGTGATTCAATGACTGCACTTCACAACCTATTGGAAAAAAATTGTAAAGAAATAAGAATATCTTCCTACGCGGTAAGACCACAACCTGTTTTCGAAAGCGCTGTAGTCAATACTTCTATTTTGTTTTTTGTAAAAAGTCTATCTCCAGTTGAAAAAATTTTGTGTACCAAAATGTATCGCAAAGGAAAAGGATTCAATTTGCAGTCCCTTGTTGAGAATTTGGAATTTATAGATGTTAAGAAGTATAAGCTACGTGGTAGATATCCCAAAATTAGCCTACCTATTGAGAGAAAAATTTTAGATAAATTATTTTCTTTAGAAGTTCGAATCAAAGACCTAATAAAAGAGGAAGGGAAGCCCATTTACTATCGAACCACAGGAGGAAGGTATTTTAAAATTATAACAAATTATCCTACTGGATCGACTAAAGAAAAATCAATATTCTTTGATGAAAGAATAGCAAATTCTGTGGGAGCTATTTTAAGTAGCAATCTATTTTTTTGGTACTATCAGATATATTCTAATAATCTTGATCTAAAATCATACGAGGTGGAATCATTTCCCATTCCTTTAGCAAGGCTGACAGATGATAGAATTAAGGCACTAGAAAAACTGTATGAGGAATACTTAGAAGACATAGAAAAAAATGCTAATGTGAGAACAACGCAAAAATATGCAAATATTAACTCTTTTAGGGAATACAAAATTGGAAAATCTAAAAATTTTATTGATCCCATAGATGATTTGATCGGACCTCTCTATGGTTTGAACAAAGAGGAGATAGAATTTATAAAAAATTACGAGATTGAATTTAGGTTAAATGATGAAGACATCTAGAAAAAATATCAACAAAATCCTCTCCCTCACCCAAAGTAACACAGGCATTCCTACCTGTGATTTTAACACAGACAAGAATGTCTGTGCTACAATCAAACAATACCTACTCCAGATTGATCAGATGGTTTACAAACTTTTTAGGTTAACAGATAATAAATTAAAGTTTTTACAGGATAAAGAAAGGGACGAGGTGTGTTACTGTACTGCTGAGGAGCTATAAACCGAGAAGTAAGTCAGTCGCCGGGGATGACAACTAGTTTATGTCCAAAGTTTCATATAAAATGGCTCCCCTACTTAAAGTCTTATACAAAATACTTTTCCTCTGTTTTTGAATTGATAAAGACAAGGAAAAGAAACGGCAGATACTCAATCTCCATAGGTAAGTTAATCAATGAGTGAACCCCACCCACCCCGCAGTC
>CAYXJW010000026.1:0-34109 GCA_964465465.1 uncultured Caldisericales bacterium
AAAAAAGCCCTGGCAGCGACCTACTCTCCCACACCGTTTCCAGTGCAGTACCATCGGCCCTGAAGGGCTTAACTTCCGTGTTCGGAATGGGAACGGGTGTTTCCCCTTCGGCATAGCCACCAGAGCGTTATATACACTCTATTGGATTGTACCTTCAAAACTGCATGAGGTGTAGTAAGTCCTCGACCGATTAGTACGCGTCAGCTAAACGCATTACTGCGCTTACACCCCGCGCCTATCAACCTCGTAGTCTACGAGGGGTCTTACTCCTTCGCCGAAACGAAGGATGGGAGATCTTATCTTGGGGTCAGCTTCGCGCTTGAGATGCTTTCAGCGCTTATCTGGTAGGAACTTAGCTACCCAGCGCGTGCCCCTGGTGGGACAACTGGTACACCAGCGGTTCCCTTCTCCGGGTCCTCTCGTACTACGGAGAAACCCCCTCAAATCTCCTACGCTCGCAGCGGATTAGGACCGAACTGTCTCACGACGTTCTGAACCCAGCTCGCGTGCCGCTTTAATTGGCGAACAGCCAAACCCTTGGGACCTTATCCAGCCCCAGGATGCGACGAGCCGACATCGAGGTGCCAAACCTCCCCGTCGATGTGAACTCTTGGGAGAGATAAGCCTGTTATCCCCGAGGTAGCTTTTATTCGTTGAGCGATGGCGTTTCCACACACAACCACCGGATCACTAAGCCCCACTTTCGTGTCTGTTCGACCTGTCGGTCTATGCAGTCAGGCTCCCTTATGCCTTTGCACTCAACGGCTGATTTCCAAACAGCCTGAGGGAACCTTTGGGCGCCTCCGTTACCTTTTAGGAGGCGACCGCCCCAGTCAAACTGCCCGCCTGACAGTGTCCCCTTGCCCGATTCAGGGCTAAGGGTTAGAACCCCAGCATACCAAGGGTGGTATTCCAAGGGCGGCTCCCCCGAGACTGGCGTCCCGGGTTCTCAGCCTCCCACCTATCCTATACATGGTATACCGAGATTCAGTATCAGGTTACAGTAAAGCTCTACGGGGTCTTTCCGTCCTGCTGCGAGTAACCCGCATCTTTACGGGTACTGCTATTTCACCGAATCCCTCTTCGAGACAGCGCTCAAGTCGTTACGCTTTTCATGCGCGTCGGAACTTACCCGACAAGGTATTTCGCTACCTTAGGACCGTTATAGTTACGGCCGCCGTTCACCGGGGCTTAAGTTCGGAGCTTCGCCGGCCGAAGCCAGCTAACCCCTCCCTGTAACCTTCCGGCACCGGGCAAGCGTCGGCCCCTATACATCGTCTTTACGACTTAGCAGAGACCTGTGTTTTTGTTAAACAGTCGCTTGAGCCTGTTTACTGAGACCCGGAATCGCAAAGGCAAGTAAATTGCCTTCACCATTCCAGGCACCCCTTCTCCCGAAGTTACGGGGCAATTTTGCCGAGTTCCTTGAAGAGGGTTCTTTCGTACGTCTTAGGAGCGTGCTCCTCGTCTACCTGTGTTGGATTGCGGTACGGTCACATATCTTCCTCGTTAGAGGTTTTTCTCGTGAGCGTGGAATCAGCTACTTCGCCTTGCGGCTCCCCATCACCTCTCAGGGTTAACGCATCCAGGGATTTGCCTCCGGATGCCCCCTACGGGCTTGGACGCGGACAACCAAAACCGCGCTTAGCCTATCCTTCTCCGTCACCCCTTCCTGATAACGGAAGATACGTGGTACAGGAATATTAACCTGTTATCCATCACCTACGCCTTTCGGCCTCGGCTTAGGACCGACTAACCCTGGGCGGACAAGCCTTCCCCAGGAAACCTTAGACTTACGACGGCAGGGATTCTCGCCCTGCTTTTCGCTACTCAAGCCAAGATTCTCACTTCCTATCGCTCCAGTGCTCCTTACGGTACACCTTCTCAGCAATAGGAACGCTCTCCTACCGCTCAAAGAATCCGAAGATTCTTTGAACCCGCTGCTTCGGTAACAGGCTTAGTCCCGGACATTTGCGGCGCAGAACCGCTCGACTAGTGAGCTGTTACGCACTCTTTAAAGGATAGCTGCTTCTGAGCTAACCTCCTAGCTGTCAAAGCAGTTCCACATCCTTATTGTACACTTAGCCTGTTTTAGGGACCTTAGCAGACGATCTGGGTTGTTCCCCTCTCGACGACGGATCTTATTACCCGCCGACTCACTGGTGGGATACAGATACGCGGCATTCGGAGTTTGGTTGGGTTTGGAAGTCTGGTAGGACCCCTAGCCCATCCAGTGCTCTACCTCCGCGCACTAATTACCCACCGCTGCACCTAAATGCATTTCGGAGAGAACCAGCTATCTCCAGGTTCGGTTAGAATTTCTCTGCTACCCACAGTTCATCCGATAAGTTTTTTCCCCTAACCGGTTCGGGCCTCCACGAGTTTTTACGCTCGTTTCACCCTGACCATGGGTTGACCACCTGGTTTCGGGTCTAAGAACAGCGACTAACGCCCTATTCAGACTCGCTTTCGCTACGGCTCCGGGTGCCACCCCTTAGCCTTGCCACTGCCCTTAACTCCTTGGCTCATTCTTCAATAGGCAAGCAGTCAGGCTGAAGTGTTGCCACTTCATAGCCCTCCTACCGATTGTAGGCATACGGTTTCAGGTTCTATTTCACTCCCCTCCCGGGGTTCTTTTCACCTTTCCCTCACGGTACTATTTTCGCTATCGGTCACCGGAGTATTTAGCCTTAGGAGGTGGTCCTCCTAGCTTCCCGCAAGATTTCACGTGTCCCGCGGTACTCAGGAAAAGCTCTTAGGAGTGAGTTACTTTTCGCCTACAGGGCTATCACCTTCTTTGGCCGCCCTTTCCAGAGCGTTCGACTAAGTAGCTCATTTGTAACTCCATACCTGATTGGCAGATCAGGATTGAGCTTTCCTACAACCCCGTCTATGCAACGCCTGCCAGCTTTAACACATAGGCGGTTTAGGCTGTTCCCCGTTCGCTCACCACTACTTAGGGAATCGCATTTTGCTTTCTTTTCCTCGAGGTACTGAGATGTTTCAGTTCCCTCGCTTACCCTCCTTGCCCTATGTGTTCAGGCAAGGATGACAGAGGTTTCCCTCTGCCGGGTTTCCCCATTCGGAAATCCACGGATCAAAGCTTGTTTTGCAGCTCCCCGTGGCCTATCGCAGGCTTGCTGCGTCCTTCATCGGCTCCGTGTGCCAAGGCATCCACCGTATGCCCTTACTAACTTACTACACCTTCATGCAGTTTTCAAGGTACAATCCGCTTCCGTATTTTCAACTTCAGCATGAGGGATTGCGCCCTCAAAACTAAACAGCGATAAGTAAGGCTGCGCTAAAAAGTTTCTTTTCTAATAAGAAACTCAAACACACCTTATAAAATGCTCCCTTAGAAAGGAGGTGATCCAGGCGCACGTTCTCGTACACCTACCTTGTTACGACTTCACCCTCCTCGCCGTGCACACCTTCGCGACCCACAGGACCGCTTCGGGTACACACGACTCGGATGGTGTGACGGGCGGTGTGTACAAGGCCCGGGAACGTATTCACCGCAGTATAGCTGACCTGCGGTTACTAGCAACTCCAGCTTCATGAGGGTGAATTGCAACCCTCAATCCGTACTGAGGTCCGCTTTTTGCGATTAGCTCCCCATTACTGGTTGGCAACGCTTTGTACGGACCATTGTCGCATGTGTGTAGCCCTGGACATAAAGGCCATGAGGATTTGACGTCATCCCCACCTTCCTCCAGCTTTCCGCTGGCAGTCTCCTTAGAGTGCATACGCCGAAGCGTATTAGCAACTAAGGATAGGGGTTGCGCTCGTTAACGGACTTAACCGCACATCTCACGACACGAGCTGACGACAACCATGCAGCACCTGTGTACGGGTCTCACCGATTGCTCGGTGAGAGGGCCGGAGTTTCTTCCGGCTTTCTCGTACATGTCAAGCCCAGGTAAGGTTCTTCGTGTAGCATCGAATTAAACCACATGCCTCGCTGCTTGTGCGGGCCCCCGTCAATTCCTTTGAGTTTCAACCTTGCGGCCGTACTCCCCAGGTGGGATGCTTAACGCGTTAGCTACGGCACTGAGGATTGGCTCCCCAACACCAAGCATCCATCGTTTACGGCTAGGACTACCAGGGTATCTAATCCTGTTTGCTCCCCTAGCTTTCGTACCTGAGCGTCAGAGACAGGCCAGGAAGCCGCCTTCGCCACCGGTGTTCTTCCTGATATCTAAGCATTTTACCGCTACACCAGGAATTCCACTTCCCTCTCCTGCTCTCTAGACCGGGAGTTTTGGATGCGAGCCCAAAGTTGAGCTTTGGGTTTTTACATCCAACTTTCCGGTCCGCCTGCGTACCCTTTACACCCAGTAATTCCGGATAACGCTCGCCCCCTACGTTTTACCGCAGCTGCTGGCACGTAGTTGGCTGGGGCTTATTCGCAGAGTACCATCAAAGTCAGATCCCTATTCGAAATCTGACCCTTTTTCCTCTGCAAAAGGAGTTTACAACCTTTCGGCCTTCGTCCTCCACGCGGCGTCGCTGGTTCAGGCTTTCGCCCATTGACCAATATTCCCCACTGCTGCCTCCCGTAGGAGTCTGGGCCGTGTCTCAGTCCCAATGTGGCTGACCATCCTCTCAGACCAGCTACCCGTCGTCGCCTTGGTGGGCCGTTACCTCACCAACTAGCTGATAGGAGATGAGCCCATCCTGAAGCGATAGCATGAAACAGAGGCCATCTTTCTTTACAGAACCGAAGTTCTGTAACATTATCGGGTATTACCCTTCCTTTCGGAAGGCTATCCCCGTCTTCAGGGCAGGTTACCCATCTATTACTCACCCGTTTGCCGCTAGGAACTTTTCATTAGGTTGCCCTAACGAAAAGCCCTCGCTCGACTTGCATGTGTAAGGCACGCCGCCAGCGTTCATCCTGAGCCAGGATCAAACTCTCCGAAAAATTATCGAAGGTTCGCACAACCTTACTTTCGCTGTTTAGTTTTCAAGGTACAATCCGCACCAACTTCATTTGCTTATTCAAGCAGTATGTAATATACCAGTTTTTCAAAGTTTGTCAAGAGTGTCTTCCGTTTTTTTCACCGTCGGTTGCTCTCGACGTTGGGTATAATAGCAGAAACTAATATCCGTGTCAAGAGTTTTTTGAAAGATTTTTAAAGATTTTTTAGATTCGTTAAAATGCTGATTTTAACTGGATTTATTGAGATTTTTAATCTCCAATCTACGCTTTTTAGCCTCAATTTTTGAAAAAACACACCCACAATAATTTTGTCTGTACATATTAAAATACTTGCTAAGAATTACACTACTCTTAAAACCGTTGCGTTTCTTAAAATCCGCATACAAAAATTTTACTTCAAATTTGTCTTCCAATGAGTGTGCAATTTCAAAAATCCATTTGCTGTTCTTATGGGGGCTTATTGTTAGCGTTGTAGTGAAATAATCAAAATGCAAATCTTTTGCAAGTCTTGCCGCTTTCTCCAAACGGAATTTATAACATAGATAGCACCGTTTACCGCCTTCTGGTTCTCTCTCCAGACCTTTAATATAATGAAACCATTCTTTCACATCGTAACTACCCAATATGAGCGGCATTTTCACCCGGTTTGCAAACTTTCGTATTTCATCTGCACGTTTTTCATACTCAGTAATAGGATGTATGTTGGGATTATAAAAAAAACCTGTAACCCTGTAATGCCTACCTCTCAAGTAAAAAAGAGGATACGTAGCATCAGGAGCACAACATATATGAAGTAAAACTTTTTCGTAATTACCATAAGGAATATCGTTTTTCTTTTTATTTTTCATCAATTAAGAACCTTTCTATCTCGTTTTCTGAATATACTCTTATTCCGTTTCTTTTGAATAACTTTGCAGTAATACCATTCCCCCTTACTTTTCTCCCGGTAAAAGTTCCATCATATATATAGTTACTTCCGCAAGAAGGACTTCCATCTTTCAAAATCGCTCTTTTAACACCGTACAGTTTCGCAAATTTCAATGCTTCTTCTGCACCTTTCAAAAAATTTTTCGTCACATCACTGCCTTTAATACTAAAAACAGAATTTCCTTTAATTTCAGATGGAGGTCTTGGTGTTGAAAGCCCGCCAAGTTGTTCAGGACAAAGAGGAACTAAAACATAAGTTTTAGAAAGCGCAACTATCCTTTCGTTTCTATTGTTGCCTCCATCATATTTCGTATCTAACCCAAGGAGGCAAGCACTCACTATAATTATTTCATTTTTCATCAAAAACATTATAATATAAACAAACGGGGTTAAAAAATGAAAATGGGAAACGCATGGGCAGATTTTCTACATAATAATATTTTAATTGCCGCAATCACATCAAATTTTGTGGCGCAACTACTTAAAGTGTTTACAGAATACACACGAACACACAGAATAAACTGGAAACTCGCAGTATCGACAGGAGGAAACCCAAGTTCTCATACTTCCACAGTTACAACACTCATGATTCTCTTTGGGTATAAGTACGGACTCAACTCTCCGTTTTTCACCATTTCATTTATCCTTGCAGCAATAGTTGTAATTGATGCTCTTTCTGTCAGGCGAGAAGTAGGAGAACATTCAAAAACAATGAACGAAATTTTCCTCGAAACACCATGGGGAAGGAAAATAGCAGAAGTAATCGATGTGAAAAAATTCAGGGAACTCATAGGCCATTCAGGACTTGAAGTATTTATGGGCTTTCTCCTGGGAATTGGAGTTGCACTTATCGATATATGGATTACGGGAAAATAATACGGGCAGGGTTCCCCTGCCCGTAAATCTATCTTTTTACTGCCTCAAAACCTTTTTCAAATGCCTTTAAGTTCGTCTCAATCGTTTTAACCGGTAAATTTTCTTTCATAGCTTCCACAACCACATCTTTTCTCAAAGGAAATTGTGGAATTGCCACTGCAGCCCCAAGTAAAACCATGTTTAAAGACATTATATTTCCTGCCTCTTTAGCAATTTTCTCTGCATCGATAACAAAGAGATTTTTAATATTATTCTTAAGAAATTCGATAATTTTCTCAATACTCGGGTATTCTGAAATTCCAAGAGACACTGTAAATGGGATAATCCTGGCAGAATTGGTTATTACAAATGTATTTTCGTTTGCCCTATCAAGTGAGCGTAAAGTTTCTGCAGGTTCAAACCCAATTATAAGATTTGCATCACCTTTACCGATAAGAGGGCTCTTTGCTTCACCTATCTTAATATCTGTATTTACAATACCACCACGCTGTGCCATGCCGTGCACTTCGCTCATAACAACGTTAAACCCCTGTTTTATAGCAGCTTCTCCTATTATTGAAGAAGTTTTAATTGTTCCCTGGCCACCTACACCAGCAAGATGTATTTTGTATATCATTTTCTCACCTCGATTGCATGCTCTGGACAAACCTGAGTGCAAACTCCACACCCATCACATATAAGAGGGTCAATGTGGATTGTACCATCATTTGCAACAAAAAATGCAGGACAGGCAAGATCAGTTATGCAAACCTTACAACGAGTGCATTTTTCCTGATTAATAGTGAATGTTATCCACACATTCCTCTTTCGTTTCTTTTCATCTGTTATTAAAGCACATGGGTGCTTTGCAATAATCACGGATACACCGTTCCTGGTTAGCGCTTCTTCAAAAACTTTTTCAGTATTGTATAAATTATAGGGATCCACTGTTTTTACATACTCAACACCTATCCCCTTAACGGTATTTTCGATAGAAATTTCCGGTGCATCTTCCCCCATTCCATTTATAGGTTCACTTGGACTTGGTTGCCTTCCAGTCATTGCAGTTGTTCTATTGTCGAGAATTACAGCAACAAGGTTTGCCTTATTATGAATAGCATTGACAAGTGGTGGAAGCCCTGAATGAAAGAATGTTGAATCTCCAATAAATGCAACGACTTTTTGGTCTGTTGAATGAGCAAATCCATTTGCTGTACCAATGCTTGCTCCCATGGAGAGCAGGAAATCAGCAGTTTCGTAAGGCGGTTGGACACCAAGTGTATAACAACCAATGTCAGAAGGATAAATTACCTGTCCCTCAAGTCCCAACTTTTTTACAGCCTTCTTAACCGAAAAATACGTAGCTCTATGTGGACAACCTGGACACAACACAGGCGGACGAGATGGTAGCGGAATGCTATTCTTTACAAAGGATTTTTGCGAAACTTTACCATAAATGGCTTTGTTTATCCCATCTTTTACAATATCTGGATTGTACTCATAAATTCTTGGAAGGAATCCATTGTATTTGCCAAGCACTTCAAGATTGAGTTTTTTCTTTCCTACCAGGGCAAGTAAATCGTTCTCCATAACAGGCTCTACTTCCTCTACAACAAGAACTCTATCCAATCCTTCTAAAAATTTAAGAACAAGGCTTTCCGGGAAAGGATAAGAGAATCCAAGTTTCAAAACTCGCACTTTGAATCCAAATTCCGATACAGCATCCAACACATAATTAGATGCACCACCGCTCGTTAAAATGCCAAGTTTACCTCCAAAATCATAAATTTCATTTAAACTGCTTTCATTTGCAATTTTTTCAGCGGATTTCAATTTTTCAATAAGTTCTTTATGCATTCTCCTTGAATTTTGAGGAACAGGTACATATTTTTCAGGCGCTTTTTTAAAAATTCCTTTCTTTGGTGGTTGTGCCACTCTTCCTGTATTAACCACTCCACGCATATGGGAAACACGAGTTGTAGTTCTGAAAAGCACAGGAAGATGCAACTTCTCCGAAAGTTCATAGGCATACTTTATAAAGTCCTTGACTTCCTGAGGATTTGCAGGTTCAATTAAAGGCACTCCAGCGAGCCTGGCGTAAATCCTGTTATCCTGTTCATTCTGGGAAGAATACATAGAAGGATCGTCCGCTGTAAGAATTACCATACCCCCATTAACTCCAAGATACGCAGTACTCATAAAAGAATCAGAGGCAACATTTAACCCAACATGTTTCATAAACACAAATGAGCGTAAATTTGAAGCAGATGCTGCTGCGGAAACTTCCAGAGCAACCTTCTCATTCGTAGAAAATTCAAAGTACATCCCATATTCCTTTGCTAATTTCCAAAGGACATTTCCAATTTCGGAAGAAGGTGTGCCTGGATACGTGGAAGCAACAGAAACACCAGATTCAAAAATTCCTCTAACAGCAGATTCATTTCCAAGAAGAAAGAGTTTTTCTCCTTCTCCTGCAACCAAAATTTTCTTTACATTCATATTTCCCCCTTATAGAGATAAGTCTATTCTGTACTGCAACGCTTCCGCAAGATGCGGAAGTTTAACGTCCCTTTCACCTTCAAGATCAGCAATTGTCCTTGCAACCCTCAACACCCTGTCAAATCCCCTTCCAGTAAGTCCAAGTGTTTCTGAAGCATTAACAAGAAAATTTGTTTCCTCTTCCTTCAAAGGAATAAACTCTTTTATCATACGCGGATTAAGTCTACTGTTTGAAAAAATCCCGGTTCCTTTATACCGTTCTTCCTGAACCTTCCTTGCTTTTATTACACGCTCTCTTATTTCTCTGGAAGATTCACCTCTTTTACTCTCTGCAAGTTCCGAAGGAAGCAAGCGTGGAACTTCTAATTGAATATCAAACCTATCCCAGAGTGGTCCAGAAATCTTGTTTCTGTATCTTTTTACCTCATACAGGCTACAACTACATGAATGCACAGGATCCCCATACCAACCACAGGGACACGGATTCATTGCAGCAACAAGCATAAATTTAGCAGGATAGGTAATAGTTTCTTTAGCCCTTGAAATTGTTACAAATCCATCTTCCATTGGCTGTCTCAAAACCTCAAGAACATCCCTCCTGAATTCCGGCAGTTCATCAAGAAACAGAACTCCGTTGTGCGCCAAACTTATTTCTCCGGGTTTTGGCACTCTACCTCCTCCTATAATAGCAACGGAAGACGAAGTGTGGTGGGGAGAGCGAAAAGGTCTTTTCGAAATAATTCCGCCGTTTAAAAGCCCTGCAATACTGTATATCTGCGTGACCTCAATGGCTTCTTCTTCAGTAAGTGGAGGCAGAATTGTAGGCAGTCGCCTCGCAAGTAGAGTTTTACCACAGCCAGGGCTTCCCATCATAGCAACGTTATGCCCTCCAGCAGCCGCAATTTCCATCGCTCTTTTTGCCTGCATCTGCCCCTTTATGTCTGAAAAGTCAAAATCAAATTCATCTTCCGCAATTAATTTATCTTCAATTGCAGAATGAGAGGGTGATATTTTTCTATCCCCATTTAGAAACTCCACAACTTCGTGTAGATGCTTTACTGGATAAATATTTACACCAGAAATTATCTCTGTCTCCTCTTTATTGGAAAAAGGAACAATAAAGTCTGCTTTGTTCTTAGAAAGTCCAATTGCCATAGGAAGGGCACCAGAAATTTTTCTCACTGAACCATCAAGGGATAATTCTCCTGCAAAATGAAATTTATCAACAGAATCCTTATCTGCAATCACCCCCGTTGCAAGCAAAATTCCAATCGCAACCGGAAGATCATAAACAGAGCCAACTTTTCTCACTTCAGCAGGCGCAAGATTAACTGTAATTCTTTTTAATGGAAAATCAAACCCGGAATTCTTTATTGCAGAGCGAACTCGTTCTCTGGATTCCTGAACCGCTTCATCTGGTAAGCCTACAATATTAAAAGAAGGGAGTCCATTAGAGATATCTACCTCCACAATAACATCTATCTCTTCAAGACCTTTTAAAGAAACACTTTTAACCCTTGCAAACATTGTTATGGCAGTGCAACATACGTGTCTTCATCATAATAAAGTTCTCTTTTCCAATTCACTTTTTCCTTAATCAAAGGATTAGGTTCATCTACTAATTCCACTCTAAAAAATGTAGAACGATACCATGGATAATCAGGCGCCTCTGGTGGGAACGGAGACTCTTTTACTACCCTGAAGCCCTCTGTAATGATTCTCTCACCAACGAGTAAATACTTGTTAAAATCTCTTAAAACATCCGTTATAACAAGATTCATTGAAAGCAAATCTTTTTCAATATAAAACCATTTTTTAAGAGACGACTCATAATGACTTACACCAAAATATCCAGCGCTTCCTTTTCCCTTCAAACCCTCAATGCAACGTGAAAAGAATAAACGCATTCCTGCAACTGTCTCAACAGGATCAGTAAGGAAAACATCAAACTTCTTCTTTAAATTATCCGGTATAGGATCCACTGCATTGTAAAGCAACGCTTCAACATTAAGATTGTATTCCTTTGCAACCTTGTTTATATAATTCACTATTCGTTCATCAACTTCTATAACTTTAATCTCTTCTGGAAAACCAGTAAGCATCATAGCAATACTTGTTAAATCATCGTCTCCGAGAAAAAGGAGTTTCTTGTTTTCTAAGTCTCCTCTCGTATAAACAAAAGCAGCTCTTCTAAAAGAAACTTCTGGCGGAACAACGCCCTGATCAAATTCAGCAGTTTCTGAGGGCCTATTCTCAAAAATCTTTCTGAACCTATTCATCGCATCAGAAAAAACCTCTCCCAGTGCTATGCCTGTACCATCGCAATTCTTACAGATAAATTCTTTTTCTGCTTGAATATGATTCTCTTCGGCAAATTTAACACCCGAACCTGTAAGACAAATTTTATCTCCATCGGATTTAATGAAGCCTTTACTTTTAAACAAATTTAATGCCTCTATTGTCTGTTTTATATCACCATCTTGATGGTTTATTATCTCCCAAAGCGACCCACATTCCTTTAAAAGATAACGTAAAATCTGTTCTTCAACTCTTTTCATAAGACCTCCTGTAATAACTAAACTTTTTTCTTTCTTTTCAATTCTACACAAAAAATCGTTTTACAAAAATCCGGTTATTACTATAATGAAGTATGATAAAGGGAGTTGGTATAGATATTGTAAAGGTCGACAGAATTAAAAAAATGAAAGAAGTATACGGGGTAAAGTTTCTCAACAGAATTTATAGCAGACGGGAATTAGAATATTCTCTTAGACTTTCCCGTCCGTTTGAGACACTTGCAGGAAAATTTGCCGCAAAAGAAGCAATAATTAAAGCCTCGGGAATAAAATTGCCTTTCAAAAAAATTGAGATTTTAAATAACAGCACGGGGGCACCTTTTACAAATATACCCAACACAAAGATCTCTATATCTCATGAAAAAGAATATGCAATTGCAATAGCAATAACGGAGGAGGAACAAACATGAAAATAGCATCTACTAACGAAATAAGGCTGTTAGATAAAAAGGCTGAAGAGTTCGGATTAACCTCAGAAATACTTATGGAAAATGCCGGGAATGCAGCATTTTATGTAATAGAAAAAGAAATGGGCGGTGTAGAAAATAAAAAGTTTGTTGTATTTACCGGCACAGGAAATAACGGTGGCGACGGATTCGTTGTTGCAAGAAAACTTGCATCTGCTGGTGCAATTGTTGCCCTATTTCTTATCGGAGATGAAGACAAATTGAAAGGTGTTGCCCTCAAAAACTACAAAAGATTGGACAGTTTTCCTATTGAACGATACACAATAAAATTCTTCGACAGAATCACAGAGATGAACATTTATCGATGTGACGCTATTGTAGATGCAATCTTTGGAATAGGTATCTCAAGAACCATCAAGGGAATTTACAAAGAAATCATCGAAGGCATAAATATAAGTGAAAAACCAGTTTTTAGCCTTGATATCCCGTCTGGAATAAATGGAGATACAGGAGAAATAATGGGCATAGCAGTAAAAGCAACTTATACTATTACATTCGGATTACCGAAACGCGGTTGTTTTATATATCCTGGTGCCGATTACACTGGAAAGTTATATGTATCTCACATATCATATCCCCCTTCTTTATATAACAGCGAAGATATAAAAGTTCAAATAAACATTCCAATTGAACTTCCCAAACGCGAGAATGACACGCACAAAGGAAGTTTTGGTAAGGCACTATTTGTATCAGGCGGAAGAAATTATTTAGGTGCTCCGTATTTTTCTTCAATGGCTTTTTTAAAATCAGGAGGAGGACTTTCATATCTTGCAACTCCTGAAAGCATAGCACCGTTTATCTCTTCTAAGGGAAGCGAAATAGTTACCCTGCCAGTAAAAGAAACCGGAGAAAAAACAATTTCTATAAAAAGTTTGAATGAAATCATTGATTTTGCTGAAAAAGTTGATATTGTTTCTGTTGGTTCCGGGCTTACATTAAACGAAGAGACAATGGAAACTGCACGAGAAATAATAAAAACCGTTAAGAAGCCTGTAATAATTGATGGAGACGGGATAACAGCAATCGCACACAGCAAAAATATCCTTAAAGATAGGGAATATCCTACAATTTTAACCCCACATCTTGGAGAATTTGCACGATTAACCGGAAAATCAATAGAGGAAATAAAACTCAAAAAGATAGACCTTGTAACGGAATACGCAGAGGAGTTCAATTCAGTTATAGTTTTAAAAGGCGCTTTCACACTAATAGCCCTTCCTGACGGACGTGTTATGATAAACACTTCTGGAAATCCAGGAATGGCAACTGCAGGAAGCGGAGATGTGCTTACAGGAACAATTGCATCTATGTTTGGAATAGGCCTTTCTATTGAAGGTGCCGTAAGAACAGGAGTTTTTCTACACGGATTAGCAGGAGATCTTGCCTCTAAAGAAATAGGAACAGACGGAATTACAGCAAGCGATATTTTGAACTTTTTACCAAAAGCAGTACAATATTTCAGGGACAACTATAAAACAATACGGGAGAGCGCATATGAAAGAGCATATAATATTTGATAAAATAGAACTATACGAAAAGGCTGTTGAAACACGACCTATAAGTTTGCTTCCAAATTTATTACTTCTCTCTTACGTAGCATTAGGCAAGCAGTATGAAAAACTTGCTTCTTATTCAGAGCAGTTTCTCATGAGTAACCCCAGGATCAACATTCTTGTAGAAGACTTTATAATGCTCTCCAATTTAGCAACAAACCAACAAAGTTTCGCAGACATAAGTTTTAGAAATATTCACTCCCTCGATCCAGAAGAACCTTATTCACATCTCCTGCGTCTTATAACAGAATCAAGCCCTGAAGATTTCATGGAAACAAAAATATTTCTTGGTAATAATCATAAAGAGTTAGCAGATCTGTTTAATAATGTAGAAATAACAGCACCATACAATTTATACAGAATACCGGAAGTTATAGGCTTAAAAGATAATATTATATCAAAAATCAGGAAAACATTAGAAGAAACACCTGCAAACCCAATTTTACGCGTATCCCTCGCAGAGGCTTTACTAAAAACAAACCAGGTAGAAGAGGCTCAAAAAGAGATAGATACTGTGATTTCAATTTATCCAAATTACACGCGTGCACTTCATATTAAAGCAAAATTGTATCAAGATTACCTCGAAGAAGAGGCAAAAGGTATAGAAATTTACAAAAAAATATTTGAACTGAATCCTGTATCACCTTATCTAAAAGGAATAGAAGTTGTCTTCTTAAGTGAAGACGAATCTATTATGGTCAGCGAACTCAAAACTATTTTCAGGCATGACAACCCGTTTGTTTTATACTTTAAGGAAAATTTTAAAAAGAAAGAAAATGAGCAAAAAACAGAGACTTCAAAAAAAGAGAAAGCAGTCAAAGAAGAACCTATTAATAAAAAGAAAAACATAGAAATTATTGAAGAGCCCGAACTTTCACCTTTAGATGAGGGATACAAACATTTATATCAAGGAAATCACAAAAAAGCAATAGAATCATTCTTGAAAGACCTTAAAAAAAAGTAGGCTACTGCTGCATTATTTAAAGATTAAAATAAGCAGAAAAAACTCATAAAAATTCTGATTAATTAAATTTATAATACATCTATTTCCCATTTTTGGAGATGTAAAATTCATATATTGACCAAAAATAAGGTTATTAGTGTATTAAAAATCTTAATATCCAAATTTAATTAAAACAATAAAACACTTTTAAATACAGCGATTTCCTAATATTTATTGCTTTTTTGTATATTATGCTCTATACTCTTGACAAACCAAAAAAGTTGCATATAATAGAGTTGAAATTGAAAAATGGAAGGAGGCGATAGGTATGTGGCAAGGTTGGACTGTAGGAATTTTAGGAATCTGGGGAATTATTGCTCCATTTGTTCTTAAAACAAAGACGGGCAATATGTGGAATGACATCATCATTGGAATCATCGTAGCAGTCATTGGATTCATGATGATTAAGGAACATGCCTGGCAAGGTTGGACAGCAGGAATTCTGGGAATCTGGTGGATTATCGCAGGATTTATTCCTTCTCTTACAACAGGTGCAGGAAACATGTGGAACGACATTATCGTCGGAGTTATTGTAGCAATAGCCGGTTTCGCAGCACTCGGAAAAGGGAAAACAGCTACTGCATGAGAGAACCCCCTATTTTAGATAGTTCTCTGCCCCGCCTGAAGCGGGGCCTCTTTTATTTATGTTTCTCTATAAATTCCTTGCTCTTTTCACAAATAAAATCCTTATCAAAATCCATTGTTGCAACATGGTATGAATTTTTAAGCCATACTATCTCTTTATCAGAAGAAGAAATTCTGTCTGCAGTAAATTGAGCATTATCAATGGGAACAACATGGTCGTTCTCTGATTTAAAAATCAAAACAGGCTGAGAAACTTTTTTGAGATTTCTCTTAACCAAATTTAACAATTTCACCATCTCATGCGCTCCGGAAACGGGAGTTCTATCATAGGCTATCTCTTTCATGGTAGGATCTTTTATATCAGAACCAATTGCAGGAGTGTATTTAATGAAGTATTTCAAAATACCAAGTAGTGGAAGTCTTGGATCGTGTAAATCTATTGCATGGTTTACAAGTAAAATTCCTTTTATCTCTTGATGAGTTTCAGCAAGGTAAAGCGCAAGTGTACCACCCATTGATAAACCTGCTACAAAAATACTCTTAGAACGTTCCTTCAATTTGTCAAGTCCATCTTCTACATCTTTAATCCAATCTGTGTATTTTACCTTGTTTAAATCCTGCCATTTAGTACCATGCCCTGATAATCTGGGACCTTCAACGTTAAACCCATAATCTGCAAGACATTTTCCCCAATAAAAAACACTACTCGTTGTTCCTGTAAACCCCTGAATAACAAGAACTCCCACATCACTTTCATTTCTGAACGAAAAAGGTTCCGCTCCTTTCATTAATTCCATTCCGTTATACCTCCCATCCTTTTGTTCTTTCCACTGCCCTAATAAAATTTTTATACATCTTTTCTCGTTGCATAAGCCCCATTTCTGGAAGAAATGTTTTCTCAAACTTAATAAATTTATCTATATCACTTTTTCTAATAAGTTTCATTCCAAGTGCAGAAATGAGTGCAGCACCTTTAGCAGTTATCTCTTTTAATTGAGGCCTAATAATTTTCAGATTAGAAATATCCGCTTGAAGTTGCATTATATAATCGTTATTTGACACACCTCCATCAACCCGCATTTCCGAAATTGAAATGCCATTCTCTTCCATCGTACGAAGCAAACTCTCAGTTTGAAGTGGTATGGAAAGAATTGCTGCACGTACAATATCTTCTCTCGTCGTTCCCCGGGTAAGTCCAAAAATTCCTCCACGCGCCGATGGATCCCAATCCGGTGCCCCAAGCCCGGTAAAAGCAGGGACAAAATACACTTCGGTTTCTACTTTTTGTGAAAGTATTTTATTTAACTCGTCAATACCTTTAAGTAACCCAACCGATATAAGCCAATCAATAAGGGCTCCCACTATAAAGACACTTCCTTCAACTGCATAACTTGTTTTCCCCAGAATGGAAAAGGCAACTGTTGTAAGAATGCCTCTTTTAAATAGAAGTGGTTTTTTACCAATATTTACAAGTAAAAAACTTCCAGTACCATATGTATTCTTTGCAATTCCATAACTGAGACCACCATGCCCTAAAAGAGCAGCCTGTTGATCGCCCAATATCCCGGAAATAGGTATGTCGTCTGGCAAACATTTTACATCCTTTGTTTTACCAAAAAGGGCTGTGCTTTCCTTTACTTCAGGAAGTTCATCTAAATGAACTTTAAAAATCTCAAGTAAATCTTTATCGTATGACAATTTGTTTATATTAAAAAGTAAAGTTCTGGAAGCATTTGAAACATCTGTAGCAAAACTCTTTCCTCCTGAAAGTTTAAAAACAAGAAACGCATCTATTGTTCCAAAAAGTGTGCCATCTTTTATTCCATGCTCTTTAAGATACCGAATTTTTGTCCCGGAAAAATAAGGATCAAGAAACAACCCTGTGCGTTCATGAATCTCTTCTTCCAATCCTTCTTCCTTTAACATACTCACCATACCTGCAGTTCTTCTGCACTGCCATACAATTGCCCTTGAAACGGGTTGTCCTGTTTTTCTATCAAACGGGACAATTGTTTCTCTTTGATTTGTAATCCCAATTGATACAATCTCTTTTGGATTTATATTTGCTTTATTTACTGCTTCACAAATTGTTTCCAAAACTGCTTCGTAAATCTCATCTGCATCGTGTTCCACCCAACCGGGCTCTGGAAAGTACTGATGGAAACGCTTCTGAGAAGAGGAAACTGGTTTCATCTTCTCAGTGAAAATCATCGCACGCGTGCTTGTTGTTCCTTCATCAATAACAAGTATATATCTCATTTCAATGCTCCTCGTAAATTATTGTAACTGTTTTTGTTGCATCGTCCCAGAGAACGAGACAACCCATAGACTCAGCAACAAATCGTATAGGAACAAATGTTCTATCGTTTTCTATTATCGGGCAAACATTATGGTTTGAAGGATCTATCCAAACAGGAGTTCCATCAACCTTTGCTTGAGGATTTCCAATCCACATATTAATTTCGGTCGTTCCAAAAATAATCCACACCATTCTTGATTTTGGCTCCCAGCCAACGGTGCCTCCTAATGCTTCCACGATAGCACGTATCGGAACAAGTGTTCTATTCCACCCTTGCTTTATGAAAGGTTTAGTTCCTCTACCGGGATCTATTTCCATTACAACTCCGTTCACTGTCATCCTGGGATTCCCTATTTGAAGTTTTATAACTATTCGATTTTTTCCAGCAAAAATAACTGTCTTTTGAATCTCTGTTTCAATATTATTTAACACTGACTTGATTAAAATCAAGTTTTTCTCTTTGTTTAAAATAACTGTTGCAGTAAATGTCCCGTCAGGATTCACAGAAACAGTTTGTCCATTTACAGAGAGTTTTGCACCTGGCTCAGTTTTTCCATGAAAGGTAAAATTTTGAGAATTTGTTTTAACTCCATCTTCAAAATCAACTGAAAGGAACGGAGTTACAGAAATTTCACCTGACTTTACTTCAAAATCTGTTTTATCCCCTACGGGGTTTATGCAAAATGCATTTGTAAAATTCACGATTCCTTTTGTAATAAAATCACCACGTACCTTTATAACTGCAACAATGCCACTACCACTTTTCCACGTTCCCCCTTTCTCGGATACAGCAAAAACAATTTTATTGCCGTTTATTGAGGTGAGCAATAATCCATCAGAAAATAAATCTCCTGCACTAACAGAGAGAACAGTTATCCCTTTTGGAAATACTGCTGTGAAAGAGACACCACTTGCATTCTTAAGTCCTACAGCAGTAATTGAAACCTGTGCCGTACTCCCATGCATTATTTTTGTATCTGAAAAAGAAAGTTCCGGAGGAAGTTTAGTGGAGACAAGAATTAAAGCCTGAAGAGTAATACTCTTCTCGGGAGATGCAATGCCTATAAGGAGATTGATCGACTCCCCATCTGGTGCGTTAAGGGGTGAAATAACTGTGATTGTGATAGTTCCAGACTCTCCTGGAAGCAAAGTAAGTTTATCTTTATCAGGGAAAACAGTCCAGTTAGGAGGGTAATTCTTATCAATCGTTAAAATATACGTATCTTTTACACTCCCTGCATTGTTCACATTAACTTTTAGCAACAATTTTTGCCCGGGCCTTATCGTAGTTTTACCGGGATAAATAGAGGCAAAGAATGCATGTTGCTCTTCTTTTGTATCTTCACTTACAATTTTTACAACATTATGAAAACAATCGCTAACAAGAAGCATACCATCTTCAAATTCTATACTGCACGGCTCGTAAAAAACTCTCCCCGATGAATAGATAAGTGCATCATTCTGTCCAAGAACAACGAGCCTTCCACCTTCAGTATCAGTAACAACAATATTTCCAAACTTATCAACACCTATGTCTTCTGGAATTGAAAAATGTAAAGGAGAAGAAGGATCATTGCTTCCTATAACCCTTTTTTCATGGAAGTCTGACGAGTACACATGAATTTTACTGTCGTCAAGAGATGTAATATAAAAATCACCATTTTTTACCTGAACAATTCCTGAGGGAGCCTTGCAAACAGGATAAAACGAAATTATCCCGGAGGATATTGAGAATTTCACAACAGAGTTCTTTGTAAGAAGAGTGGCATAAAAATAGCCATCAGTTCCAGATACAATTTTCTTCACAATACCTAATGCATCACTTTTAATCTCTTTTATAAGGTGCAAACTTCTATCAAGCACATATATTGTTCCCTCAGTGCCAAGAATGAGATGCCCTTTTTTGTCTGAAAATATGGAATATGGATAAAAAATCTGTTGCCCGTCTATCTTAGAATAAGTTTTAATAAATTCACCTGAAGAAGAATATTCAACGAGGCTTCCTTCGTCTAATCCCCCAAAGTTCACAACCCAAATGTTTCCACTTCCATCAAGCGTTGCGTCAAGTGGATTAACAAGAACATTACCATGATTCCAATCTTTTTTGCCAAGAAAAATACCAGAACTGTCAAAAACCGAAATTCTTGCACCTATTGGCATACCAAACGGTGCTTCACTTCCACTGTCCCAGTAATAATATCCAGCATCCATAACATAGACATTTCCTCCAGAGATTGCAATGCCACACGGGGTAAGAAAAGTACCGTCCTTCTGATCAGGATAGGATTGAGCAGGCTTCCCGATGTAGTACAAAAAATTTCCAGATGAGTTGAACTTCACCACTCTTCCTGTCGAATCTTCGCCTTTTAAAAGACCTCTATCAACGACATAAATGTTTCCCGCACTATCAACTGCAACATCTGAAGGGAAAATAAGTTTTCCAGACGAGATTTTCCTTAAAAGGTGCAAATTTTTGTCAAATACAAACACTGCCCTTTCAGACATACTTACTGCATATATCTTGTTTCCGAACGAGGTAAGTCCACCAGGAAATTCAATAGACACCTCTGCTTGCTTTACACCGTCAAAAGAATATTTAAAGATTTTACCTTTAAAATAGTAAGAAACATAAATTCCACTCTCGTTTGCAGCAACACCGTCAGGATATCCAATACCTACAAATGCATTCTTTTCAAAATTTCCGCTCCTCCCAAAAATGGATACTTTCCTTCCAAAAAAATCTGAAACATAGAATTTATTATTATAATAAGAGATATCTGTCGGGTAAATTAGATTTGCACGAGATCCAAACGTTTCTTCATTTTCCAGAAATCCGTTCAAAATGTGTATTCTCCCATATGAATTATCTATAACCGCTATCTTTCCATTGCCAAAAGCACACATTCCTTGCATAGGAAATGCGTACTTTGAATTAAAATAGTCCTCGTAGAAATTCGCCTCAGCAAGTGATATACTGCCAACAAATCCCTCGTCTGGAACGCCAAGCGTCTGAACAACAGAAAATCCAGTAACAACCTGAGAATGCACACTTTGAGGCAGAAGAGTTAAGGAAATAAAAAGTATGGTCAGTAAAATTGCAACTTTTTTCATTATTTCACCCCTCATGGATAAACCTCACCAAAATGCCTGCTTAACTCAAAGAAGTCTTCACTATCCACAATTCCATCTTTATTAAAATCACATTTTGGATTAAAACCTTCGTCGTTCTTATTCAGTAAAAAACTCTTTTCAAAGATCTGAAAATCATTGGAGTCAACTCTTTTGTCATTGTTTAAATCCCAGGGCCTTATATAACTTCCAATTCTATAACTGACAGGCGTTAATACGTAATTTTCTGAAAATGGATAAATAGAAGCCGAAGTGAGTTTTAAATATCCATTTCCACTGTCATAAGCAGCAAACGAGATCTTCGCAACTGGTCCTTTGTCAGGCAATTTTCCAGAAAGTGTAAAGAAGATTTTACCATTACTTAAAGTGTATTTAAAGGTAATACTCTTATCAATTGCCGAAAAACTCTTAAACCTAACTAATGATGGATCAAAAGACAAAGTTCCTTTGAAATTAATGATCGGTTCTTTAAACCATATGGAAAGATCAACGGTAAATTGTTCCCCGGGTTTCAAAAGTAATGTTGTATTGCGGTCAGGAGAAACGGCTATACCGCTCGTTGGAACGTTTTTAACGACAAAACTCCCACTTTTTTCCGCCTTTGTAATTTCAGGAAAATACTCTTTCGTGTCTGGATCTTCATTTGGCTCAATGTAAGAGATTTTATAAAAGTATGTGCCGCTTTTGAGAACAAAGTTTCCATTTTCATCTTGCGTACTTATCGGAACAGAATACTCGCCTATAAAAAGTGGAGATTTATCAAAAACTGTTTCCACTGCTTTCCCTCGCGAATTAAAAACCTCGACTTTCACTTCGTCTGCTATGTTTTGAGTAAATTCCCTTGTTTCTTCTTTGTCTAATGCTCCAACTCCCACATCAAACCGCACAAAAGTAGTGTCTTTCCCATTTAACGTGTTTTTTGAGATAGAAACATTTTCAAGGTATGAAGGTACTGAAAATTCAGGAATATAGATGAAAGGAATATGTAAAACTGAACTACCTCCTGCGATATAAATAGCACCAAATACATTATTGCTTATCGATTCATCTGCTTTGAAAGTCGCTTTAAATGTAATGCTCCCTTTTGCAGGTACAACTACACTTGCAGGAATAGAAACATTTATACCGTTTTGTGAAAATGTTTTTTCTGAAAGCGAAACGACAAGTACATCAGAAGAGAAGTTTCTAAGAGTAAAAGTTTTGGTGACTGACCTTTCACCACTCCCAAAAAGGACAGAAGGAGGGGTTACAACAATATTAGATTTAACAGCATTTAGTATGTTAACCCTTCCTGCTCCTTGCAGAAGAGGAGAAAAAGGTTCTTGAGAATCAGGATTCGTAAGAATGGTTGCTGTATTCATAAGAAATGCTTTAACATAAGATGGAGAAAGGCCTGGTTTATCTTGAAGAAGCAACGCAGCACATCCAGAAACAAACGGTGCCGCCATAGAAGTTCCTGACCAACGCGCATATTTGTTGTTCAACACGGTAGATCTAATATTTACACCAGGTGCAACAAGATCCGGCTTAAACATAAAATCTGATGTAGGACCTTCAGAAGAAAACGGAGCAATTAACCCCAAACCAGCCCTATTTTTTATCGTAACTTTCTCACCATCTTCCACATATTTTTTTAAAATAACTCCATCACTGTCAGATATGAACAGAAAGGGTATAAAATCAGTTTCAGCGGGATTGTTTTGAGAGACAAGTTTAATCGTTGGAAGGCCAGCCACGTTGTTAAAACAGATTACACCTACCGCACCTGCTTTTTTTGCATTTAGATCCTTATCACCAAAGTATATATCCCCTCTTTTAACAAGAGCAATTTTGCCTTTTACATTTACCTTATCAAAATCCGATTTTTTGCCATATCCACAATAAACAACATTATAGTTTCCATTCAAAAAGTATGGGGAATCAGAAGGGTAATAAGCAAAAATCTCTTTACCTGCAACTTCTATTGTGCCATGAACAGAATCATCACTTGCTCCCACTCCTATTGCATACTTACTGGACGCTGGAGATCCCAAAGGGAACTGTAGAACTTCGGAACGTGAGCCCCAATTTCCAGCCGCTGCAACAACCGTAACACCGCTTTCTGTCGCATTTCTTACTGCTACAGATTCAGCGTCCGAGCCATTTCCTTCACCACCTACAGTGCCAATCGAGATATTGATTATGTTACACTTATCTTTAACCGCTTGATCGATACCTTTTACAATCAGGGAGGAAGCAGTGGAATTAGAATTT
Organism: uncultured Caldisericales bacterium; assembly: GCA_964465465.1. Lineage (GTDB taxonomy): Bacteria > Caldisericota > Caldisericia > Caldisericales > Caldisericaceae > AUK232. The sequence goes on from CAYXJW010000026.1 coordinate 23,089, forward strand.
TTTCCGAACACTTTGTATGCACGAATTTTAGCATCAGGAGCAACTCCATATTTGCTACCAGCAATAATCCCTGCAACGTGTGTTCCATGGCCATCAGTATCCATAGGATCCTTATCCATATCAGCAAAATCATATCCTCCTATTACTTTACTGTTCGGGAAACCTCCGCCACCAAGTTCTGAATCATCATAATCAACGCCAGTATCCACAACTCCAACGACAATTCCTTTACCGGTTAGATATTGCCCATCTGGACCTTTTATTTTGTGAACCGCATCTGCTCCAATAATTTTGTCCGCTTCTTCGCGAACCAAATAGGCTTTTTTATCGGGATAAATCTTTTTAACCTCTCTTAATTTTGCAAGTTCTTTTACACCCTTCGGAGTAATGGTGCATGAAAATCCGTTAAATACGTATGAATAATGAAACTTAGTTTTAATTCCGAATTTACTCATTTTATCTTCAATTACCTTTTGCATCGAGAGAATCTTTTTTTCATAGGAAGAACTTGCATTTTTATTAAAATAGGAAAGAACGCGGTATTTAAAACTTTTTTCGTATATCGATACGGGTGAAGGTTTTAATTCCACGATAATATCTACAGGAGAAGTGCCGTTCAGGTCAATTCCTTTTTCAATTTTATCTGTTTCAGCACTGCCACGACCCCCGAGAACTGCAAATGCAACAAACAGTATCAAAAAAATTGTTAAAAATTTTTTCACTTCATACCTCCTCATTCACATAAAAATTATATTCTTTATTGACAAAAAAGAAAAATCCCATTATATTCAGGCTATGAAAATAGAACTCATGGTTTTTGATTTTGATGGAACGCTGATTGATACAAGGGAAGACCTCACAGCCGCAATGAATCATGCGTTGAAAAAGTGCGGGTTAACACCTGTTAGCACAGAAACAGTATGGAAATACACAGGAGATGGAACTCCACCTCTTATCCAGAGAATTTTAAAAGACAAAGGACGTTTAGAACTATTTGAAGAGGTAAAAGACCTGTTCCTTGAATATTACGATGCACACTTTGCTGATTTTGCAAAACCACTACCCGGGGCAAAAGAAACTATTTCAAACTTGTTTCGCATGGGAATTAAAATGGCAGTTCTTTCTAACAAGTATGAAAGGTTTGTAATAAAACTGCTCAAAAAGTTTGATATGGAGAAATTCTTTTTCGCAATCTACGGAAAAGATAGTTTCGAAAAAAGTAAACCAGATCCTTATCCTCTTTTTAAAATAATGGAATTAGCCAAAGTATCTCGTGATGAAACAGCATTTGTAGGGGATAGCAAAAATGATGTGCTGATTTCTAAAAATGCGAAAGTCCAATGCTTTATTGTTCCATCTGGTGTAAATTCAAAAGAAGAATTAGAAAAATTGTATCCTTGCAAAATTCTGAATAAAATTTCTGAACTTGAAAAGTACGTAAAATAGGATAAAATGTAAAATGAAGGAGGTATTGCCATGGCATACTTACTCGTAGTTGTATTAAACAAAACCGAAAAACTTGAAAGCATCCTTGAAAGGCTTGTTGAAGTAGATGTTCGCGGAGCAACGATACTCGATTCTGTAGGTATGGGGAGAACACTTGAGGCTGAAATACCAATATTTGGAACTCTACAAGAAATACTAAATGCAGGAAGAGGAAGAAGACCAGAAAACAAAACAATTTTCACGGTAATAAAAGAGGAAAGAACGCTTAGAGACGCTCAAAGAGTTATAAAAGAGGAACTATCCGGGTTTAAAGAGCCTGGAACAGGAATAATGTTCGTTTTACCAATAATGGACTTTACGGGTTTATCACCTTCCTTAAAAGAAGAGGAAGAAGCGCTGAAACATCACCGAAAGATAGAAAAAATAATCTGATAGTTTATGCAGGGTGCTTTAAAAAGCACCCTGCATTTTTATTTAGCATTTTTTCCTATACACAACAATATATCCAAAATTCGTTTTCACTTTTTCAATAAGTGAAAAATCCAAACTGGCAGCATCCTTAATTTCAGTTTCTATATTTTTTCCTTTTCCCAATACAACTTTACCTCCACATTTTAAAACCGGATAAGCCCATATGAGAATGTTTTTTATCCTTGACACAGCCCGTGCACAAACAACATCTACTTTCTCCCCTTTTAATGCTTTTACAAGTTTTTCTGCTTCGCTTTGCACAACAACTACATTTTTTAAGTTTAGTTTATACGCAACGCTTTTTAAAAAATCTGTATGTCTTTTTTTTCTATCCACAAGAACAAATTTCGCATTTTCTTTCATTATTGCAAGGGGAATTCCAGGAAAACCACCTCCACTCCCAATATCTAAAACCACATCTCCACTTCTTATATAAGAAAGGTATAAATCTGCCTCGAAAATTTGCTTTTCAAGAAATTTATCTGATTCCGGCTTTTCCATAAGCACAATTTTTCGTTCAGGTGCTTTCCTTAAAATCTCAGCATACTTGTAAAGCTTTGCGCTTATCTTATTTTCTTTCATTTCAAAACATTATACAACAAACTTAAAAATTTGACTTAACGAGTAAAAAAGTATAGTATAAAGAAAAAGTCAAGGAGGTAGGTTATGAAATGGGTAACAAGAGAACACGTACACGTTGACAGGGTGGCATGCCCATGGCTTATTAAGAGATTTATTGATAAAGACGCAGAATTCGTATTTGTACCAAGAGACACAGATCCAAAAACAATAAAAGATGGTATCCCATTTGATATGCCCGGCGTAGAGTTAGGGCATCACGGAAACAACTGCTCGTTCGATGCAATTGTAGAGAAATATAATATTACAGACCCGGCGGTAAAAGAAATTCAGAAAATTGTTCATGGAGCAGACGTAGAGGCAGAAGATGCCCCACCTGAGTCCAAGGTTCTTGATATGCTTGCACGCGGATACAGAATGATTTGCAAAGACGATCACGAAACACTCGAAAAAGAATTTTACCTTTACGATGCAATGTATGCTTATTTTTCAAGCAAGTTGAACAAAAAGGACAAATAAAAATAATAGGGGGTGATCTTTTACCCCCTATCAGTAGAATATGGCATTCACTTGAAATTTTTAACACCTATTTAAAATATCAATAAAAAGACTATAATATGAAACAAAAAGCAAAGATAAATGAGTTAAGGGGGTAAAATGGGCTCGCTGTATTTAAATAGACTAAATCCAAAAGAACGAGAAAAGTTAATTAAAAAATTATGGGAAGATCAAAATCATAAGTGCTTCATATGTGGGGAAGAAATAGATTTAGAAATCCACAAAAACAATATAGATATAGATCATGTAATACCTTTAAAATTAGGAGGAAAAGATCATCCCTCAAATTTTGCAATAACTCATTCTTCATGTAACCGTTCAAAACAGGATTCAGATCTACGGATAGCCAGAATTTTATTTAATTTTTCTAAAATGGTCAAAGAAACGCTGAGAGAAAAAGGGAGTGCCCCAAACCTCAGCGATGTTTTATCAAAGTATGGAGGGTCTAAATACAAGCTAAAATTCAAAATAGACAAAAATATTATTCAATTCTCATTTCCGGAAATAGGCGATAATTATATTTATAAATTTCCTATATTTGAAGACAAATTAAGCGGTTTTAAATATTTCTTTGCGTTAATCCCTATAGAATATTTACATCACGATGATAGAATAAATCCCCGTCCCATAGGAAGAAATATATCAAAATTAATTAAAGAATTCTTTCTTAAACGTCCTCAACTACATATAACACTAGGTTATATACTAGATAAAGATGGCAATTCAGAGATAAAAGTTTTTGATGGACAACACAAAGCAGCAGCGCAAGTTTTATTAGGAGTCAAAAAACTGCCCATCAGAATATTTGTTAACCCAGATTTAGATGTATTATTAACCACCAATACAAATGCAGGTACAATTTTAAGACAAGTTGCTTTTGACAAATCTGTCCAAAGGCATCTTGGAAGTACACTTTACATTGAAAGAGTGGAAAGGTACAAGAAAGAACGAAATTTACCGGAAGATGATTACAATTTCTCTGAAGCTGATTTAGTTAGGTACTTTAAAGGCGAATCTCGAGAAATGAAAAGATATATTCTAGACTCTATAAGAGATTCGATCACTCATAACCCGGAGAACAAACTAAAAGATTTTATAGATTTCGGAGGAAGAGCACAAGAAAAGCCCCTATCTTACAGTACAATTGAAAAAACTTTTTACTCATTTTTCATTTATCGTAATGCACTGCAAACACCCATAAATTATAGGCTAGAAGAAGGTGAAAATCCAAGAGATCTTGAAAAACGTCAGATACTTCGATTAATGAATATTATTGCCGAAGAAATATATATTGGAAGATTCGATCCCGATATCGGTACTTCAAAAATCGAGAATAGAATCCAAAAAGGTGAAGAGATACCCGAACCTCACTTAGTTGCATACAGAATAAGTAAAGAAGAAATTATCTATAATTGGCTAAAATATATTTCCCAAATCATTAAGAATTACTTCATTATGCAGGGAAAACCCATAGACGAAAATAAATTGTTCGAATATAATCTTCCCGAACCTTTATGGGATAGAATAAGGATTTTTATCAGAAATTTTAGAGACCTGCCAATTTGGGTAGACAAAGAACTCTCCAGCACTGTATTTGGTGGTAAGCAAAATTACGAATATTGGCAAACTATATTTGAAACAGGAAAAACACCACAAGGACTTTCAGTACTCCCTGAACCCATAAACTTAATGGAAATGATAAAGGAATGAAAACCTCTTAACGAATTTCCACAAATGATTTTATTCTTTGTTTGCCCTGAAAACAGAAGAACAATACTGTTGTTGCACAAACATTACTCAATCCTGTATCACACCAGATTTTAGCAGAGCCAGGCCTCGATCACAATAAGAATTCCTAAAAACAGGATTTAACAGTACTTTAATTGTTCAAAACGGTTAACAGAAAATTGCCTGTTAATCAAAGTTAAATTAGATCTTAAACGATCTCAACATCTATATGTTTGCCATCTTCCTCGTCATTTATATCAACTATTTTGCCTTTGAAATCTGGATTGCTTAGTGCTTCAGAGAGTTTATCTAAATCAATCGGAATTTCACTGCCATTTACGTTTATGGAATTTTTTCCCATTTTCCGAGCAATAGCAAGCCCAAATTTCACAACTCCAAACGGAATATTAACCGCTACTTCCTTTTTCCCATCATTTCTGGTAATTGAAACTCTGAGCATTCTCTTTTCCGCTGACTCATTACCTTTTGTCTCTTTGCTTTCAAACTTCTCACCTGACTTCACTGCTTTGATCAATTCAGTTGCTTCTTCTTTCGTAATTTTACCCTCTTCAAGAAGATCTAATATCTTCTCAATTTCTTCTTTCATAAAGACACCTCCTTGTTTCATATTTCCAAAAAAATATCGCCTTTTTTTGTTTTAAGCGTCAGTATGAAATCGCCTGGCTCTTTAATTACTCTACTGCCCAACGGGAGTTTACTTTTTTCCATGATTCTTCCGTTTTTATAAACAACAAACTTATTCTCCACCAGATAACTCGAATCCAGATTGGATAATTCAATTTTTCCGAATTTAGTTTCGGCAGACAGTTTGAAACTTCCTTTAATGTTTTGACAATTAATATCACCAAGTGTTGATTCTACAGTTACATCTCCTTTTAGTACAGAGGATTTCAATGTAAAATCTCCACTGTACAGCGTAATATTCCCCCCAGAAAGTTCAGAATCCTCTATAAAAATATTGCCAGAGTACGTTTTTAGTGAAAACTTTGCATCACATCTGTCCAGAATAATGTCTCCCAATTTTGCTTCACCTGATATACTCCCCCTGCAACCTTTAAATCTTAAATCCCCGGAAACGGTACTTAACTTAACATCTCCACTTACATCTTCTACTACAAGATCTCCGTTTACAGTCTTCAACTCCATATTTGCAAAGACTTTCTTAATTTTTAAATCTCCAGTAACTGTTCTGGCTTTAATACTACAACTGTCTGGAACGAGAATAGAGACTTTAACAGGATTACGTGCATAGCTTCCAAAATCCATTAGTGAAAATCCTCTTTTCTTCGAACCAATTTTTACACGATCTCCAAACTTTTCAATTATTAACTGATCAGGCCCTTCAGAAATCTTAACAAAATTTTCACCCCATCCTATAATCTCAACATCGTTTGAAACAAGTTCTACCTCAACACTTCTAATTTCGTTATACTTATCGCCTTCCTCGTCTTCAGAAATAAGGCTTTTAAGTTCTTCATACTCTTCAGTTGTAATTTTTCCGCTTTTAAGAAGTTTATTCAACTTTTCTTCAGCACTTTCAGTCATTGTTGTCATCTCCCTTTAAAAGGTTTATTGCTTCTTTCGCAGAGATCTCGCCATTTTCCAGTGCCTCGAGAATTTCAATTTTATTTAGCGGCTTCTTACCATCAGAAAGATTGAGCCGATCAAGAAGTCTTTCAAGTTTCGCTTTTGCCGTTGGATAAGAAATGCCGAGTCTTTCCTGGACTTCCTTCAAATTTCCTTTTGATTTTAAAAAGATAATTAAAAATTCAAGATTTTCAGAATCAAGAGATAAAAATTTATTAATTGAAAACTCTCCTTTTATAACTGTCCCACATTTTGGACACTTTAACTCAGTAATTTCAAGCATAGCACCACATGAGGGACATCTCGTAGGCAACTTCTTCACTTTTACCTCCATATTATTAAATTTACTTTTAATAATTTTAAAACAAATTTTAATTTTGTCAAGATAAAAGTGAAAAATTTAATAGGAAATTGATAAAATCTTCAAATAAGTAGTTAAAATTGTAAAGAAAGCAGCAGTTTAACTTTTTAGCCCTCTCACAATTACTATAGGTGTTTGCTGATCTTCGTTTCCAGCGGGATTATCCGAAAGAGCAGCCTCGAGTTTTTCTTTATCAACTCCATTGCTGTAACCCACAGCCCATGCATTCCCTAAATCATTTGCATCAATAATTGCAGCCTCACATCCTGTAATTTCTTTAATTCTTTCACTCACAGCAAATGAATCCCTGGGCCCCGGAATCACCGCATAATCAAAAGGAGGCATAGCAGCAGGAGGATCATCAATTAATGCTGCCTGTGCACCTGCCGTTCTGTAAAACCAACCACTTTTTCCAAGTACTCTCCCCAATGCACCAGCAAAAGCAGCAAAAATTATTCGAAGTCTCCCGGATTCCCTTATAGCAATTTCCATCGCAGCAGGATTTGCAAGAGGAGCAGCCCCACCAAATGGCACATTCTTATGTGAAACAAAGTGAGACAGAACAATTGCAAGTTTTGAAGGGAATATCGTGTCAACAGTAACACTTCTCTCTTCACACATCGCTGCTACACAGGAAGAGACTGTTATTATATCACCTTCCTGTCTGATACCTTTTGTATATTTATCAACAATCTCATACAAATTATCCCCTTCACGGATCAGTGGTGTTTTGATTGGTATCTTCTGTATACCAGAATCTGAGATTTTTGTTCTCTTCTCTCTATACGGGAACTCTTCATCAGGAAAAACAGTTTTCGCAAATTCATAAAGTTTTTTGTATCCCGGATGAGTTTTTATACCAAGGTAAAGAACCTCTTTCGCTCTTTTTTTATCTCCAAGTCTAATTAATGTATCGGCAAATTTCTGAAAGTCAGATGCATAAAAATCTGAAGGTTCAAGAGCAATGAAAAGTTCAAAATATTTCTTTGCATCATCTAAATTTCCTTCGTCGTAGGAAAGGTTTGAGAGCCTTTTTAAAAAATATCTGTAAGGTGACATTGTTGTAGAAACAGGTTTAGCAAAATGAGAAAGCCCTTTCTTATATATTTCAACAGCAGATTTAGAATCCTTTATATCGTACAGATAAAGATCACCGAGCATTAAATATAGCCATAAATTATCAGGGTTGTTCTGTATCGCTCTTCTGAGCGTGTTGATTGCTTTTTCTTCGTCACCAATTTTTATATAAAGATCAGAAAGCAACTTGTGTGCTCCGATTCGCTCTTTCCTATTCTGCTGAGTAAAATTTTCAAGCAGATCTATTGCTTCTTTTAATTTGCCAGAATTCTTTAACTTCTTTGCAGTTTCAACTACATTCATAAACCAATCTCCTTTGCTATCGATTTCATAGAATTTAGAGCAATTTTTACAAATTCTTCAAGCGATAATCCAAAATCTTTGCAAGCAGAAATCTGCTCTCTGTTTGCACCAGAGGCAAATCTCTTCTCTTTAAATCTTTTTAAAACAAACTGTTCATCAACATTTGATAGTTTTTTACCTTTAACAAGTGCACAGGCTGTTATTAAACCACTCATTGGGTCAGCTGAATACAAAGCCTTGTCAAGTAAAGTTTCCCTTGGCGTATGCGTTTCTGGATTATGCGCTTTTACAGCATGAACAATGTTCTCAGAAAAGCCCATCTTCTTGAGCATTTCAGCCCCCATAACACCGTGAAATTTGGGTATTTTTCTTGTCTTATCAAGATCAATGTCATGCAAAAGGCCCGCAACACCCCACTCTTCAGGATCCTCTCCAAATCTCTCAGCAAGCGAACGCATAATTACTTCAACTGCAATGGAATGTTTTATTAAATTCTCATTCTTCAAGTTCTTTTTTAAAATCTGCAAAAGTTCTTCTCTGTTTACATTCACTATTGAAATTTACCTCCGAAAAACATATATTTGTTTCATTATATTGAAAGTAGTATAATATCACAACATACGATTGTATGGGAGGGAACAATGAACAAGAAAAAGTATATTCCATTGGTAATTGTTATTTTACTATTTATAAGTACATTTAACGGTTCAATTATTAACTTAAACAAAGTTTATGCAGAGCCCATTGCGCACCCAAATTCTATTCTATTTATAAAGAATGTTGGGCAAAAAAACAGTTCAGTAAAATACTACGCAAAACTGAAAGATGGTTATGCATTTTTTGGCAATGGCTTTTTCGGGTTCTCTACAGTAAAGAATGGAAAAGACTTTGTTTATCGAATTAAAGTAAACGGCAATCCAAAAGGTAAAAATCTCTTTCGCACTCATATCTCTATATTTAAGGGAGATAAAAAATTTATTAACATTCCAGTGTTTTCGGAAATCGTTTACAACTCTCCAGAGTATCAAATTTTATTTTACACAAAGAATAAAAATCTCGAATGGGATATAAAGGCAAAAAATTCAAAAAAAATAAAACTTGAATACGAAATAAAAAATGCTTCTCTAAATGTTAAAGAAAATGAAATAGAAATCAATTGGAAAGAAGGAACAATAAAAGAGAAACTCCATAGTTCCTTCGCAAATGGCAAAAAAGTCTATACAAACTATGTTCTGCTAAATAATAACACAATAACCTTCTCGGGCAACTTTAACAATGTGGTAATTGACCCATCTACATATCTTGGTGGTTCTGGAAGCGATGTATCCTATGCTCAATTTGTAACGGATAATGCAGTTTTCATTGCAGGATATACAACTTCTGATAATTTTCCCACAACACCGGGGGTTTATGATGTTGACTTTAATAATAACCAAGATGCTTTTATATCAAAATTCAGTAAAGACTTATCAGAACTACTTGCATCTACATACATAGGGGGAGACGGGAATGATGGTATAAATGCAATAACCGTATCGAACAGTAAAGTTTACATTACAGGATATACATTTTCATCTAACTTTCCTACAACAGGTGGAGCATATCAAACATCAAATAAAGGCGGCGAAGATGCATTTGTCTCTGAATTAGATACGAATTTATCAACATTAATATATTCAACATTAATCGGTGGATCTGCAAATGAACGTGCCTACACAATCTCCATAAGTAATAATTCTGTTTACATCGCAGGATCAACATATTCTACCAATTTTCCTGTAACAAGCGGCGCATACGATACAACAAGCGAGGCAAATTCGCAGAATATATATAAACTCGATGCATTTATTTCAAGATTCAACGATAGTCTTTCACAATTGGAAGACTCTACTTATCTTGAAGGAAGCAGTTATGATCTTATATATAGTTTAAAACCATATCAGGGGAATATTTATGTTGCAGGGTATACCTACTCCTCAAATTTCCCGGTAACAAGCAATGCATATCAAGGTAGCAAAAAAGGAGGATATGATGCATTTGTTTCAGAACTCTCCGGTGATCTTTCCTCTCTTGTTGCTTCAACGTACATCGGAGGAAACGGAAGTGATTATGCATATAATCTTGCAATCGGTAAAAACGGCATTTATCTGGTTGGTGGAACATTCTCAAACGATTATCCTGTAACAAACAATGCTTTCCAAACAACATATCATGGAGCAACTTCCGCATGGGGATATGGAGGAGATGGATTCATATCTGAATTATCATTTGGACTATCCTCATTGATAAGTTCTACTTACATAGGGGGATCTAATGATGATCATGCATCAGCAATTGCTATAGATGACAATAACATTTTCATAACCGGAATAACAAAATCTTCAGATTTTCCAATAAAAGGTAGCACATTTGACAAAACATACAATGGAGATTTCGATGTATACATTGCAGACCTTTCTTCGGATCTCTCAAACCTTAAACTTTCCACGTACATAGGGGGAAATAATCAAGACCTTTCAACACAAATACAGGTAAATGAGTCATACATATATATAAGCGGTAGTACATATTCTGACGACTTTCCAGTAACAGCGGGTTCTTACGACACAACATATAATGGAAGTAGCGGAAATCAAAATCAATACGGCGGCGGCGATGCATTTGTAACAAAACTTACAAAAAATCTTATAATGCCAAAGCCAATACTACAAATAGAAAAATACGGGCCAAATACAGGTATATCCAGAATGTATGCCGACTATAAGATTACTGTAAAAAATACAGGGAATGACACAGCACATTCTACTGTAATAAAAGATTTTTTACCCATTGGAATGGTATTTGTTTCTGGAAACCCAACACCTACATCTGTAATATCGAACCCATTCAC
>CAYXJW010000027.1:0-13342 GCA_964465465.1 uncultured Caldisericales bacterium
TAATTTTACAGAGAAAAGTTTAATGTTTCTTTCAGGAACTTTTTAAAATCGTCTATTGTTTTAAAGATTTTTGTACAGTAATATTCAAGGAATGGACTTACATCAAACGGATATATAGCATACACCTCTTTATTGTGCGCATAGGCATGAACGATTTCACTCATAACCCCGGCAGACAGTAAAGGCGTAGGATAGTAAACAATCACATAATCACTTTGATCAATAAACTGGAAATCCCTTGCCACAACTCTCTCTTTTGTCATTTTTTCTGCTTCATCAGTCACAGTTTCTATTGGAAGAGTGTGTGGATTATTTTTTAATTTTTCTATGTCAAGCAAATCACTTATGTAAAGTGGATCAAACAGGATTATCTCCTTTTTTAGTAGATTTCCAAAATCCCGAATCTCTTTTATTTTCTCAGGCTCGGTTTTCTCAATAAGAGTAATAGGATAACTCAAATATGCTTTCTTTTTGTCAGTTTTTATCAAATCAAGGATCTGTGCAATATCCATCTTTCTCGGAACAAGATAAAAAGGCTTTTTATGTAAATCTGCAAGAAGTTTAGTTGTGAATTCTTCCTCGTCGATCCACATATTAACCGTTTCCAAAGAAAGTTCCTTCGCCCATTTATCCTTCTTCATACAATCAATAATACTCTTCAGTTCTTCGTTGATGTTAATGTAAACATCAGGTGAAAATTCGTCTAATTCAGAGAAAGAAAATCCAGGCATAAGTCTTCTATGCCATCTGAACGTGAGATGGAGTGAGAGAATATTTATCTTATTCTTATCAAGAGATGAAAGGATTTTTTGAAATGCAAGTTCTCTGAGTAGTTTCAAAATTCTCGGATCAACATCAAGAATTTTCTCGTTTGATAACTTTATGTTCATCTCCTTTGATAGAGAAAAGATCGTATCACCAATATCGTAAAAAGCAATGTCTCTATCTATTTTTGCAAGTTCTTTTCCAAGTTCCTTTGCTCCACTGCAACTTATTCCACTTATCAAAATGTTCATTGGACAATCACCTCCACCTTTACCGTTATACCTGTTTTAGTTACATCTTTTACAGCGCTATTCTCTTTATACTCCACCTTTCCATATTTTCCAAGTTCCTTAATAAACTCTTCAAAATTCTCGCTTTCAATTTCACAAATTCCATTAGGAAGTGCTTTTTTACAATAATTCCTTATAACAGAGCGCACTTTTTGAGCATCTGTTTCTGTGCTCACAACAACCTTTATCAGATAATCAGGCGCAATGGGAGAAGACATTTGCAATCCTTTTTTGTTCTGAGAAGAAATACCTCCTGCATTCCCCGAACTACCAGAAGGAGGTGCAATCGCCCTATTTTGGGTTTGAGGGTTAACAGGGGAAAGCGAAGGAATGAAACCTCGCGTAATCAACACTCCTACAAAAACTGCAATAATTATAAACGCAAACACAAGATTAAACTTCTTTCCAAAAAATCGCCTTTCTGTCTTCTCTTTTTTTGCAAGTTTGCTTAAAACACGCTTTTCCATATCGGTTGGCGGTTTAACCTGCATTTCTGACAGTACAGATTTCATATACAGAAGTTTTTCAAACTCCTTAAACTCTTTTTCTGTGAGAAGTTTTTTTGCTTCTTCTCTTGAAACATTCCTTTCAATAAGTTCTTCTATTTTTTTCATATTCATTTGTTAGATATCTCCGTGTCAAAAAAGTTCCTTTCTTCTATTATTTCTTTTAAACGCTCTCTTGCACGCGAAATTCTGGAACGAACAGTTCCAATTGGAATACCTAAAATCTCTGCCACTTCTTCATACTTCAAACCGTAAATATCAACAAGCGTTATTATTTCTCTTTCTCTGTCTTTTAAGAGATCCATACCACGCCATATAATTTCTTTTTTAGCGTCCTTCCTGTATTCCTCAGGAACAAAACTCGTCTGCTGCGACATTAAAACAAGTTTTCCTTTTAAAGAATCTTCCCTTGCCTCTTTTAGAATTACCTGCTTTGCTCTGTTCACTGCAATTCGGTATAACCATGTGGAAAGTTTTGATCTCCCTTTAAAATCTTTTATCTTTTGCAACCCAATAAGTAGCGTATCCTCCGCTACATCTTCTGCAACATCTCTTCTTCTTAAAATCTGCAAGGCAACATTAAATAGAAAGCCGGAATACTTTTTAATAAATTCTTCCTGAGCCCTTTCATCGTTTCTTTTGAGTCTTTCTATTAAATTTTCTTCGTCCATCTCATATAATTATAATTTTTTGTGAAAAAATAAAAAACTTATATAATAAGAATATGAAATGCTTAATATCGATACTTATTGCATTTTTCCTGGGCTCAATTCCATTTGCCTACATTGTAGGTAAAATAACGAGACATATAGATATAAGGGAACATGGAAGCCACAATCCCGGTGCAGGCAACGTGTTCCATTTGATCAGCTGGCGCGCCGGTCTTGTCGCACTGTTAGGAGATATGGGAAAAGGCTTCTTTGCAATGTGGATTATTTATGCACTATTCCACTTCTCACCTGCAATACTTTCCTATTGTGCAATCTTCGCCGTTTTAGGACATGTGTTTTCACCCTTCCTGGGTTTCAAAGGAGGAAGAGGTGCTGCAACAACATTGGGCTCTTTTCTCTTTATACTATTCATTGCATTAAGATGGAAAATGTTTATTTTAATTTTCCTGCTCGCAATACCCTGGGGAATTTCACTAATTATAACCCATTCACAAGTGGTGAGCCTCGCAGTGATGTTTCCCTTCTTCCCACTCTTTACATATTCAATGACACACGATAAAGCATTATTAGTTGCCACTATAATCTTTGTAATAATGCTGGAAATCCTCGGCATTAAATCTTTCAAACGAGAATGGCCCAGGGCATACGAAAAATACGTTTCTCGTTACTTTAAAAAGCGTTAGCCATCCTGCGAAAACAGAATATCTGAAATTTTTTCTATGCTTTCCATTCCGTGTACTTCCTCCGGGAGCAAGGGAAGTTTAAAAATTCTTCTTGGAGCAAATTCTTTTTCTATTTCCTCTATGTATTCTGCCTCCTTCTTTGATCTCGGTGATGAATCCGAAGAAATCTTATTCACAATCAAAGCCTCAATTTTTATTTTGTTTTCTTCAAGTTCTTTTATAGAATCTCTTGTAATTTCTATGGGAAGTCTCTCAGGATTTAAAACAAACATAAATAAACTTTTACTATTATTCAAAAGAATGCTCCTCGCTCTTTCAAATTGTTCTTTTCTCTTATTCAAAATTTTCAAAACAGGATCTTCCTCTAACTTCTGTTTAAGGTTTTTGTCTGGATTCCTTGTTGCATAATACTCTACTTTCATTGAATTAATTCTTGTCTTTATCAAGCGGTTAATCCAGTTATTCAACGCTTTTGGCAAGGCTAAAAGCCTCAATGTGTATCCAGAGGGTGCTGTATCAAAAACAAAGTTATCGTATTTTTCCTCCATTGCAAAAAACCTGCTTATAATATCAAAAAGTGCAAGTTCCTCAGCACCGGGAGAATGATAGGCAAGTTCAATTTGATCTTTTACCTCTTCTAAAATTACCGGGCTTAAAATCTCTCTTGCCTGCTTTAATATACCATCTATGTATCTTCTGGATTCCTCTCGAACATTAATCTCAATTCCGTACAAATTCTCACGAATTTTTCTTTCCCTGTCTCCAATTTCCTTTTCAAAAATATGCCCAATTGAATGGGCAGGATCAGTTGATATAAGTAGAGTTTTATGTCCTTTTTTGCTTAATCCCAATGCAATGGACGAACTTGTTGTGGTTTTTCCAACACCACCCTTTCCTGAAAGAAAAACAAATTTTCTGTCAAAAAATATTCTATTTTCTTTCATCATGGCTCTCCTATCTCTCCCATTGCCTTTGCAAGCACGCTTTTTCTATCGCTCATTCTCAACTCCCAGCCCGGAAGATCGTTCCCAAAATAAGGAATCAGTTCTATTGTGTAGTAAGAAAGCGGATTGGGAATTCCCAGGAAATCGCTAAAAATAACGATCATAAAATTATCCTTCGCCATATTGGCGGCTGCCTCAATGACTTCGTGAGACGTATCAACTACAGCTCCTTTAAAAAAGAGTTTCAAACTGTTCCAAAAACTTTTCAACTTGTTCTCCATTATTATCTCTCCTATTCATTATACACTGCTAAAGGGGGCTGTAAAGCCCCCTTTTTAAAAAGTCTTAAAAAAAGTTTTTACGCTTTGTTCGCTGCTTTTTCTTTGCTAAGATTTGCAACAGAAATTATACCCTCTATGAATATCCAAACAGCAAGGACAATTTCAACAAGTGCTGCCCAACCAATGATTGAGCCAAGACCCCATTTAATCGTAAGAGCAACAAGTGCCCAGAGAGTAATAATTGCCATGAACACAGCAGGTACACCGGCTGCTGCTGCATATTTTCCACGTCCAGTCTTCATAAGCCAGACCATCACAACAAACAGAACGAGTGCTGCAATAAGTTGGTTTGTTGCACCAAATACAGGCCAGAGTGCCTTCCAAACAGGAAGAACCTTTCCGCTCTTCGGATCATGATACTTCATAAATACAAGGATTGCAGGAAGAATTAATGTGATAACTGTTGCAAGGTATCTATTCTTAATGCCCGTGAATTCAGAAAGGACATATCTGGAAAGCCTCGTTGCTGTATCAGTTGATGTAAGAACAAATGAAGAAACAGCAAGCATACCAAATGCAGTTCCAATTCCTAATGGAATTCCAAACATCTTAAGGAAATTACCAAGGCCGTGGCCATAAATTGCAATAGCATTGTTTCCAAGTGCTGATCTTCCAGCCTTCGTAAGAATTACAACGGTTGACATTGCTATAACAGCAACCATTCCTTCAAGAAGCATTGCTGCATATCCAACTTTCTGTGCATCCGTTTCTTTGTTAAGTTGCTTGGAGGTAGTTCCTGAACCCACAAGCGAGTGGAAACCAGAAATTGAACCGCATGCAATTACAACAAACAGAAGAGGAATCATTGGACCAAGTTGAGAATTATAGCCAAGATAAGCAGGTGTGTTCATAGGAAGCCTTGCACCACCTATGAGAATACCAAGACCTCCACCAAGTACTGCACCATAAAGAAGGAAACTGGAAAGGTAATCTCTTGGCTGAAGAAGAATCCAAACAGGTGTTACCGAGGCAATAAACACGTATGTGAGAAGAATCCAATCCCATGCAACAGGTGAAAGGTTAAGCGGCATTTTCTGGCCAAGCCATACACTGAAATATACGAGTGCAACAAATATTGCAGTGATCACACCAAGATTGGATTTCATTCTATAGAGAAGAACACCAAAGATCAGGGCAAGGAATATGTAAATAATTGCAGAAGTTGCAACTCCTCCACCGACACCTTTTGCATTGAATGTAAGTTGTGCAACGTTAATAAACACAGCGACAACGTAAACAAGTGCAAGCCAGATAAACAATCTGAACAACCAGCCTGCCCTTGGAGTAATATAGTCAGAACCAAGTTCTGCAATGGAACGTGCTTTATGTCTTATTGATGCAACAAGTGCACTCATATCATGCACGCCACCAATGAAAATACTTCCCACCACAATCCAGAGATAAGCAGGAAGCCAACCCCACGCCATTGTTGCAGCAATAGGTCCTACGATGGGGCCTGCGCCCGCAATGGAAGAGAAGTGGTGTCCCAAAAGCACCGGTGCAGGTGCTGGTACATAATCCACTCCATCTGTCATTGTATGAGCAGGAGTGGGATTATTGTCATCGAGATTGTAAACCTTTTTGGAAAGGAAATTTCCATACGTAAAATAAGCAATCGTAAAAATAACTGCTGCAATGATAAATAGTAATGCTAACATACTTCACCTCCTTTGAAATTTTGTACTGCACTTTTCAAACGGCTTTTGTACAAAAAATCACCTCCTTTTCCTTGATGCTCTTTCTATTTTTACATATTCAGGAAAAACGGAGTGTGCAATTTCCTCCGCTCCCTTCGGATAATAAACTTTTTTGCTATTCCAATCAAACCCCAACACCGCAACATCATAAGAACCGCGTAATCTAAAAGTAATGGATTTTGTTAAGAACGATTTTTCAAACGCTTTTGCTGTGTCTTCATTTATTTCCGGGGCTATAAGAACAAGGGCAAGTACAGTAAGATAATGATCTTGAGGAATTTTTAGAAGATGTTTTTTGCCCTCTGTTTTCATCCATTCAAACCATTTATTTACAGAGTCTGGAGTGAGTTGCTCTTCCTTTTTAAAGAGAATGTGAGCAAACACATGATACATATAAACTTTAAGCATTGACATTATAAAATAGTCTTCAACGGATTCTTTGTATTCAGCATAAAGATCAAAAGTTTCACTACCCACGGGAAAATCGCGGGCTACATCGTAATATGCCTGAAGTTTATCCTCAGTTTCATTAAGAAAAATCACATAATCGCTTTTTTTAATTCTTTCCTCTTTTACCATAAATTTACACACTCTCCTACGAGAATTATAATAAGCCACATACACCAAAATCAAGAATTTTGCGGTAAACGTAGAAATTATTCTGCTAAAAGTAAAAATTTAGCAGGTTAAAGTGAGAGGAATTTTTCCCTGAACTCTTTTTGTCTGTGAGGTGAAAGTGGAAGTTTAGAACCGTCGGACATTTCTATAAGATATTTCCCTTTAAACCAGGGAATCACCTTCTGGATTTCTGAAACGTTCACAAGGTATCCTTTGTGAATCCTGAAGAAGTTTTTTTCTTTCAATTTTTTTTCAGCGGATTGAAGCGTCAAACCTTTGCAATACATATCACCCTTTTTTGTTTTCGCATAAACCTTTTCGTTTTTTATATAAAAGTAAACAATACAACTCGGTTTTAAAAGAAACAAACTGCTCTCTTTTTCTCCTATCACAAAGTCAAGTCCTGAAGATTTCTTGCTTCCCACTTTCTCCTTTACTTTTCCTATCATTTCAGCAAATCGCCTGGGATCTATTGGTTTTACAAGATAATCTGCAGCATTCAATTCAAACGCCTTAACAGCATATTCTGAATAAGCAGTTATAAATACAACAAGCGGAGCATTCTCAGTGTTTTTAAGGGATTCCGCAAGTTGAATTCCAGAAAATCCAGGCATATCAACATCAAAAAACACGACATCAGGCTGTTTGGTGAGGATCGCATTTAATGCATCAAATGCATTCCCATAACTTCCAACCACCTCAAATTCATTGAAATGCGACAGCAGATAGTTTACTTCTTCTCTTGCCGGTTTTTCGTCGTCAACGATAATCGCTCTAATAACCATTTTCTCACCCCCTCATACGGAATCCCTATGAGGACTTTCGTTCCTTTTCCAGGTTTGCTCGTTATTTTAAACTGAAATTTATCCCCATACAAGTTTTTTAACCTTTCACTAACATTGTGAATTCCTATGGAACGCACGGATTCGCCTGAATTCAAAATCTCCGCAACTTTCTCTTTCCCCATACCTTTTCCAGTATCAGAAACACTCAAATACAAAACACCAAAACGTGTATAGGCAGAAACTTTGATTTTTAATTTTTTAACGCCCGGAGAAAAACCATGTTTTACGGAATTTTCAACAATTGGTTGCAGTATAAGAGAGGGGATATCAATGTTCTCAACTTCTTTGTCAACATCAAATTCAACTTCAAGTCTTTCACCAAATCGTGCCTTTTCAATAGAAAGATACGCATTTATAAAATTTATCTCTTCTTTTAATTTGACAAAATTTTCATTTCTCTCAAGAGTTTCCCGCAAAATCACGCTCAATTGAAACAGCAAATTGTACCCTTCCTCCGGATTTTTACGCACCATATAACGGATCGTATTCAGAGCATTAAACAAAAAATGTGGATTTATTCGTGCCTGTAATGCTCTAAGCTGAGATACCATTCTAAGTTTTTTCTCTTTTTCAATTCGATTGAGTTGAATCTGAACGGAAAGAATATCAGCAAGTCCTTTCGCAATCTCCATATCAAGTAAACTCATAGAGTAAGGTTTTGTCCTGTAAAGTTTTAGCACACCAAACACTTCTCCATCAGAGGATTTCATTGGAACTACAATTCCTGATTCAAGAGGACATTTCTTTTCAGAGCATCCGATCTGTTCTTTCGTATACATCATCACTATTTCGCCTTTTTCTATCGCTTCTCTCGTCGCTGCAGTGCGGAACGAACCGCCCGGTTTATGGTGATCCTCACCTGCACCGCAAAATGCAAGGATCTTCTGTGTGTCAGTAATTCCAACTGCATCAAGATTTGCATTTTTTAAAATGATCTTTGCTGTAATCCCGGCAGTCTCATACGTAAGCCCTTTACTTAAAATAGGAAGTGTCTTCTCAGTAATTTCCAGAACTTTTTCCGCAGTAAGCGCAGAAAGAAACTCCTTTTCCTTGTAAGAAGCCTTTATCACAAGTAAAAAAAGCCCAACTCCAATTGCATTTATAAGGATCATCGGACCGCTTATTATGTTGATAAGCGCAAGTGCCCTTTCATAGGGTTTTGCAAGTGCTAAAACAAGAAGCATATGGTAAGATTCTGCCGCAAGTGCAAACAGCATTCCTTTAAATGGACTAAAAACCTCTTCACTTCTATATCTGTAAAGTAGTCCAGCAATAAAACCATTTGTTATGGTAGCAAGCATACAAGGAAGAGCAGTAAATCCCCCAAGTGTGTATCTATGGATTCCACCTATGAGTCCTGCAATTAAACCAACAAGTGGACCACCGAATAAACCTCCGCTAATTGCACCAATATCTCTGATATTTGCAATAGCCCCTCCAACAGGTTCACCAAGATACGTTCCAGCAATTGAGACTATTCCAAAAAATATTCCCAGGTAAATCTGCTTTCTGAACGATTTTTCAATGTTGAATAAAATTCTCGTTATCGGAGTTTGAGCAAGAAAAAATGCAACTGTTATTATAAGAGAAAGTGATTGGAGTAATAAAATATAAAGTTTTAGGTGAACTGTTCCAAAGTGTGGCATGGTTTAGTCAGGATCGAATGAAAGCGCTCTATCCCCAAAATCATTGAGGCTCGTTACCCATACCTCTTCATCTTTGTGATGTTCTTTTATTTCGTCTATCGTTCTGTCAAAGTTGTCAGTAAGCAAAAACTCAACTGCAACAAGCGGTTTTAAGTTCTTTTCGAGATACTCAGCAACAGGACCCGCAAGTGGATGAGTTGCAACAAGGTAAACTTTCTTAAATGCCTCCCCTTCTTTTATATAATCCACTATTCCTTGAATATCAGTAATACCTATAACTCTACGATATCCAACAAAGATCTCCCTTTTTCTTTCTTCCACAACACACCTCCATTTTTAACATATTATATTACTTTTCAAGAATAAACGTAACAGGCCCATCGTTTATAAGAAATACCTCCATATCTGCACCAAATACACCTGTTTTCACAGGAACACCTTCGCTCTTCACGATTTGAATAAACCGTTCATAAATAGGCACTGCTTCGCTTTCAGGTGCAGCGTTGGAAAAAGATGGTCTGTTTCCCTTTTTTATGTGTGAGGCAAGGGTGAATTGAGAAACAACGAGAATTTCACCTTTTACATCTTTCACAGAAAGGTTCATTTTTTCATTCTCATCGGAAAAAATTCTAAAGTTGCATATTTTTCTGGCAAGCCAATCTGCTTTATCTTCAATATCTCCTTTCTCTACTCCCAGAAGCACAAGAATGCCCTTTCCTATTTCGGCATGCGTTTTACCGCCGATGTCAACCTTTGCCTGTTTTACTCTCTGAATCACTATCCTCATAATCCCACCTCTTACTGTACCTTATTTTTATAATATCAGGTATGAGCCGGATCTCCTTTAATATTTGCGTAAGTTCAGAAGGCCTGGGTACAGAAACAGAAAATCTTATGTAAACCTGAACATATCCGTGCTTTTTCTTATCCTTCCTTTCAGAAGTATGGAACGTTTCAAGGTTAATCTCTCTTTCAGCAAATATGCCAGAAATTTTATAAAGGAGCCCGGGAACATTCCAGGCAGTAATTCTGAAAAATACCCTGAGAAGGCCGTTTTTCTTCTTTCTCCACACTGCAGGAAGCACTTTTCCACCGCGCTCTACAATTGCCTTTATGTTAGGACAATTTTCTTTATGAATTTTTATCCCTCTACCACGGGTTACATACCCTACAATTTTATCAGGATACTCTGGATTGCAGCACCCTGCAAATGAAATCTTTATCCCTCTCACACCGGGAACAACGGGGAAAAATCCAAACTCTTCCTTTTTGGGTGGCTTCTTCTGTACAGTGTGAATCAATTGCCTGGTTTTTTGTTCCTGTTTTTCCTCCTTCTCCTTTCTTGCACTTTCTCCTTCTTCAAGCAACTCTCTTTCCTTTTTTCTCAGCCATGCCTTTATCTTGGAACGCGCCGACGCCGTCTTTACAAATTTAAGCCAGTCAGGACTGGGCCCTTTTTCCGTTTTTGAAGTTATTATTTCAACTCTATCACCGGTTTTAAGTTTCGTATCAAGCGGCACTATTCTTCCGTTAACACGCGCACCTATACACCTATTTCCAACTTCTGTATGAATTCTATATGCGAAATCTACAGGAGTTGCCTCTTCGGGAAGTGCAATAACTTCCCCTTTAGGAGTGAAAACAAGCACTTCTTCGCTAAAAAGATCTTGCTTAACTCTTTCAACAAACTCCTTTGTGGAACGCATCTCTTTCTGCCATTCAAGAAGTTGCCTGAGCCAAACAAGTTTCTTTTCATACTTTTCATCGAGTTGAACCCCTTCTTTGTACTTCCAGTGCGCAGCAATTCCTATTTCATCATGTTTGTGCATGGCACGGGTTCTTATCTGAATCTCCATCGGCTCACCGTCTTTCGTAATTACCGTTGTATGAAGTGATTGATAACCATTCGGTTTAGGCATTGCAATGTAATCTTTAATCCTTCCTGGAACTGGAGTATAGTAGTTATTCACAATACCAAGCACTTGATAACAAGTTGGAATGTCCAGCACTATGATTCGAAGTGCCGTAAGATCGTATATTTCTTCGAAAGTTTTATTATCACGAACCATTTTCCTGTAAATACTATAAAGGTTCTTCGGACGACCTGAGATCTCCGCCTTTATTCCATTTTCTGCCATAAGGTTTTCGAGTTCTTTTATTACCTTTTGAATAAATGCCTCTCTTTCTTTTCTCTTTTTTGAGACTTTTTTTGCAAGTTCGTAATAATTGTCTGGGTCAATATACCTGAAACTCAGATCCTCCAACTCCCACTTAATAGTGTATATACCAAGCCTGTGAGCAAGAGGGACATAAATATCCATCGTTTCCTTTGCTATGCGTTTCTGTTTGTCAGGTGGGAAAAAACCAAGTGTTCTCATATTGTGTAGCCTATCAGCAAGTTTTATTAGAACAACACGCACGTCTGATGCCATCGCAAGAAGCATTCGCCGTAAGTTTTCGAGTTTTGCTTCTTCAGTGGAAACATTTTTAATGTGTTTCAATTTGGTAACACCTTGAACAAGGAAAAGCACATTTTCGCCAAACTTTTCTTTTACTTGATCCGCTGTTACTTCTGTATCTTCAAGAACATCATGCAGAAAAGCAGCAATGTAAGTTTCCTTATCAACGTTGAAATCAGATAAAATCAATGCAACGTTTAAAGGATGAATAATGTATGGCTCACCACTCTCCCTTTTTTGATTCTTGTGAGCCTCTTTTGCAAAAAGATATGCATCTTTAATCAAAGAAATCTCCTCCGCAGATAAAACAGAGGAGATTTTCCGCATTAACTCTTTAAAAAGTCTTTTTTCTTCCAAATCAGTCGAAGTCTATCAAAGAGAACACTTCGTAGTTCTTTAACTTCTCCTCTCCTTTCAAACTTTTAAGAACAATCACAAAACCCCAACCAGCAATTTCTCCACCAAGACTCTCTATAAGTTCTGATGCAGCCTTCGCAGTGCCGCCTGTTGCAAGTAAATCGTCTATCATTAAAATCTTTTCGCCTTTTTTCACAGCGTCTTTATGCACTTCCAATATAGACATTCCATATTCAAGTTGATATTCTTTTCTCACTGTTTCAAACGGAAGTTTACCCGGTTTTCTAATAGGCACAAAACCAACACCAAGTTCAGCAGCAACAGGTGCTCCGATGATAAACCCACGTGCTTCAACACCTGCAACTTTTTGAATCCCTTTATCTTTGAAGTGGTTCGCAAGTTCTTTTACTGCAAACTTGAATGCTTCACCGTCCGCAAGCAAAGGTGTAATATCCCTGAACAGAATTCCCTTCTGCGGAAAATCCGGAATATTCCTGATATACTTTTTCAAATCCATTTCATCGCCTCCTATCATATCTTAACAAAGAAATTATAACAAAAAAACTGCAATCAAAAAATTCTAATCACTGGCAAAAAGTGGTATAATAGCAAAGGAGGTGAAAAATATGCGATATGATCCAGAATCATACAGAAAGGTAGTTGGAGATGAAGTGATTGCAGAAATATACAAAAAGGCAAGAAAACTTTATGGAAAATACATTCTGAACATCAATTCCACATACCAGGGAGGAGGAGTTGCAGAAATGCTTTCTTCTCTTGTACCCTTAATGAATAATACAGGAATTGATGCAGAGTGGAGAATCCTGCATGGAAATCCAGACTTTTTCACAGTAACAAAAAAGTTTCACAACGCTCTTCAAGGTGCTGACATAAACCTTACAGAACTAAAGAAAAAACTTTACACAGAAACAAATGGAAACTTCGCTATATACACCCACATTATGCACGATGCAGTGATGATCCATGACCCACAGCCTCTACCACTCATCACATTCTACAAAAAGAGACAACCATGGATATGGAGATGCCATATAGACCTCACTGCACCTAATCCAAAGATTTGGGATTACCTCAAATCCTTTATACTGAGATACGACGCCGTTATTGTTTCTATGGAACGATACAGGAGGAAAGACTTACCAGTGGAACAGGTTGTTATACCACCAGCGATTGATCCACTTACCCCCAAAAATATGCCACTTGATGAAAACACAATCAATAAGTTCCTCGCGAAGTTCAATATTCCAATGGATAAACCTATCATAACACAAATATCACGGTTTGACCCATGGAAAGATCCTCTTGGTGTCATAGAAGTTTTCAAAAAAGTTAAAGAAGTAAAAGATGTAAGGCTTGTCCTATGTGGAAGTATGGCATCTGACGATCCAGAAGGTTATAAGATATACGAAGAAGTAAAGAAAAAAGCAAAAAAACTAATAGAAAACGGAGATATAATACTAATAACAAGCGAGAACAATGTGCTGGTGAATGTATTGCAA
>CAYXJW010000028.1:0-22414 GCA_964465465.1 uncultured Caldisericales bacterium
GGAAAAAAATTGAGAGACATTACAGATGCAGATGAATTTGTTTACTTTTCTTATAATGAAAAAATGAAAATATTAATACCTCTATATGCGGAAAGCCCTTATTCTTATCAAATATTGAAGATTAGATTAAAATTAGGTGAAGGTTTTAGTGGAAAAGTTGCTCAAGAAAGAGAACCAAGAATTTTGAACTTTGCAAATGAGGAGAAAGGATCAAAACATGTTGAAGGAACGCCGTATGAGGAAAATTCATTACTTGGAATACCCATGATTTTTAACAATTCCCTTCTTGGAGTTATCCTTCAAGTAAAATATGGAAAAAAAACTTTTAACGAAGAGGAACTTAAACTTTCTGAAATGTTTGTTAATCTTGTTTCTGGTTTTTTATATTCAAAGAACCTTTTATATAGTATGAGAAATAGCGTAGTTCAGTTAATAATTTCTTTTGTAAAAAATGTTGAATACAAAGATGCTTATACTGCTGGGCATTCCATCAGAGTAGGACATTTTGCAGAAATAATCGCACGAAAGATGGGACTTAGTGATAGGGAAGTTCTTATTGCGAAAATAGGAGGATTTTTGCACGATTTGGGAAAAATAGCAGTTGATGACGGAATTTTAAAAGACAAAGCAGTTCTTGATGATGATGATTGGGAAAAAATCAGATCACACCCAAAGATAGGTGCTGAAATAATTTCAAAGTTTGAATTTTTGCAGGAAGTTGTTCCTTGTATATGGTTCCACCATAAGTATTATGATGGATCAGGATATCCTTGCTACCCTTTGAAAGGCGAGGAGATACCCATATGTGGTAGAATAATTGCTGTTGCAGATGCGATTGATGCTATAACTACAGCACGTCCTGGGCATCCAGCAAGGTCTCTTCACTGGGCATTTGAAGAACTTAAGAAAAAGAAAGGTGCCCAGTTTGATCCCAAAGTTGTGGATGCTGCAATATCGAGTAAAAAAGAAATTGAAAAGTATGTAAGAAAGGAATTTGATATCGAAGATGAGGAGAATTATAGAGATTTTGAGAAAATTTTTTAAAAGACATTATCTTGGTATTCTTATAGTTTCATTAACGTTTCTTTTGGAATTCGCATATTTTTATGTAGACTACCGAATTCATGGAAATTGGTTTTTTGCAAGACATTTAAACGGTTTGGGTGTATTTGCGTATTTTATAATATTTTTCTTATTTGCTTTTGTTTTATTTGGTGGTTTTATTTCAGATCGTGGAAGACTAAAGAGAATAGAGGAGATGGAAAGTCTCAGGAAAATGAATTTCATTGAAAATGTTGCAATTGAGATTTTGTCAGAACCCTCATTTGAAAGGAAGACAGAAATTGCAGTTAAGGCGTTAAATAAACTTGTGCCTTATAAAGAACTTTATGTAATTGTTAATTCTGGTGAGGAGTATCGTATGACTTATCCATGTGAAACATCTGAGCTTTCGGAAGTAACTTCAAAGGGAGTTTCTCTTCCGGATTTAAAGAAGTTTGCCGGTAAATTTTATAAAGGATATTATATATCCAGGGTAACTCTTTACGATTTAACGGGCTATATTTTATTTAAGCCAGTTTCTCTGTTAACTCGAAACGATAGGAATATTCTTGAAAAATATAGAAAAACATTAGAGCCTCTCTTTAATAACGCACGTCTTATCATAGCGTTAAAGGAAAGTAAAAGTAAAATTGAAAAGTTGCTTGGTAGATATAAATTTATGCACAGATTTTCTTTAAAATTGCAGAGTGCCGGTACACCAGAAGAGGTATATTGGACAACGGTAAAAATAGTGTCTTCTTTCTTTGATGCTGATCTTGCCTTTATAATAGATGTGAGCGAAAGTAAGGATAAATGGAAGTTTGTTGCTGTAAAAAATGTTTCACAAAAACTTGTAAAATTTTTTGAAGACAAATTTGCTAAGGAGGAAACAGGTATAGTCTCTGAGGTAATGCGTGAAAAAAAACCTGTTTTTATAGATTATTCAGTTAATAACCGTTTTTTAAAGGATTTACGTGCCTTTGATGTGGGAGGCTCCTGGATATGGATTCCTTTTGTTGTAGACGAAAGTGTTGTGGCTGTTCTTGCTGTAGGAACTAAAGAAAAATACAAATTTGAATCTGAGGATATTGTTTTTTCATATATGCTTTCAGATATGATAAGTAGTGTACTTGTGAGAATAAGATATCTTGAGAAACTTGATGAATATTCTGTTACTGATCCATTGACAGGTTTGTATAACAAAAGGGAATTTTACACTCGTGTGATAGAAGAAATAAGAAAGTCAGAAACTTACGGAAGGAAATTGTCTATAGTTATGTTTGATCTTGATGGGTTTAAGGAATGGAATGATACATATGGACACCTTGAAGGTGATAAATTATTAAAAGAGATGGGAAATCTTTTAAGGGAACGTTTGAGGAGTACAGATATTCCATTTAGGTTTGGTGGTGATGAGTTTGTTATCATAATGCCTGAAACATCTGCTAAAAGTGCTGAAACGGCTATAAAACATATTTTAACTAGTGTAGATGAACTTACCGCAGGTAAAGAAAAAAAAGTCACTCTTTCAATAGGAATTGCAGAGTATCGACATACTGAGAGTGTTGAAAAACTTGTGGAACGTGCGGATAAGGCAATGTACATTGCGAAAAACACTGGAAAGAATAAAATAAAAATTGCAGATTTTTAGTTGATAATCACGAATTTTTCAATTGTTACTTCTCGTTTCTCTCCATTCCAGAAAACGTTTGCCCCTAAATTTTCGGCAACAAATCTGATTGGCACAAACGTCCTGTTGTCTTTTATAAAGGGCGCTGTGTCCATTGTAAATTTGTTATTATTTGAAAAAAACTCAGTACTTCCAATGTGCATCTTTATTGTAATGTTGTTCGTTTCAATTGTTACTTCTCGTTTCTCTCCGTTCCAGAAAACGTTTGCCCCTAAATTTTCGGCAACAAATCTGATTGGCACAAATGTCCTGATGTCTTTTATAAAGGGCGCTGTGTCCATTGTAAATTTATTATTTGAATACAAAGGCAGCAACGTTTTTTCTCCATATCTTTCTCCAATTTTTATCTTTACTTGAGCATAGTCCAGAAACCCGTTTATGAATACTATATCTTTGTACGATGGATAAAAAGGGCTATTCTTCATATAGATTGTTTTTTCGATGGCTCCATTTTTATTGATAATTTTAACATCAACTGCTGAGTTAGGCTTTGGAAAGTTTTTGAAAACGATTTTACCTGTGTGAAACAGTGGATACCTGAATAGAATTATCCCATCTCCATAAGAGAGTGCATATAGTATTTGAAGATTTGTTTCTTTTCCGGTTATGCCGTATGGATTAATTGCTGTGTATATTTTTCTTTCTTTGTTTGCTTTTCTGAATTTTTTAATGACATACGTAGTATATTCGGGTGGTTCTTTAAGACTGTTTAGATAAACCATTGGAGAGATAAAATCTACAAATGGAAACGA
Source organism: uncultured Caldisericales bacterium (assembly GCA_964465465.1). Taxonomy (GTDB): domain Bacteria; phylum Caldisericota; class Caldisericia; order Caldisericales; family Caldisericaceae; genus AUK232. Next base: position 3,484 of record CAYXJW010000028.1, read on the forward strand.
TTTATCTGGTGCCTGACCAAAATTTACGACCTGGTATTCATAAGTTTCTTTTATGTTGTTTGTATTTTTTACGGTGAATTCACATCCTCTTGCCACGCTAAACAGACCTATTTTTAAGTTCGGGTTTATATTCCTTACGTATTCTGTCAGAATTTGTGTTTCATTCTCAACCACTTTTTCCCTTAATTCAATCCATTTTTTTACATTTTCATCTGAGTTTGCAAGGAGAAACAGAGTTTTCCAATCTGCTGGATTCACAAAAGTTTCGTATGCTTTTTCTTTTACGTAGTTAAAGTTTATCCCTTCTGCTTCTGCGAGTGACTGAAACGATTTAGAGAAATCATATTTACCGTTGGGAAATCGTATATAATCAAACACAATGCCTCTTATATTATAATTTAATAATTCTCCGATAAATTTTTTAAGGTATGCTGTATATTTATCACTTAGCAATGAAATGTAATAGGTGTTTTTCTTGCCAGAAACATCAACCATACATTGGTCCGGGTGAGTTGTACCGTAATGTTTATCCATAAAAACTGGAAAATAAACATAAACTCCAATTCCGTATTTTTTCGCTGCATTTATTGTACTGGAAAGGATAGGATATTTCACCGGGAAATCTTTACTTTTGTAATATACATAACCTTGTGGGTCTTTTATAAGAAGAAAAATAGCATTAAATCCTTCGTTTTTTAACTCCTTCATAATGGGTTCTGCACCGCTTTTTGCGATGTCTTCCCCATGTAAGCAGATGCCTTTTAATTTTGATTTATTTGTTAAGCCTGCATCAGTTATACTTGCAGGAAAGAAACTTATTACTATGAACAGAAAAATAGATAGAATGACAAAAACTCTTTTCATTTTTTCATAGTGTTGAGTTTTTTTGCAAGTATTCCGGAAACGATTTTAGGATTTGCTTTACCCCTTGTCTTTTTCATTACCTGCCCAATAAGGAATCCCATAACTTGAGTTTTTCCGTTAAGATACTGAGAAACAGGTTTTGGATTTTCTGAGATGACTTCATCTACTGCCTTTTCTATTGCATCTGTATCTGTTATTTGAATGAGCCCTTTTTCTTTTACTATAACGGAAGGTTTTTTCCCGGTGTTAAGCGATTCAGCGATTACTGTTTTTGCTATGTTTTTTGAAATTGTACCTTTATCAATCATATCAAGAAGATCCTTGAAATATTCAGGTTTAAATTTTACTTCTTCTATGGATATGCCTTTTTCGTTCATATATCCTGATATGTTGACCATGAGGTAATTTGCAATTTCTTTTGGTTTGTTTGAAAGTTTTACTGCATTTTCAAAATAATCTGCAAGGCTTTTTGATGCACAGATCTCATGAGCATACTCTCTTGTTATTCCGTATTCTTTTACGAATCGTTCTTCTCTTTCTGCAGGCAGTTCTGGAATTTTCTTTTTAATTTCCTCAATGTATTCTTTTGTAAGAACAAGTGGCGGAAGATCAGGTTCGGGGAAATACCTGTAGTCGTTGAGTTCTTCCTTGGTTCTCATTGGCTTTGTTTCTCCTGTTTTTTCGTCCAGATGTCTTGTTTCTTGGATAACTGTGCCACCTTTTTCTAAAACTTCAATTTGTCTTTTGATCTCATATTCAAGAGCCCTTCTTACGCTCCTGAAGGAGTTGAGATTTTTGATTTCTACTTTTGTGCCGAGAGATTTTCCTTTTGAAACTGAAATATTCACATCGCATCTCAATGCTCCTTTCTCCATGTCTCCGGAAGATACCCCAAGATATCTGACTGTTTTTCTCAGAAGCACGAGAAACTCATACGCCTCTTCTGGAGTTTCAATGTCAGGGTATGTAACGATTTCCATGAGTGGCACTCCGGATCGATTGAAATCGATATATGAAAATTCGGATTCGGTTATATCTCCTGTGTGAATTGATTTTCCAGAATCCTCTTCTATGTGTCCACGAATTATTCGTATTTTGCGTTCTCCTCTTTCTGTTCTTATTTTTAAGAAACCTTCTGAAGCAATAGGTATTGAATACTGCGTAATTTGGTAGCCTTTCGGAAGGTCAGGGTAAAAATAGTTCTTTCTATAAAATGTAGAGGTTTCATTTATTTTCATATTCAGTGCAAGTCCGAGTTTTGTTGCGTATTCTACAACTTTTTCGTTTAAAACTGGAAGAACCCCTGGAAGCCCGAGACACACAGGGCAGACATTTGTATTTGGTTCTGCACCAAATTCTGTTGAGCACCTGCAAAATATCTTTGTTTTTGTGGAAAGTTGAACGTGTATTTCTAATCCTATTGTTGGTTTATATTCCATTTTTACCTCCTATTTAAGGCCTTTCTCAAGTGCATATGCAATTTGCAGAAGTTCTTTTTCGGCAAACCATTTTCCTATTAGTTGCATTCCAATTGGAAGCCCTTTTTCATCTTTGCCTGCAGGTATTGAAATTGCTGGTAATCCAGCAAGGCTAACTGGAATTGTGAATATATCATTCATATACATTTCGAGTGGATCCGTGATTTCTCCTATTTTAAATGCAGTCTTTGAAGTAGTCGGTGTCAACAAAACATCTGCTTTCTCAAATGCTTTCTCAAAATCTTTTTCTATCAGCCTTCTTACTTTTGATGCTTTAAGATAGTATGCGTCGTAGTATCCTGCAGATAATGCAAAAGTGCCTATTAAAATGCGGCGTTTAACTTCTGTTCCAAAGCCTTCTGTTCTTGTTTTTTCGTATGTTTCCCTTAGATTTTTCCCCTCTGAAAACAACCCATACCTTACTCCATCAAACCGTGCAAGGTTAGCCGATGCTTCAGAAGGTGCTATTATATAATATGCAGGAAGCGCATATTTTAGATGTGGAATAGAAACATCTACAATTTCAGCACCTGATTTTTGCAATAAATTGGCTGTTTTTTCAAGCGAACTTTTTACTTCTTTCTGGATTTGAAAGTCTGATACTTCTCTTATTAAACCTATTTTCTTGCCTTTTATCTCTTCCCCGATCAGTGAAGTAAAATCTATATCCTCTCTGTTTACACTTGTCTCGTCATGCCAGTCAAAACCAGAGATTACTTCTAACATAATTGCAGCATCCTTAACATTTTTTGCAAATGGTCCTATCTGGTCGAGTGATGATGCGAATGCAATTAATCCATACCTTGAAACTCTTCCGTATGTAGGTTTAAGTCCTACAACACCGCAAAATGCTGCAGGTTCACGTATAGAACCACCTGTATCTGAACCCAAAGCAGTGATTGCTTCATTTGCACTTACCGCTGCTGCTGAACCTCCGGACGATCCGCCCGGTACGTATTCTGGATTTACTGGATTTCTTGTTTTAAAGAAAGCAGAGTTTTCCGTTGAAGATCCCATTGCAAATTCATCCATATTTGTCTTGCCTACTATTAGTGCTCCTTCGTTGATTATCTTTTCAACTGCTGTTGCCGTATATGGGGAAATGTATCCTTTCAAAATTTTGGAACCTGCAGTTGTCTCTGTGTCGGCCAGATTCATATTGTCTTTTATTGCCACAGGAACGCCGTACAACTTCCCCTTTTTTTCTTTTTTGTCAAGTTCTTCCGCATTTTTAAGAATTTTTTCTTTATCGATACTTATAAAAGCATGGATTGTGTCCTCATTTTTTTCTATTTCTTTAATAACGGATTCTGCTATTTCTTTTACTGAAACTTTTCCGTTCTTTGTAAGTCTGGTCAGGTCTTCAATTGTGAAATTTTTTATTTCCATATCAGTCTCCTATGATCTTCTTTACTTTGTAAAATTTTCCATTAAACAGTTTTCGGTTTCTTTCTAAATCTTTCTTTGAAAGAGTTTTTCCCAATTCATCTCTTCTTAAAAACAGTTTTGCTCCCTTTGTATAAACATAAGGCTCTATTTCGTCTGTGTTTACTTCCTTTAGCATTTCAAAATAATTTATTATTTTTTCTAAGTCTTTGCTTATTCTGATTTTTTCCTCTCCTGAAAGATTCAGTGCAGCGAGTTTTTCATATTTTTCTATGTCAATCATTTTTTAACCTCCCAATCATTTTTAAGAATTCCTCTTCAGTAATTGTTTTTATGCCTAACTTTAAAGCCTTTTCATATTTTGAACCCGGATCTTCTCCCACCACTACCAGAGTTGTCTTTTTTGAAACACTATCAGGAGTTTCTGCTCCGAGTTTTTTTACTAATTCTTTTGCCTCGCTTCTTGTCATTGATTTCAATGCCCCGGTAAACACAATCTTATATCCTTTTAATGGCAAATTCTCTTCTTTTGTTTCTTCTTTACTCTCCATATTAACTCCCGCTGCTTTAAGTTTTTCAATAACTTTTTTGTTCTGCTCTGATGCAAAGAAATCTTTTATACTTTTTGCAGTAATAGGCCCTATTCCTTCTATGGAAGCAATCTCTTCTTCTGTAGCATTCATTAAGGCATCAATACTGTGAAATTTTTTTGCAAGAAGTTCTGCTGTGTGTTTCCCTACCTGGAAGATTCCCAATGCGTAAATGAGATTTGCAAGTGGCCTATTCTTGCTGTTCTGAATGTTTCTAATTATTTTGTCTGCAAGAATTGGCCCCATTCTATCCAATTTCAGTAAGTCTTCTTTTTTCAGATAATATAGATCTGCATAGTCTTTAATTAATCCTTTTTCAACGAGTTGATTTATAATTTTTTCTCCAAGTGAATCAATATCCATTGCCTCCCTTGAAACAAAGTGAACGATCCGTTCCTTTACCTGGGCAGGACATGAAGCATTTATACATCTTGTTGCGGCTTCTCCTGGAAGTCTGACAACAGGACCGCCGCATACAGGACACCTATCTGGCATCGTAAAAGGTTTTTCTTTCCCTGTTCGTTTTTCTTTTAACACTTTTACAACTTCTGGTATTACTGATCCCGCTTTTCGCACTATTATATGGTCTCCTATGCGTATATCAAGTCTCTTTATCTGATCTTCATTGTGTAAAGTTGCGCGTGATACTACACTTCCTTCTAACTCCACAGGATCGAATATTGCAACAGGGGTGAGTTTGCCTGTTCTACCTACTTGAACGATAATGTCTCTCGCGATTGTTTCTGCTTCTTCTGGTGGGAATTTGAATGCAATAGCCCATCTTGGTTCATGAGATGTTGCACCTAATTTCTCTTGAAGTTTTAAGTCATTGACTTTTATAACAACACCATCGGCTGCAAAAGGATATTCATTTCTGTGTGCTGTGTAATATTTGCATCGTCTGATTGCTTCTTCTATGTCTGGACATACTGCTGCCTCGGGACTTATCTTGAAACCAATTTTTTCCAGGTATTTAAGGATTTCAAAGTGTTTTTCAAATGTTTTTCCAATTACTTCCCCGATTCCATACGCTATCATGTGAAGTTTTCTTTGTGCTGTAATTTTCGGATCAAGTTGTCGAAGGGATCCTGCTGCAGCATTCCTTGGATTTGCAAAAAGTGGCTCTCCTTTGCTTGCCCTTTCCTTGTTTAATTCTTCAAAGTCTTTTTTAAACATTATCACTTCACCGCGGACTTCAATAACTTCTGGAATGTCGTCTCCAAACAATTTAAGCGGGACATTCCTTATTGTTCTAACATTTGCTGTTACATCTTCTCCGCGGATTCCATCACCCCGTGTTGCACCGAGAGTTAAAATTCCGTTTTCATACCTGACAGAAACTGCAAGCCCGTCCATTTTTAGTTCGGTGACATATTCTACAGAATCAACATTTGCCTCACGTTTTACCCTTTTATCAAAAGCGATGAGATCGTTATCGTCAAAGGCATTTCCAAGGGAAAGCATAGGGATTTTGTGATATACTGTTTTGAATTCCTTTGCAGGTTCTGCCCCTACACGTTGAGAAGGAGAGTCAGGAGTTACAAGATCAGGGAATTTTGCTTCCAGAGCGAGTAATTCCTGAAACATTCTGTCGTATTCATAATCAGATATTTCAGGTTTGTTTAAAACGTAATATAAGTAACTATGTCTGTGAAGTTCCTTCCTTAACTCGGCGAGCCTCTTTTTTGCCTCCTCGCGAGTCACCCTGGAAACATCTATTTTCATAATATCACCCCCTACTCTTTATACAATAATTCTATACGGTTCTCTTGAATTAGAAAAACGTCATCATAGTCGGGATCAAGTTTAACGAGGGGGATTGAATCTGAACTGAATAAATAACGGGCGTATTTCTTCCCATTCTTTATAATTGATATACTAAGGATTGGCTTATTTTTTTTGGATTCTGGTGGTTTGTAAAAGAGAAGCATTACACTGTCCTTATTTTCTGAATAGTTAGATGCAGAAAAGCCAAATTTTGTATATGTTTTAATGAGTTTTCCTTCGTTATTAAAAACGTAAAATTCTTCATTTGTTGCAAAAATAACCTTTCCATCAGCTACAATAACATTGTTTATATTGGAGTGGAGTGTTGTAATTTTTATCTTTTTTAATGTTTTATCAAAAAAGTAGACAGGTATGGAAATATCCTTTTCTGAGGAAGAAAACATGTATCCGCAAACGATATTACCGTTAGAGAGTTCCCGTGCATATACCGAGTGAAGGACACCTTTTTCATCATCTATTACTGTATCGTTTACAATGCCTTTTTGGTCTAATATGTAAATCTCTCCCCTGGAACCTGAAAATAAAATGTTCCCGTTATTCAGTATTTCTATACTGGAAGATTCTCCTAAATCTGGTATGTTCCTTGTTGAGATTGTTTTTCCTGTTTTATCCGTTTGTACGGCTATGTATGAAAGATCTTTTAGTGATTGATATACTAACTCTAAATTGCCGTTTGATAAGAAATTGCCTTTAACTCCTATATAATTTTTATATCCTTTGGAGAATATAGTTTTTCCGTCTTTGTTTAGTAAGTAAAAATACACACTACAAACGAGTATGTTATTTTCGTCTTCAACTTTTATTCCAAAAATGCTTGTTTTGATATCTGTTTTCCAGTTGATTTTCCCATTGAGATCTACCGAATAGACTTTTCCATTTGCTGTTCCGGCAATGATACCATTTCCCGTTGCAACAAAGGTATTTACAGGATATTCTGTTTGAAGTAGTGTTTTGCTTTTCAAAACCGTTACATTACCTGCCATAGAGTGCAGATACCAGTATGTTCCAGTAGCACCAACTAAAAGTATTATTAAAATAGTGAGAAATCTTTTCATCGCGTTTTTATTGTATCCTGAAACTCTGTTTTGTCAATAATATTTGACAGATTTGTTTATGCTTAACAATTCTTTATACTAATTAAAGGGGTGGAAGTGTTGAAAAAAATTGCTGTTGTTGACGATGAAAAAGACATTGCAGAGATAATTTCTTTTTACCTTAAGCGTGAAGGATTTGAAACGGAAATTTTCTATAACGGAGAAAATTTTTTAAAAGAACTTTACCGCAATGGTTTTGATGGTATTGTTCTTGATCTAATGCTGCCCGGAATAGACGGAGTTTCTCTGATAAAGATAATCCGAAATAATAGAACTTTTTCTTCCATTCCTATATTGGTAATTACTGCTAAAAGCGGAGAGGAAGATATTTTAGAGGTTTTAAATTCTGGGGCGGATAACTATGTTACAAAGCCGTTTAACGGTAAAGTGCTTGCTGCTCGTGTTAAGGCGCTGCTTAGAAGAAAAACTTCTTCAAACATCCTTGTGTGTGGGGATATTCGTCTGGATAAGGAAAAATTTGAAGTGTATTGTGCAAACAGGAAGATTTTTCTCACAAAAAAGGAGTTTAGCATTTTAGAATTGCTAATGGAGTACCCTGGAAAAGTTTTTAGTAGAGTTGAATTTTTGGATAGACTGTGGAAAGATCCAGATGAAGAACCATTTGACCGTTCAATAGACGTACATATAAGACATTTGAGAGAAAAACTTGGAAAGTGTGGTAAGTACATTACTACTGTGCGTGGAATAGGATACAAGATCTCGGAAGAAAAATGATGAAGTTTTACTTTATTCTTTTTGTTGTTTTTAACGTTTTCTCCTCTATCTTTGCATTCACAGGGCACTTTTTTCTTTTTGTGATTGCTATGTTGTTTGTCTTAGGAGTGGGGATTTTTTGTTATGCTAAATTTAGAAAAGAAATTCAAGCAATTGCATTTCACCTTAAAAATAGTTTGGAAAGTAAACAACTAAAAAAATTTGTTCTCTATGAACGCGATGATTTTGCAGTTCTCAAAGGACTTATTAATAATTTATTTGAAACCATGCAACCTCTTTTGTACATTAAGAATAGTGCGTTAAATCAGATAAAGAAAATTATAGATGTTATGGATTTTCCTGTAATTCTTCTTTCTTATAGCGGGAAAATTGTACTTTACAATAAATCTGCCGAATTTTTTTTAAGGATACGATGCGATAACTGTTTTTACTTTGAAGTTGTTAAGAATCAAATACTTTCCAATGTTATAGGAAAGTGTTTGAATGCAGATATAAAGAGTGAAGAGTTCGGAGTATCTGGAAGAGTGTTCAGGGTGAGCAATTTTAGGGATTTAGCCCTCACCGGAGAGAAGTTGGTTTTATGTCTATTTGAAGATGTCACTTCTGAAAGAGAGAAAGAAAAGTTTGAGCGAGAGTTTATTTCTGCTGTATCTCATGAATTAAAGACTCCCCTCTCTGTTATCAATTCTTCGGCAGATATATTTTTAGACACTTCTGTTTCTGAAGCGGAAAAACTCAAGTTTGCTGAACTCTTAAAGCAAAATGCTGAAAGAATGAACGATCTTGTAAAGAAACTATTGGTACTTACGGAGATACGTTCAGGGAAAAGATTTAAAAAGGAACGAATTAATATGAAAGAAATTGCAGAATTAGTTTCACAATCTTTACGTGGCAAAATAAGAGAAAAAAGACTCTTATTTGAAGAATGTTATGAAGATGTGGAAGTTGTAGGAAATAGGTTTCTTTTAATTGAAATGTTGAATAATGTTTTGCACAATGCTGTAAAATACACTGACAAAGGAAAGGTTGTGTTTTCTGTAAGTAAAGAGAATTCATTTGCAGTTGTTCGCATAAGAGATACCGGGCGTGGAATGAAAGAAAACACACTTTTGCATATCTTTGAACCTTTCTATAGAGAGGATTTTTCTCGCGCGCGTCTTTCCGGGGGAACTGGCCTGGGGCTTACAATTGCGAAACGCGTTGCACACCTACATGGTGGAAATATTACTGTTAAAAGTAAATTAGGTGAGGGAACTGAATTTCTTATTCAAATTCCTGCTGCAGAAATGTTTGGTATCTTAACAAAAAATTAACATTTTCTTAAAAGATAGTTAACACTTTTCTTTTATTCTGCTATTGAAAACTTAAAAATAGGAGGTATGTATGAAGAAACTAAAAGGGATTATCACAATCTTTTTATTGTTACTGTTTCTTGCTACTTATGGATGTGGTGCAGGAGAAAAAGAAAGTACTAAAGCAAGCAAAGTTGTAATTAATGGTTCTACAACTGTGTTTCCAATAGCGCAAAGAGCTGCTGAGGAATTTATGAATAAATATCCTGATGTGAACGTTTCTGTCCGTGGTACTGGTTCTGGAAATGGCATTGCGTCGTTAATAAATGGAACATGCGATATTGCTGATGCATCGAGACCTATAACTCAAGGTGAAATAGAGGAAGCAGAAAAAAACGGTATTAAACCTGTGTCGCATATAATCGCAAGAGATGGTATTGCCATTATTGTTAATAAGGATAATCCGATAAGCAGTATTTCACGTAAGGAATTGAAGAAAATATATACTGGTGAGATTACAAACTGGAAGGAGTTAGGTGGGGAGGATATGAAGATAATTCCAGTGACTCGGGATTCCTCGTCTGGAACGTTTGAGGTTTTTGAGGAAAAAGTACTTGGAAAAGATACGCAGATGATTTCCTCTGCTGTTGTTCAGGGCTCCAATCAGGCGGTAAAGGTTACTGTCACAAAAACTCCGGGTGCAATAGGCTATATAGGTCTTGGATATATTGATGGCTCTGTTAAAGTATTGCGATATGATGGAATAATTCCATCAGAAAAGAGTGTTTCAAGTGGTGCTTATGAGATTTCAAGACCTCTATTTATGTATACAAATGGACAGCCGGTGGGAGTTGTCAAAGAATTTATTGATTTTGTTTTGAGTAAAGATGGACAAAAAATTGTAAAAGAAGCAGGATTTGTCCCAGTCGCTCCATGATAATTAAAATGAGAAAAAATGAGAAAAAAAGCAATAATTGAATATTTGTTGCCAATATTTGGATATATCGCTGTTATAATTTTAGTTTCTATAACTATTATTATTTTTACAGAAGGCATTCCAACATTCAAATCCTACTCTTTTTGGAAATTTCTTACTGGCACTGTTTGGCGACCTACTTCCTCTCCTCCTATTTTTGGCTCTGTTCCGCTTCTATTATCTACTTTAATTGTTTCGGGAATTGCGATGCTTATTTCTGTTCCGCTTGCACTTGCCACCGCACTCTATATTTCAAAACTCACAGACGAAACTGTAAAAAATATTTTTAAACCACTTACTGAACTTCTTGCAAGCATTCCATCGGTTGTTTATGGATTTTTTGGCATAGTTTTTATTGCTCCGATTGTACAGAGGATTTTTCACCTTCCTATCGGGCAAACAGGGTTTACAGCAGGGATTATTCTTGCTTTTATGGCATTTCCTACAATTGCAAGTATATCGGAAGATGCTATAACTGCTGTTCCTGCTGATTTAGAAACGGCATCGTTTGCACTTGGGGCTTCGAAACTCGAAACATTATTTCACGTGGTAATTCCTGCTTCTATGCCCGGTATAATAACTGCGGTGTCCCTGGGCTTTGGACGTGCGATTGGGGAAACAATGACTGTGCTTATGGTTGCAGGAGGAGCATTGGGAATGCCTCATTCTGTTTTTAGTCCTATGCGTCCAATTACTGCAACGATTGCTGCTGAAATGGGGGAAACACCTATTTATAGCCTTCACTATCATGCACTTTTTGCATTGGCTGCAGAACTTTTTGTTTTTATTATTTTATTCAATTTAATTGCTGAATTTTACAGAGGTAAATTTATTGATGGGAGTAAAACAAATGGATAAGGTTAAGAAAGAAAAAGTAGTGTTTTTTGTTATTAAAGTACTTGCATATATTTCTGTGGTGTTTCTTGCAATTCTCGTTGGATATATTTTCTTGAATGGTTTTAAAGTTATAAACCTCTCTTTTCTTACAGAGTTTCCGAAAAACGGAATAACTGAGGGTGGAATTTTTCCAGCAATTGTAGGAACTCTGTATCTTGTGCTTATTTCCTTTGTTTTTGCAGTGCCGGTTGGAATTTTCTCAGGTATTTATCTTTCTGAATATGTTTCAGGAAATGGAAAACTGATAAAGTTTGTTCGCATTTCCGTTAATATTCTATCTGGTGTTCCGTCTGTAATATTCGGGCTCTTTGGACTCGCTATTTTTGTTAACAAATTTCATTTTGGAGTATCTATGCTTTCAGGTGGACTTACTCTTGGAATTTTAATTCTTCCAACGATTATTCAATCTACGACAGAGGCATTAAGATCTGTGCCATATTCTTTTAAAGAAGCATCGTTTGGATTGGGTGCAACAAAGTGGCAGACGATTAAGAACATTGTTCTTCCCGTTGGAATTCCCGGTATCTTAACTGGTGTTATATTGAGTGTTGGAAGGGCTGCGGGAGAAACTGCACCAATTTTGTTTACTGCTGCTACATTTTACAGCGGCAGGCTTCCACGCTCTGTTTTTGACGAAGTTATGGCTCTTCCGTATTTAATTTATGGTTTGCTCACTGAGGGTACATTTCCAGAGAAACAGATTCCTATTGCTTATGGGGCAAGCGCTGTGCTGTTGTTATTTGTTTTTGCTGTTAGTTTTGCAGCAATTATAATGAGATTAAGACAAAGAAGGAGAAAAGTATGGTAAAGATAAAAACGGATAACCTGAAAGTGAATTTTGGCAAAAAAGATGTTTTAAAGGGAATCTCGATTGAAATTCCAGAAAAATCAGTTGTTGCTATAATCGGTCCTTCAGGATGTGGTAAATCCACATTTCTTCGCTCGTTGAATAGAATGAATGATTTTGTAAGAGAAGTAAAGGTTGAAGGAAAAGTTTTTCTTGATGGAAAAAACATTTACGATAGTGATGTTAATGTATTTGAGTTGAGAAAAAGGGTTGGAATGGTTTTTCAAAAACCAAATCCTTTTCCAAAATCCATTTTTGAAAATGTTGCATACGGCCTCAGGATTCATGGCATAAAAGATAAAAAACTTATTTATCAACGTGTTGAGGAATCTTTGAAAGATGCAAACCTCTGGGAAGAGGTGAAAGATAAACTTTTTGATAGTGCGTTTTCCCTTTCTGGAGGCCAACAGCAGAGATTGTGTACTGCGAGGGCGCTTGCAGTAGAGCCCGAGGTTTTGCTTATGGATGAACCTGCTTCTGCACTTGATCCAATTGCAACAAACAGACTCGAACATTTAATTGAAAAACTAAAAGAAAAATATACCATTGTAATTGTAACACATAATATCCAGCAGGCTGCACGTGTTTCAGATTATACTGCATTTCTTTTTATGGGTGAACTTGTGGAGTTTGGAAGGACGGAGTTGATATTCACGGCTCCTGCAAATAAACGCACCGAGGAATATATTATGGGTAAATTCAGTTAAAGGAGATGCTAATATGCTTGAAAAAAGAATAGCAATATTAAAGGAAAAACTTTTAAAGATGGCAAACCTTTCAGAAGAAATGGTAAACCGAAGTATGGAGGCTCTTATTAAAAAGAGTGAAGAACTTGCCAGGAAGGTTAAATTTGAAGAAGAACCTATTATTAACAATCTTGAAATTGAAATCGATGAGTATGCTATCGAAACACTTGCGAGATTTGAACCCAGAGCGAAAGATTTAAGAACTGTTGTTATGATATTAAAAATGAATAATGATCTTGAAAGAGTAGGGGATCTTGCAACAAATATTGCGGAATTTGCAATGGAATTAATTCCTCAACCCAATGTAAAACCGTATGTAGATCTTCCTCGAATGGCAAATATCGCTGTTAATATGTTAGATGATGCAATTACTGCCTTTATATCACAGGACTCAAATTTAGGAAGAGATGTTTGTAAAAGGGACGACCTTGTGGATAATTTAAATGAACAGATTATAAGGGAACTTCTTACATTTATGATTCAAGATCCTCAAACTATTGGAAGAAGTTTACTTATTATACGTATATCGGAAAATCTTGAACGTATTGCTGATCTGGCAACAAATATAGGTGAAGACGTAGTTTACATTGTCGAAAGCGCTATTATAAAGCACAGAGCAAATAAGAAGTAATAGGAAGTAATAACTCTCTGTAAAAGCCTTTTATTTTGCGATATTTTAATTATTGTTATAATAGAGCAAGAATAAGGAGGCAACTATGCGAGATATTATAGAGAGTGCGCTTCTTTCCGCAAAAAGAGCGGGTGCCACTTATGCAGATGTTCGGATTTTGGAAAGGGAAATTGAAGAAATTTCCACGAAAAATGGAAGCGTTGATGCCTTAAAGCGATCTTCTACGAAAGGTTTTGGAGTTCGTGTTATTGCAAACGGTGCCTGGGGTTTTGCGTCATCTTTTCGACTCACAACTGATGAAGCAGAAAAGGTTGCTGAAGAAGCAGTTAAAATAGCAAAAGCGAGTAGCCTTACTAAAATCGATGATGTGTCTTTGGCTCAGGTCGAAATTTTTCAAGACAGAGTCCCTCAAAAAGTTGAAATAGATCCGTTTTCTGTGCCTTTATCTGAGAAAATCTCCATCTTGCTTGAATCAGACAAAATAATGAACATTCCTGGTGTAATTGTACGGAAAGGGAATATGTATTTTTCAAAAGAATGGAAAACGTTTGCTTCTACAGAAGGTGCATATATAGAACAGGAGCGTATCGTAAGCGGAGCTGGTATTTCTGCCATTGCAACAAATGGAAAGGAAATTCAGATAAGAAGTTATCCAAGTAGCTTTGGAGGTGATTATCAGAGAAAGGGATTTGAACTCGTTAAAAATGCGGATTTCTTAAAGAATGCGGAACGTGTAGCAAAAGAATCCGTTGCATTACTCTCTGCAAAGCCCTGTCCATCTGGTATTATGGATATCGTTCTTGGCGGTTCTCAACTTGCACTTCAAGTGCATGAGTCTGCTGGTCATCCCACGGAACTTGATAGGGTTCTTGGAGAAGAGGCATCTTTTGCAGGAACATCTTTTCTCACAACGGACAAGTTGGGAAGTTTTAGATATGGTTCTGATATTGTAAATATTACAGCCGATGCTACAATTCCTGAGGCATTAGGCGGATTTGCATATGACGATGAGGGTGTAAAGGCGAAGAGAATATATCTTGTGAAAAATGGAATATTTGTTGGTTATTTGAATTCAAGGGAAACGGCAAAAAAATTGAAATTGGAACCTATGGGAGCGATGCGTGCGCAGAGTTGGAATTTTATGCCAATCATAAGAATGACAAGCATTAATCTTGAACCAGGAGATAAAACACTCGATGAACTTATTGCTGGTATCGATCACGGTGTTTATATGGATACAAACAGAAGTTGGAGTATAGATCAGAATAGGTTGAATTTTCAGTTTGGCACTGAAATTGGATGGGAGATTAAAAACGGAAAAATCCAGGATATGGTTAAAAACCCCACTTATACAGGTATTACCTATGAATTTTGGAGAAGTTGCGATGGTATAGCAAACAAAGACTTTTGGCATGTATGGGGTGTTCCAAATTGCGGAAAGGGTGAACCAATGCAGGTTATGCAGGTTAGCCATGGTGTATCGGCTGCCCGCTTTAGAAATGTAAAAGTGGGGGTGCTGAAATGATAGGAAGAGATAAAGCAATTAATCTTTTGAAAAAGGCTATTACGCTCTCTGAAGCGGACCAGGTTGAAGTGCTTTTGCTTGGTGGGAAATCTTATTTGACTGGCTTTGCAAATAACTATATTCACAGAAATGTGGGAAGTGAAGATTACACAATAAGTATAAGAGTTGCTTTTGGTAAAAAAATTGGGGCTGCAACTGCAAACGGGTTTTCTGAGGAAATATTGAACAAAGTTTTAAAGGATGCGGAGACAGTGGCAAAAAATCAGGCTGAAAATCCAGATTTTGTTTCTTTTGCAAAACCTTCACATAGTAGTAGAGAATTTGATGAAAAAATTTTGTTTTCTGAAAATACTGCTAATTGCGATGCAGAATGCAGAGCAAAGATTGCGAAAAGGATCGTTGATGCCTCCAGGAAATTTGGACTTAATTCTTCAGGCACAGTCGAAACAGAAGTTAGCGAAATTGCAGTTGTAAATTCGCTTGGTGTGGAGAAATATGGTGTTAGGACAATTGCTTCAGTAAAAAATATTGCGATGGCGGAAAATTCCAGCGGGTATTCAAAGTCTTCTACAACGGACATTTCAACGATTAGCCCTGACGAAATCATAGAAGAAAGTATGAATATGGCATTAAAAGGAAAAGATCCTGTTCCAATTGATCCTGGAAAATACGAAGTGATTCTTACTCCTTATGCGGTTGCTGAGTTTATTTCACACATTTTGTATCTCTCTTTAAACGCAAGAGCAGTAAAAGAAGGAAGCAGTTTCCTCATTGGAAATTTCGGAAAAAAGATTCTGGGCGATAACATAACAATGTTTGATGATGGCCTGTCTTCGGAAACAATACCTTTGCCTTTTGATTTTGAAGGTGTCGATAAAAAGCGTGTTGTATTTTTTGAAAAAGGTGTTGCGAAAGAAGTAGTTTACGATACGCTTACTGCATACAGAGAAGGCAAAGAATCTACAGGCCATTCACTACCACAACCGAGTCCTTACAGTCCTTATCCGATGAATTTCATAATGAAAGGAGGGGATTCTTCCGTTGAAAATATGATTTCTAATGTCAGTAAAGGATTGTTTGTACAGAGATTCTGGTACACTAATGTTATGGATCCTAAAAATGCGGTGATTACCGGAATGACGAGAGATGGGCTTTTTATGATTGAAAATGGTAAAATTACAAAACCAGTGATGAATATGCGTTTCACGGAAAGTGTTATTTCTGCACTGAATAATGTTATTGAACTAAGTAAAATTAAAAAAATCGTGTATGATATGACACCAATTACCGTGCCTTACTTAAGAATAAAAGATTTTACTTTCACGGGTAAAACGGAATTTTAGGAGGTGAAGCATGAAGAGATACGGAATTCTATGTGATGGTGGAGATGCTCCTGGAATAAATGCTGCAATTAGAGCAATTTCAAGGGCTGCTTTTGAAAAGGAAGACGAGGTATTAGGCTTCCAGGACGGGTTTTTCGGTCTTGTAAACAATGATGTTAAAATTATTACAAAGCATACAGTTTCCGGGATTTTGCCATTAGGGGGTTCAATTTTAGGAATCTCCAGGTTTAATCCACTGAAAGATCCAAAGTATATTCAAGCGATTAAGGAAAATTTCAAGAAGAATGCTTTAACTCTTCTTATCTTTATAGGTGATAGAGATACAATAACGATTGCCAATAAACTTGCTGAGGAGGGAGTTCCTTCTATTGTGATTCCGAAAACGATTGACAACGATATCTATGGTACAGACTACTCTATTGGGTTTAATACTGCTATTACAAAAATTGGTTCTGCACTTGATGATTTGCATTCAACTGCTTCTGCACATCATAGGGTTATGGTTGTGGAAACAATGGGAAGAGAAACAGGATGGCTTGCTTTGTTCGGTGGACTTGCAGGTGGTGCAGATTATATCATAATCCCTGAAGTTCCATACAGGATTGAAGATGTAGCCTCTCACATCGAAAAGAGAAAGAAAGAAGGAAAGAATTTTAGTATTGTAGTTGTCGCAGAGGGTGCGCCACTGCCTGATGATGGAGATGAAAATATCGAAAAAGATGAATTTGGGCATCCAGTAAATCGTAAGAGAAGGGTAGGCTACACTATTATGGAGCATCTTGAAAAAATTACCCATATTAAGTCCAGAACAACAGTCTTGGGATATACTCAGAGAGGTGGCACTCCTACTGTTGCTGATAGAATTCTTGCTACAAGATTGGGTGTTGCAGCGGTTGAGTTTGCTTCTGAGGGAAAATTCAATGGTGTTGTGGGAGTTAAAGAAGAAAAAATTGTTTTTACCCCTCTTAAAGAATCTGCAGGCAAAATTCACAAGGCAGACAAAAAATTTTATGAACTGGCGAGGATTTTCTTTTAATTTATGTTAGAAGGTAGTTTACGAGATTTTAGCCTTGATGAAGTTTTGCAAATGGTCTCCATGGGTGAGAAAACAGGGAGGCTTGAACTTAAAGGCGAAACTCCTTTTGGAAAAAAAGAAGGGAGTATATTTTTTAAAAATGGAGAAGTGATAGATGCTCAAACAAATGAGTATGCAGGGGAGCCAGCAATAGTAGACTTGCTTAATATAAAGGAGGGGTATTTTAAATTTGTCCCACAGGATGTTTCAGGTATTAAGAGATCAGTTACGAAATCTATTCCAGATTTAGTTTTACTTGCGACTTCTAAACTTGACGAATGGGAAAAGATTAAGAATAAGATTTCTTCAGTCGATTCTGTGTTTAGACTTTCGACTGAAGGAATTCCTGACAGGATTCATCTTTCCCCTACTCAGTGGAAAATTATTTCTCTTCTCGGAAAAGGTTTAACGATAAGGGAGGTTGCTTTGAAACTGAATATGACAGTTATAGATGTTTCAAAGGATGTTTATGGACTTGTTGCCTTAAGAATTTTAAAGGAAGTTGGGGAAAAAGATCCAGACAAAGGTGTCATGGTTAAAAGGAAAGGAGCTCCAAGAAGTTTTATAGCACGTTTATTTGAGAGGTTTAAGAGATTATGAAAAGGTACAAAATCATTATATCTGGTCCATTTGCGGCCGGAAAGACAACTTTTATACAAACAATAACGGAAATTGCGCCCATTAGTACTGAAGCAAAAACCACTAGAAACGATGAATCCAGAGTAAAAGACTCCACTACAGTGGCAATGGATTTTGGCAGGATTACAATTGACGGAGAGAATGTTTTACATATCTTTGGTACTCCAGGCCAGTTCAGGTTTAATTACATGTGGAGTATTCTCGGAAAAGACGCGCTTGGAATAATTGTAATTGTTGATTCAGGTGCAAAAGAAACATTTGATGATGCAAGAGACATGATAAATTTCTTTAGAGTGAAGACGGACGCTCCTATTCTTGTTGCTTTAAATCAATTTGATGGAAAAGATGGTGTAAGTAAAGAGGAAATTAGAAAAATTCTCAATTTACCAAAATGGATACCTGTCGTTGAGTGCAATGCAAAAGATAAAGAGAGCGTAAAAAATGTTTTACTCACATTGTTTAAGTTAATTATGGCTCAAGGAAACGTGTATTGATTTTTTATTTGACATGACAACAATCGTTAATATAATTATTTTAAGTTATAATGAAACGAAAGGAGGTTTTTTATGAAAACCAGGAAAGTATTAGTTGTAATCATCGCTTTATTGATGATTGCAACAGTATTTGCAGGTTGTGCTCCAAAGCAGAAACCTGCTACCAACAGTCAATCTACACAGAAGAAAATCAAAATCGGTCTTGTAACTGATGTAGGTGGAAGAGGAGACAGGTCATTTAACGACTCTGCATTGAGAGGCCTTGAAACATGGGCTGCTAAGGTAAAGTATGTTAAAGGTGGCGGGTATAAGCCTTTGACGGATGCTGAATACGAAGCAAGCATTCCAGAAGACTTAAAAGACAAGGATATTCATCCCCTGAACATTACCCCCGTTGTCCTTGAATCTAAAGCAAAGGAAGATTACGTTCCGAATCTTACCACACTTGCTGAGCAAGAGCATTGTGATCTTGTTATTGGTGTTGGATTTATGCTTGCAGGTGCTGTAGGTGAAGTTGCAAAATCTCATCCT
>CAYXJW010000029.1:0-27443 GCA_964465465.1 uncultured Caldisericales bacterium
GCATCCCAGTACTCTTTTGTAATATAAAACACTTTTGCACCGCCAAGTTCATGCTGATATTCAGGCCACGGATAGGAAGGCTGAGCCATACCAATACCCCATCTCTTAAACCCGTTATAACTTTCATAAGTTGCCCAGAATTCTTTCTGTCCAAGAATTTCAAAGGTGTAATAAGTTTTTGCATAATACATGGCAGCACCAGCACGTAATCCCCTCTTGAAAGCCATTGTGTGAAGACTAATATTAATGTCTTTGTTCATAAGCCGGCCATTGCCAAGTGCTGCAAGTTCTCCGTCAATAACTCCAACAAGAAGATAAGGATCTTTAAGTCTGTTTCTGTACCAACCAAGAATTTCGGCATAGACGCGCGCACCTACGATGTCATAAAAGTCATGATCAACATCAAGGAATTTTTTAATAAACGGTAACAGTGCAGGTGCTTCTTCTTTCGTCATCTGCCTGATAACCATCTTTTTGCCGCCCCTGAGCTCTATATACATAGGAGTCCAGGGTTTAAGATCCATTGGAGGTGGACTTAAGAGAGGCTCAAGTTCCTCCACTTTAAATACGATTTCTTGCTGTGAAACTTTCTCTGGTGGTAATTTTTTCATTTTATCTCCCCTTTCCTAAAAATGTTTTTTTAATTTTAACAATTTTGTAAGGGTTGTCAAGTATTTTCAATACTTTCTTATAGAATCTATACGTAATAAATAAAAATCTATTGAAAGAAAATAGGAAAACACCTATAATTAGATTTGGAGGTATTAATGAAAGAGAAGAAAAAGATTCTACTTGTTGGGTGTAAAAACTGGGCAAAGAGTGTTGTTTATATTCTTAAAGAAAAATATGATATTATCACTGCTGGTGAAGAACCCGAATGTAATATTTTTCTACCGTTAAATCCTGATTCTGATTGGAAAGAAAAGATTAATGATATCAAAAATCTTGATGGATTGGTTAACATTGGAAAAATTGCAGAACTTAACGGACTCATAGAAACACCTGCAAATAAATGGAAAAATATAGTAAACGAAAATCTACAAATTATATATAAAAGTATAAAAGTTTTTTCTGGATCATTGAATTCATGGGGAAGTATTGTAAATCTATTAGAAATTGGCCAAATGGAAGGACTGGGAGGAGCACTTATTTACGATGCATTTAAAAAAGAATCGGAAGTTGTAACTAAAAGTTTAGCATACCAACTTGCTGAACAAAAAATTAGAGTAAATTCGATTCGTGCAGGTTACACAGACACCGAAGAAAATACGAATGCAGCAGAAAGTAAATTAAAAGAAATTTATTTAAAAAATGCTGAAAAGGTTATTCCAATGAGGAGCATAAACAAAATAGATGATATCGTAAACTTAATAGTTTTCTTATTAAATGAGGAATCCCGCCTTATTACGGGAAATGTTATTAATTTAGACGGAGGAGTAAGCACAAAGGGGTGAAATTTTGATAAAAATAATAATAGTATTAATTGCATCTTATCTAATTGGCTCTATTCCAAATGGATTTATTATTTCAAAGAAATTTTATGGAATAGATATAACAAAGTACGGTAGTGGAAACATCGGGGCAACAAACGTACACCGTGTACTGGGAACTAAACCTGGAGTAGTTGTTCTCATTTTAGATCTGGCAAAAGGTGGGATAGCAGTTCTCCTTGGAAGATATGTTGCAAATTCATCAGTAATTATGATGCTTTCTGGAGTTGCCGCAATCATAGGCCACGACTATTCTATATTTATGCCTCATTTTAAAGGGGGAAAAGGCGTAGCAGCTACGTATGGAGTTGCTGCATTTATAAATTTCCCGGCCGCACTTTTGTCCTTTCTTGTTTTCATAGGAATTGTTTGGAAAACAAAATATGTTTCTCTTGGATCAATTATTTCGATCTCATGTTTTCCTTTATTTCTTCTTTTATTAGGAGAAAGTAAAACTGTTGTTGTTATGAGTATTATATTCCCCCTCCTTGTAACGTTTTCACACAGAGAGAATATAAAAAGACTGCTAAACGGTACAGAAAGAAAGTTTGGACAAAGAATTAAAATAAATGAAAGACATTAAAAACTTTTCTTTAGATGAATTAAAATCTTATTTTACATCAATTGGAGAGCCTTCATACCGAGCAAACGAGGTTTTCAGGGCAATATATATCCAAAAAGTCAGAGAATTCAGCAGCATTACAACCCTACCTAAAAAATTAAGAGAACAATTAAGCAAGGAATTTTTCATAAGAAGCTTTCAAAAGGTATCTACTATCGGAGAAAAAACAGGAACACAAAAATTTTTATTCAAACTGAGAGATGGTAAATTAATAGAAACAGTTCTAATCAAAGAAAAAAACAGTTCTGGAAGAAAACGAAATACATTATGCATATCTTCCCAGGTAGGCTGCGCAATGGGGTGCAAATTTTGCGCTACTGGAAATATGGGATTTATAAGAAATCTTACCACTGGAGAAATTATAGAGCAACTTCTCTATGTTGAAGACTACGAAAAAATTACAAATATCGTTTTTATGGGAATGGGAGAGCCTCTTGCAAATTATGAAAATGTAGTCAAAGCAATAAAAATAATTTCAGATGAGAATGGACGTGCCTTAGGAAGAAGAAAAATTGTAATTTCCACATCTGGTATAATTCCAAAGATATATCAACTCGCCACCGATCTTAAATCAGTTAAACTGGCTGTTTCCCTTCACTCAGCAATTCAAGAGAAAAGAGATTTCCTGATGCCTGGACTTCGCACATACAAAATCAAAGACCTGGCAAAATCCCTATCTTATCATTCAAAAAAAACTGGAAATACAATAACAGTAGAATATCTTCTTATTAGAAATATAAACGATTCTTTAGAAGATTTAAATGTGTTGGTAAAGTTTTTGAAAGAAATAAAATTTGTAAAAGTAAATTTAATTCACTACAATCCAGTGCCATTCTCAAATTTTAAACCATCGGAAAAAGAAAATGAATTCTTCAAAATCCTAAAAACGAACAAAATTAATGTAACAATTCGATACTCAAAAGGCACTGAAATTTCTGCTGCCTGCGGACAACTTGCAACAAAAAACAGGGTATTAGAACAGGAATTTCGGATATTCAAAAATCTTTCAAAAAGGTCTTGACTTTTTTTTAAAAAATGCTAACACATTCATAGAAATAGGTTTTTAAAGGAGGTGAAAAATATGAAGTGGGGTAGTAAGGTTCTTGCTTTTCTTCTTGGAATAAGTCTTCTTGTTTTAACAATTGCAGCAGATTTTAAATGGCATTAATTCTTTAAAAACAAAAAATCTGTTAAAGTTGAATTTTTTTATTATAATAAACAGTGTGAGTAGTAGTGATTATTGTATAAATGTAGGAATTATTGTATAAATATTTCAATAGTGGTATAATAACTACTGATGAAGCATGATACAAAAGAAAAATGGGTAGATAGGTATTTAACATTTATAACTATTTTTTTTATAATAATTCTTGTAATATCTCTATTCTTTTTTAAAGGAGCAACTAAAAACACTGAGAGTTTCCAGGTAATTGTATATTCTATCATATTTGGTGTTTCAATCATCATTGCGGATATGTCACCAATTGTATACTTCCCTGATAAAAAAAATCAGGCTGAAATAACAATTTCGCTAGCTCTAACACTTGCAATGGCATTTATTCTACCACCTTTCTATTCAATAGTAACAAGGGCAATTGCCAATATTATCGCAGAGATTAAAAAGCGGAAAGATAATTTATCAGATGAATGGTATAAAATCTTATTTAACACAACTTATTTATCTTTGGTTGTAGGTATCACAAGTATAACATTCCACTTAATCTATACATATAACTCACCCTTTCTAACAGCAAAAAATCTAATAGCATTAGTAACCGGCGGTATAGTATATTTTTTAATTGAAACAATTACACTTTTTACTTTATTATGGCACCTTAATAAAGAAAAAAATAAAGAAACATTTTTTAAATTCTGGATTAAAAATATTAAAGCAGCAGGATTAGAACTTCTAACATTATTCCCATTAGGATATCTTCTAATATATATTTACACTAAAGATTTCTTAGTATCAATCCTTCTAATTCCACTGCTTGTAGCTATTTACCTTGCATCTCAAGAGAAAGTAGATATTATAAAACAAACCGAGGATACTTTATACGCATTAGCCAAGTTAGAAGACAACAAATTCCCTGACACAATGGCTCATTCAGTGCGAGTTGGAAATCTTACCGAACTTTTATGCAAAAAACTTAAAATAACAGGCAAAGAAAAGGAAATAATAGTAAAAGCAGCAAAATTGCACGATATCGGAAAAGTTTCCATTCCTGATGCAATTATAAATAAAAGAGGCAAACTTTCTGAAGAAGAATTTGCTAAAATAAAAGAGCACCCCGTAAGTGGCGCTAATCTTGTTTCTCATTTAGTCTCCTTTAAGGAAGGTGATAAGTACATACAATATCACCATGAAAGGTGGGATGGAAAAGGGTATCCAGAAGGAAAAAAAGGAGAAGATATACCTATTGGTTCAAGAATTATATGTATAACAGATTCATTTGATGCAATGATTAGTAATAGACCTTATAAAAAAGCAAAAACGATAAAAGAGAGTTTGAAAGAAATAAAAAAAGAAGCTGGGCACCAATTTGATCCAGTAATCGCTGATGTTTTTATAAAAACAATTGAAGAATTAATTAAAAATCCAGAAATAGTTAACAATAAAGAAGAATTTGAAAAATATTTTCCAAAGGACGCAAAAATAGAATAAATGATACTATTAATTATTGTATTAGTATCTTTCATTATCTCAGTAATAATAAATCGCGGAATAAAAGGAATTGAAAATAAAGAAGTTTCAGGATTTTATTTTGTATTAATAGGGTTTATTATTCAAATAGTAATATTTAACGAAAAATTTGCGAGCAGCCCTTACGAAAAATACACTCCTATTCTTTATATATTATCACTATTCATTATATTAATATTTATGTTACTAAACTTCACTCGATACATGGGGATAAAAATAATGACTGTTGGATTCATTTCGAACATAACTGTAATCACAGCTAACAAAGGTTTTATGCCACAAAACCTTGACCTCCTAACTAAGAGTGGACAAATAGAAAAAGTAAAAATGCTGAAAACATACAATCATTTTTACAATGCTATCTTAATGAGTAAACACACCCGATTCAATTTTTTAGGAGATCGTATAATGCTCTCCCTATTCGGCAAATTTAAAACAGTTTATAGCATAGGCGACATCATTATTATGATAGGTGTTGCAATATTTATTTTTGAACTATTTAAAAAAGGCCCGATGGAAAAAATTAGAACCACCGAGCCAAAATAAATAAAATTTTTTAATCTCTTATATTGGATAGTATTCCCCTGGAGCCTTAGGAAATAATGTTACATCTTTTACATCTTTTGCTCCCATAACAAATCTCACAAAACGTTCAATTCCTATACCAAAACCTGCCGAAGGAATAAGGCCGAACTTTTTTGCAAATTCAATATACCACTTAAACTGTTCAGGAGTTTGTCCTTTCTTAGAAATTCTTTTATAAATCTGATCCAGTTCATATTCTCTTTCTCCACCAGAAGACGCCTCACCAAAGCCCTCAGGATAAATTAAATCCATATCGAGCAAGATCCCTGGCCGCGATGGGTCCTCTCTATCATAAAACTCCCTTTCAAGCAATTCTATATCGATTAGCCAGAATGGTTCGGTTGCTTCCTTTGAAAGTTTTGTTTCAAAATCTTTTCCATACTTTTTAACAGCCTCAGTATATGTAATCTTTCTGAAAGGTTTAGAAGGAACCTTTAACACTCTGCCAACACTTTCTAAAATATCTGCATCTTTTTCCAATATCTTTTCAATAGTATAAATTACAAGATCTTCAGCAAGATCCATTACATCTTCCCTGGAAGCATTCTTTTGCTCTACATCAATTTGCGTAAACTCAATTAAATGTCTACCCGTATTTTTTCTCTTCGTAGGCTCCAACCTTATATTAGGGGAGAAAGAAAATATTTTATCTAAAGTATGCATAGCAATTTGTTTGTGAAAAATCATGCTTTTTGTGAGTTCATAAGTATATCCGTATACTTCTATTTGTGATTTCGTTGTAGGATGGTTAAGAGGATCCGTAATAGCCGAAATTATAACCGGGGGGATTTCAATAAAACCTCTCTGCTCTTTCAAGAAGTCAGCCATAAATTTACGTACATCACTGTGAATTCTCATAGCCTTTTTTAAATAAGGTGACGAAAGGCGTTTTCCATATTCTTCAAGTTCCATAAATCTTGCCTCCTTTGAACTTATAAATTTACAATTTTATCAAGGAATTTTTTAGCACGATCAGTTTTAGGGTGATCGAAAAATTCCTTCGGTGTGCTTTCTTCTACTATCTTTTTGTCTGCCATAAAAACAACTCGATCTGCCACTTCTTTTGCAAATGAAATCTCATGAGTTACAACAATCATTGTCATTCCCTCAAGTGCAAGTTGCTCCATAGTATCCAAAACTTCTTTAATCATTTCCACATCCAGCGCAGATGTTGGCTCATCGAATAACATAAGATCTGGTTTCATTGCAAGTGCCCGTGCAATAGCCACACGCTGTTTCTCTCCACCAGACAGTTGCGAAGGATAATGATCTGCTCTATCTGCTAAACCCACTTTTGAAAGATAAGCCATTGCAATTTCATTAGCCTCTTTCTCACTAATTTTCTTAACTTTTACTGGAGCAATTGTGACATTTTGAAGTGCAGTTAAATGTGGGAATAAATTAAAATGCTGAAATACCATTCCTATTCTCTGTCTAATTGCCGGCAGATTTTTGCTATTTTTATCTATCTTTTTACCTTCAAAATAAACTTCGCCACTTGTTGGAAATTCTAAAAAATTTAAGCACCGAATAAAAGTACTTTTACCAGCACCAGAAGGACCTATAATTACCACCCGTTCGCCCTTCTTTATAGAAAAATTCACATCTTCAAAAACAAGTATGTCTCCAAATTTCTTTGTTAAATTAACTGTTCTAATCACCTCTGCTAAACCTCCCTTCAAGTTTCTCAGCATAACGTGTAAGAGGCACAGTAAAAATTAAATAAAGTACCGCTGCAATCATTAATGGAGTAAAGAAATTTGCAGTAGCCGAACCAATCTGCTTTGCCTTATAAACCAATTCTGAAAGCCCAATAACCATAACAAGGGAGGTATCTTTCATTAAGGCAACTATATTATTGGTTGTAGGTGGGATTACTCTTCTTATAGTTTGTGGCAAAATAATATATCTCATTGCCTGACCATAAGTCATTCCTACAGAAAGAGCAGCCTCCATTTGCCCTTTTGCAATAGATTCTATTCCAGCCCTAAATATTTCAGCAACATACGCTGCAGAATTGAGCGATAATGCAACAATTGCGGCTAAAAAAGCACTCATATTTTTAATAGGCACAGCATAATAAACAATCATAATTTGTAAAAGCAATGGCGTGCCCCTAAAGGCATCAATATACACTAATGCAATATACCTTAAAACCTTATTCTTCGAAATTTTCATTAGTGCTAAAAACAATCCTATAACAATCCCTATAAGACCAGAAATAGCAGTTAAAGAGAGCGTAACAGGGAGTCCCCCCAAAAGGAAGGGGAGACTCTGCCAAATTTTGTCTAAATTAAATGTAATATGCATAGATTAATCCTCCGGCTTCTTTCCGAACCATTTTTCATATATCTGGTCGTACTCGCCGTCGGATTTTATCTGTTTTAATATATTGTTTATTGCAGTTTCAAGCGCTTTCTCATCTTTTCTAAATGCTATACCGTAATGTTCTACAGTAAATAACTTACCCACGAGTTTTAAATCAGGATGCGCCTTCACAAAGTATGCCGAGACAGGAAAATCATTAACAACTGCATCAATACGTCCTTTTTCCAGATCAGCAAATGCATACTGAATATCTGGATATTCCTTAATTTTAATTCCTTTAATCTTCTTTGCTGCTTCCTCACCTGTTGTTCCCGTTTGAACACCTACAAGTTTTCCAGCAAGATCTTCAGGGCCATGAATTGTGGTATTATCCTTTCTTACCGCAATAATCTGACCAGAATCATAATAAGGAATAGAGAAATCTATTTCCTTTGCACGTTCAGGAGTAATAGTCATTGCAGAAATGATCACATCGAACTTCCCAGCCTTGAGAGCAGGAATAATTCCGCCCCAATCTGTTGAAATAATTTTAGCCTTCACACCAAGTTTCTGAGCAATAAGATTAGCCAGATCAACATCAAAACCTTTGGGTTGTCCAGTCTTTGTATCAATCCACTCAAATGGAGGATACGTAGTATCCGACCCAACAGTAAGAACGCCGGCTCTTTTTACTTTCGCAAGTGAATTGAATTTCAAAGTCACATCAACTTTTAAACCATTTTTAGAAACAGTGATGTTTTTTTCATAGGGTTCTGCACCATCGGCACTCACCTTTAAAACATAATCCCCAGGTTTCACCTTGTCAAAAGTAAAATGACCGGTAGAATCAGTTGTAGCAGAAAGATTGCCAAGTTCTACTGTAGCACCAGATACAATCTTACCATCATCGCCCTTTACAACACCACTTACGCTTCCTGCCGCAGCACATCCAGTAAGGATCGCTACGACAATAGTCAACACTACAATTAGTGTAACCGCTTTCCTCATATCTCATTCCTCCTTAAATAAAATTTTGATATTATACGTAAATAATTTTGTGTGTCAATACCTAAAAGGAGGAATTACGAAAATTCTATAAAAAGATTACTTCTTGCGAGGACCAAATATCAACGTTCCAATACGTATAAGATTAGCCCCTTCATTTATTGCTACTTTGTACGAAGACGACATACCCATGGAAAGATATTTCATCTCCACATCTGGAATATTTAATGCCTTAATCTCCTCAAAAAGTTCTCTGGTTAATTTAAAGTAAGGATGTAAATCTTCCGGATTGCTTACAAGCGGACCCATAGTCATCAATCCCTCAATTTTGATGTTTTTTAAACAGGAAATTTGTCTTACCAAGTCTATACAGTGTTCTGGCATAACACCTGATTTCTGAGGCTCTCTACCACTATTTACTTCAATAAGCACAGGCATTACCTTGTTAAACTGCTTAGCCCTTTTATCGATCTCTAACGCAAATTCATTAGAAGAAACAGTTTCAATCATGTCAAAAAGTTCTACAATCTTTTTAATTTTCCTTCTCTGTAAAGTTCCAATATAATGCCATTTGACAATCTTTCCAATATCAGGAAATACTTTTTCCATATCCTGCAAATAATTTTCCCCTACTATTTCAATACCCGCATCAATTGCTTCTTTTATTTCAGAAGCCGATCTCGTTTTCGCAGCTGCTTCAAGCTTAACACCGTTCGGAAGTTCAGATAATATTCTTCTTACATTTTCTTTTATTCCCATAGTCGCCTCCTTAATTTTTTCAAAATCTCAATATTTCTTCTATATCCATCTTCTCCTCCAGGAGTTTCTAAAATCCCCGGGATTTCAGAAAAGTTAGGGTCATTAACAAGAAACTCAAATGCACTTATGCCAATTTCTCCTTTACCTATTTCTGCATGGCGATCTATTCGTGATCCCAATCCCCTTAAAGAATCGTTCAAATGAAACGCTTTAATATTCTCAAAACCAATAATTTCTTTTAACTGCTTCATTGTCATTTTATAAGAATGCTTTTCTCTCAAATCGTATCCTGCTGCAAATATATGGCACGTATCCACACATATCCCTACTTTATCTGGTTTTTTCACTCTATTTAATATGTATGAAAGATGCTCAAATTTATACCCTACATTTGTTCCTTCACCTGCAGTTGTTTCAAGGAGCAACTTAACATTTGAATAAAAAGTTTTCTCAACAACTTCATTGAGACCTTCCACTATTGCATCAAGCGCATATTTCTCACCTTTTCCTTTATGTGCACCAGGATGAAACACGAGATATTTAATACCCAACTTTTCAGCCCTTAAAACATCTTCAATAAGGTCTTTTATCGACATATTACGGGTTTTCTTATTGGGACTTGCAATATTCACGAGATAAGAAGAGTGAACAGTAGCAGGCAATATTTTAGATTTAACAACTTCTTCCTTAAATTTAATTACCTCTTTATCTTTAAGAACAGGGATCCTCCACTGCATTTGGTTCTTGGTAAAAATTTGGAAGGACTCACAACCTATTTTTTTCGCTCTTTCAACAGATTTTGAGATACCACCAGCAATCGAAACATGAGCACCTAAAAGCATATTCTACCCCTTAATCACTAAAATTGGTTTCGAATGTACAACCTTTTCAGCCAATTTATTCTCTTCAATAGGTCTAACTACTTCACTTATATCTTTGTACACTTCTGGCGCCTCTTCTCTTACGATCCGCTTGTTGTTTGCAAATAATGAAATTCCCGCATCCCCCAGTTCTTTTAAGACATCTTCAAATGATATCTGTTTCAATGCTTTATGTCTACTTAAAAGCCTTCCTGCTCCATGCGAAACACTTCCAAAAGTCTCTTCAATTGAGTTTTCTGATCCAACAAAAATAAAAGAACCTGCCTTCATATCTCCAGGAAGCAAAACAGGTTGTCCTATTCGTTTAAAAATGCCTTTCAATTCGTAATGCTTTGGAGGAAATGCACGAGTTGCACCTTTTCTATGAACTAAAAGCAACCTCTCTTTTCCATTTATTGTATATCTTTCGAATTTTGCAATATTATGAGCAACATCGTAAAGTAAAAACATTCCAAGTAATTCAGGCGATCTCTTCAAAACTTTTGAGAATGCATTTCTTACATGAAAAGTGATTAGTTGCCTGTTAACCCATGCAAAATTTGCAGCAGCAGACATCGCCCTTATATAATTTTCTGAAACAGGATCGATTAAAGGTAAAGAAACAAGATCTCTATCAAGAAGAGACAAACCATACTTATTCATTCTTTTCCGCATTGAAGTAATATAATCAGTAGCCACTTGATGTCCCAATCCTCTGGAGCCTGTATGAATCCATATAAGAATTTGTCCTTTAAATAAGCCTAGTGATTCTGCTACAGATTCATTAAAAACTCTATCAACAACATCAATTTCAAGAAAATGATTTCCAGCACCAAGCGTTCCTAATTCTAATCTTCCCCTTTTAATTGCTTCATCACTAACAAATGAAGCATCAGCATCTATCAGTGCACCACCGTCTTCTGTATATTCGATGTCCGAATCCAAGGCAAATCCTTTTTTAACTGCCCACTTTAAACCTTCGTCTAAGATATGTTTTATATCTCTATTGGTAAATTTTAAAATCCCCTCCGATCCAAGACCAGATGGAACTGTGTTAAAAATGACCTGTCCAACGTCTTTTATGTATCTTGAAAATTCTTCAATAGATAAATTCGTTTTTATTACTCTAACACCACAGTTGATATCAAAACCAACACCTCCTGGCGAAATCACACCTTCTTCTCCATCAAAAGCAGCAACTCCACCAATTGGAAAACCATACCCTTCATGCAAATCCGGCATACCTAATGCATACTTCACAATCCCTGGCAATGTAGCCACATTTTTTAGTTGTGTAACGGCTTTATCTTTAAACATATATTGCAAAAGATTTTCAGTTGTATATATAACAACTGGGACTCTCATTGCTCCAGTAGGCTCAATCACATATCTATAATTTTTAATTTTCATACTAATATTATAGCATTTTATTTATTTTGTGTTTATGAATTTGTCCTATATAATATGATGGTATGAAATGAATAGGAAGGAGGCAGAAATGTCAATCAATTGGAAGACTAAGTTTTCCGAAAGAAGTATCACTATGAAGGCCTCTGCGATCAGAGAGCTTTTAAAACTTGTAGACAGCCCTGATATAATCTCACTTGCAGGTGGTATGCCAGATCCAAAACTATTTCCTAAAGAAACTATTGCAGAAATTTCCAAAGATGTGTTCTTAAATCATGGCGGCAAAGCCCTGCAGTATGGTGCAACAGAAGGAATCCCTTCCCTAAGAGAAACACTCGTAAAAGAAGGAATAAGCGAGGGAATAGAAAATCTAACATTGGAGAATCTTATTGTTACTACCGCATCACAACAAGGACTTGACTTGGTTGCAAAGATCTTTATAAACCCGGGAGACACTATTATCACAGAAGCCCCATCGTACGTAGGAGGACTTCAAGCATTTAACGCTTTTCAAGCCAATTTTGAAACTGTTCCTCTTGATCACAATGGAATTAGAACGGATTTACTTGAAGAAAAAATTAAAAAACTCAAGGCAAAAGGAATTAATATCAAATTTATGTACTTAATTCCTAATTTCCAAAACCCAGCAGGTGTTACGCTGAGTTTAGAAAGAAGAAAAAAAATCCTTGAGTTGAGCCATAAATACGAGATTCCTGTTATTGAAGACGACCCTTATGGAGAAATCCGCTTTGAGGGAAAAGCACTTCCATCATTAGTAGCAATGGATAAAATAGGAAATGTAATTGCATTGAGGACTTTTTCAAAAATTCTTGCACCAGGATTAAGACTTGGCTGGATAATAGCGGAGAAGTCTGTTATTCAAAAACTCGTCCTTGCAAAGCAGGCTTCGGATCTCTGTTCTCCATCATCTACACAATACATAGCAGACGAATTTATCAGGCAAGGACATATGAGAAATTATTTAAACCTTGTGAGAAAAACTTATAAAGAAAAAAAAGATGCAATGCTTAATGCACTTGAAAAGTACTTCCCGAAAGAAACTTCATGGACAAAACCAGAAGGTGGCATGTTTGTGTGGGTAACCGTTCCTGATCACATAGATACCGATGAACTTTTCAAGAAAGCAATAAAGGAAAAAGTTGCATATGTAGTAGGAAGTGCATTTTATCCCCACGGAGAAGATAAGCACCACATAAGGTTAAATTTCACACTTCCAACATTAGAACAAATTGATGAAGGTATCCGAAGACTTGGAGCACTGCTAAAAAAAGAAATTTAATCAAACTTAAAAAGCCCCGCTTTGCGGGGCTTTAAAATCTTATAAATATTCTTTATTCCAGAATTATTTTTCCTGCTCCTTTTAAAACATTTTCAAGAAAAGCATCTTCAGGAAGGGCACCTTCAAACTGGACTTTGTCATTAATTATAATTTTAGGAACGGCATATACACTATATTTTTGTGACCATTCAGGAAACTCATTTGCTTCTATCATGATACCTTTAATATTATTATTTTCCATAGCCATTTGATGGGCAGTTCTTACTGCACGCGGACAATAAGGACAGCTCGGAGTAACAAATACAAGAATTTCAGTAGGAGATGTTATTCTCTTAAGTTCAGATTTTGTTTTATCAGAAAGTTCAGTAGTTCCCTTAGAAGCATCAATTATATCCTCTAATAAGGAAGAAAATTCATGACCAGAGGGAATTCCATAATAAATAACATTTTTATTTGTGTTTTTTCCTTCCACAAATAACGCAGAGATCTGCTCCACACCGTATTCTTTTTCCTTTTCTTTATCATCTTTATAAACAGTAAGTTTTACTTTGTCAGACAGCGCAGTCAACTCTCTTAAAATTTCTTCAGTATATGGAAGATATTGAGAATTAAACTTTGTTACTTTATCTCCCCCTTCGCTTTGAAGAAACAAAACCAGCTCAACTTCTCCGTCGAGTTTTGATTCAAACAATTCTTTAATGTACTTTTCGTCCTTTTCTTTTAATAATTTTTCCATACTTCACCTCTCTAATTTTAAATTTTTAATATAATTTTCCGCTGAGAATTCAGCGATAGCACCATCTCCTGCAGCGGTTACTACCTGCCTTAAAGGAGTATCTCTTACATCACCAACAGCAAATATGCCAGAAACACTTGTTTCCCTGTTCTGGTTGGTTTTTATAAAACCTCTTTCATCAACCTCCACAATATCCTTAACAATTTCACTATTAGGTACAGTTCCTATAGCAACAAAAATGCCGTCAACTTTTAATACGGTTTTTTCTCCTGTTTTGACATTTTTAACTTCAAGCCCTTCAACTTTATTCTCACCAATTACATGCTCGGAAACTGAATTCCACTGAAACTCTATTTTAGGGTTTGAGAAGGCTTCCTCTTGAAGGGCTTTAACAGCACGCAGCTGATCCCTCCTATGAACAACAATTACTTTTTTAGCAAACTTGGTTAAATAGATTGCATCTGCTATTGCAGTGTCTCCACCTCCTACAACAGCAACGATCTTATCCTTAAAAAATGCAGCATCACAAGTAGCACAATAAGAGATACCCCTGCCCCTGAATTTTTCTTCTTCCGGAACAGGAAGTTTTACAGGATCAGCACCAGTTGCAATGATAACTGATTTACACTTTATTGTCCCACTTGATGCTGTTTCAAGTTCAAATAGATTATCCTTTTTTGAAATTTTTCTAACTTCATCTGGTACAATTTTTGCTCCAAAACGAACGGCTTGTTTTTCCATTCTATCAGTAAGTTCTTTGCCCGAAATTCCTTCAGGAAAACCAGGATAATTATCAACTTCATCACTTACAGCAATCTGACCACCAGGGGAAAGTCTCTCGAATATTAACGTTTTTAGTCTACTTCTACCAGCATATATACCAGCAGTAAGTCCGCCGGGACCAGCACCTATAATAACAATGTCGTATACTGTTTTACTATCAGCTTTTACAGGCTCTTCAGCCACAAAGATATTAGCAAATTCTTCCATAGCACCTCCTAAACAGGAAAATTATTACAAGAGTAGTATAATTTATTTAAGAAGAGAGTCAAGGGTTATTCTTGTCTTTTCTCTTTAATCTTTGGTTCAACTCTCTGCCAAATTCTTTCAATGTCGTAAAATTCTCGTTTGTCTTGAAGCATTATATGGACGATAACATCTCCATAATCCATTGCAATCCATTCGCCAGTTTTCTCTCCTTCCTCTGAATAGAGAAAATTCCCTTTGTGTTTTAATCTAATTCTGATTTCTTCAGCGATTGCTCTGGCATGTTCAGAAACATCAGCAGTGCAAACAATAAAAAAATCTGTGAGAGTTGTTATGCCTCTCACATCTAACAAAGAAATGTCTCTTCCTTTCTTTTCATCGATTATTTTTACAATGAAATTTGCCAATCTTTTACCCTTCAAATTACCTCCTATCATTAACATTTTAATTTTATAAACAATTATACACAACGAACAGCAAAAAGAAAAGACTTTTATTATGAATGTAATTTAATCGAAAAAGTGCTCATATAAACATCGATTTGCACAATTTAGAGTTTTATGTATAATATGCCTTCGTGGTGTAATTGCAGTAATTATATTTTTACAGGTAATAATAAAATGAGAGAGAATATTAGAAGAAAATTGCGTTTTGTTAGAAGAGTTATGCAAAAACGAATGAAGCGAATTCATTCTCGCGTTAATATTATTACAGAAATAACTGAAAGCACCACAACAAATACCGTATCTGACACGGAAGAAGACTGTACCAGGTCTGATGCTGAGAGAGAACACAGAAAAAGCAACTCATTATTTCCAGAACGTTTTTCAAACGTAGATGTAAAATCCTTTATCAAAACGGAGGTGACTGAATGAAAAAATTCAAAAAATATATCCTGATTTTAATTGTTACATTTGCATTTACAGGAGTATTTTTCACACGTACGTATGCAATTGTTGATGGAAAGAGTATTCGTCCAGTAATAACATTAAAACAAATCTCCCCAAAAGAAGCAATAGAAAAATCTGGAATAAAGTTAGGAAAAAAAGATGTAATCATTGAAAAAGGCACAAAATTCTCTCCGATAAAACTAATAAAAGTAGTTAGAGCAAAACCAGTAAGGCTGAACATTGACGGAAAAAACATTCTTATTGAAACAACAAAATCAACTGTTGGGGAAGCCCTACAATCAGAGGGTATTAATTTAAACAAAAAAGACAAAGTTATTCCATCATTAAACACTACAATTTATCCAAACATACAAATTACCATTCAAACATATAAAACTGAAATAAAGGTTGTAAAAATTCCTATTCCGTATAAAACTATATATGAAAAAAATAGAATGCTTGAAAGGGGAAAAGTGATAAATTTTAGAAAAGGAAAAGATGGCGTATTAGAAAAAAGATTTCTTGTGACTTACTTTGACGGAAAGAAAATTTCAGAAAAAGAAATTTCTGAGAAGGTAGTAACACCTGCTACCTCTTCAATCTTTATGATTGGTGAAGCAAAATTCGATGGAAAATATATTAAGAAAATCACAATGGAATCTACTGCTTATTCCCCACGAGTAATAGAAACAGATGCAAATCCATGGAGAACTGCAACAGGTATGAGAAGTGGCTTCGGTATAATTGCTGTTGATCCAAAAGTAATTCCTCTTGGCTCCCTTTTATATGTAGAAGGATATGGCTATGGAGTTGCGGCAGACACAGGAGGGCTTATTAAGGGTGACCGCATTGATGTATTTTTCTACTCGACAAACGATGCATACAGATGGGGAAGAAGAAAAGTGACAGTCTACATACTGCCCGGAAAATGGGACTTTTCAAAGAACTTAAAATATTAATAAACGAATATAAAATCAATCCATCTAAAAGGATGGGGCAGAATTTTCTTATCGAAAATTCTGCCCTTGAATACATAAAGAACACGATAGCACCAAACAAAGACAAATTATATATTGAAATTGGACCTGGCTTTTTATTCTTAACAAAAAAAGTGGCACAATATGCAAAAGAAATAATAGCCATTGAAAAAGATAAAAGGTTTGAACCTTTTTATAGAGAAAACACA
Source organism: uncultured Caldisericales bacterium (assembly GCA_964465465.1). Lineage (GTDB taxonomy): Bacteria > Caldisericota > Caldisericia > Caldisericales > Caldisericaceae > AUK232. The sequence goes on from CAYXJW010000029.1 coordinate 16,839, forward strand.
CCAGAAAATGTAAAAATAATTATTAACGACGCTTTAAAGGAAAATTTTTCCTCTTTTGCAGCTACTGAATTGTTTGGCAATATTCCATACAATATTTCGACAGACCTATTAATAAAAATCGCAAATGAAAAAAATATAACCCGCTCGGTCCTTTTACTGCAAAAAGAGTTTGCAATGAGGCTTCTTGCATTGCCGGGAAGTAAAACCTATAGCGCAATAACTGTATTCATTGATTTTTTCTTCGAAAAAAAATTCCTAAAAACATTTCCTCCACACTTCTTTTACCCTCGCCCTAAAATAAGTTCCACATTAATAGAAATTAGAAAAAAGAGAATCGACGAAACAATTGACACAGAACTCCTATTCAAAATTGTAAGAACCGCTTTCGGGAAGAGAAGAAAAAAAATAATAAATCCCTTATCAGAAATCTTTGGAAAAGAAAAGACACTTGAAGCAATCAACTACGCAAACATTCCTGAAAGTGCAAGGGCAGAAAACTTAGATACAAAAGCTTTCCTTCTGTTGTATGAATTTTTTAAGAAATATTGAAAATCTCTTAATAATACCTATAATTAAAAGAAAAAAACAGGAAGGAGGCTGGCTTATGGCTTACAAAGTTCCAGAAGAACTTAGATACACAAAGAACGATGAGTGGTTAAAAGTTGATGGAGAAATCGGCACAATGGGGATTACAGACTATGCTCAGGATAAACTTGGAGATATAGTTTATCTTGAAGAGATTGAAAAAGGTAAAAAAATAAAAGAAGGAGAAACTTTGACAACGATTGAATCCGTTAAGGCTGCTTCGGATATTTATGCACCAGTAAGTGGAGAGATTGTTGAAGTAAATGAAAACGTGATAAAGGATCCTTCAATTATTAATAAAGATCCTTATGGAGACGGTTGGATAGCAAAAATAAAAATTGAAAATCCAGAAGAGATTAATAAATTAATGACAGCAAAAGAGTATTCAGAATACAGGAAAGAATAAGAGTTATGAGATACATACCTAATACTGAGAAACAAAAAGAGGAAATGCTAAAAGAAATTGGCGTTTCCTCTTTTAACGATTTATTAAAAGACATTCCTGAATCAATTTTACTTGAAGAATTTCTAAAAATTCCTGGACCTTTTAGTGAGCAAGAGATTAAAGAAAAAATCTATCAGATATCAAAAAAGAACGCAGATTTCTTTTTCAAAAAACCACTCATAGGTGCAGGTGCATATAGACACTTTATCCCCGCAGCAGTAAAATCGATTATTTCCAGAGAAGAATTCTATACTTCCTACACTCCATACCAGCCAGAGATAAGTCAAGGAAATTTGCAATCAATGTTTGAGTACCAAACACACCTATCAAGATTAACAAAAATGGATGTTGTCGTGCCCTCCATATATGATGGAGCATCTGCAACAGCAGAAGCAGTTTTAATGGCAATGAGGCTTACAAGAAAAAACAGAATTGTAATTTCTTCGCTTGTACATCCTCAATATATAGAAACCGTTAAAACATATACAGAACCCCACCACACAGAAATTATTGCAGTTTCTTATGAGAACGGATTAACAGACTTTGATGAATTCAAAAATAAACTGACAGATGATACAGCAGCATTTGTAATTCAAAGCCCCAATTTCCTTGGAGGCATAGAAAACATTGAGAAATTTGTGAAATACGCACACGATCAAAATGTTTTGGTTATACAAGTCATAGCAGAAAGCCTTTCTCTCGGTATTTTAAAATCTCCTGGCGAAGCCAATGTTGATATCGTTGCAGGGGAAGCACAATCTTTTGGAATGGATCTGAACTTTGGCGGACCATACAATGGTTACTTAGCAAGCAAAATGAAATACATCAGGCAAATCCCTGGAAGAATTGCTGGAGAAACAACAGATAAAAATGGTAATCGTGGGTTTGTGATGACTTTTAGGGCAAGAGAACAGGATATTAGACGAGAGAAAGCAACATCCAATATTTGCTCAAACCACGCATTGAATATCGTTGCAGGAAATGTATACCTTTCTCTACTCGGAAAAGAGGGTATAAAATCACTCAGCGCACTAAATATGAAATCAGCACATTACTTGAAAAATAAACTTCTCCAAACTAAGAATTTCACAGAAATAGATTATCCATTCTTTAACGAATTCTATTTAAAAGCCAGAGACAAAAACAAAACGATAGAAACACTTGAAAAGCATGGTTTTATCCCTCCGCTTGATTTGAGTAAGTTTTATCCAGAACTTGAAGATTATCTTTTATTTGCTGTAACTGAAATCTTTAATAAAGAAGAACTTGATCTTATTGCAGATTTACTTTCGAGGTGATGAAGATGAAATTAATATACGAAAAATCAGTTAAGGGAAGAAGGGGATTTTCAATTCCAGAGGATCCCTTTAAAGAAATATCTTTAGATTCTCTCATTCCAGAATATGCAAAGACTGAGCAAGAAGTAAATTTACCAGAAGTTTCAGAACCTGATGTTATAAGGCATTTCACAAAACTCTCCAAATTGAACTATGGCGTTGATGATGGATTGTACCCGCTGGGATCATGCACAATGAAATACAACCCAAAAATTAACGAAGAACTTGCAAACCTCGATAATTTCCTATACGCACATCCGTTAGCACCAGAAAAATATGTGCAAGGAAGTCTGCAAATAATGTTTGAATTAGGTGAAGCCCTGAATGAAATCACAGGAATGGACAAGTTTAGTATGATGCCTGCTGCAGGAGCACATGGAGAACTTACTGGTGTTCTAATGATAAGAAAGTATTTCGAAAGTAAAGGAAAACCACGTCATAAAATGATAATTCCTGATTCTGCACACGGAACAAATCCTGCTTCATCTGCAATGGCAGGATTCAAGGTTGTTGAAGTAAGATCAAATGAACGCGGAGGAGTAGATATAACGGAACTGGAAAAACTGATGGACGAAGACACAGCTGGATTAATGCTAACAAATCCAAACACTGTTGGACTATTTGACGAAAATATTCTAAAAATTGCAGAAATTGTACATGCAAAAGGTGGACTATTGTATTACGATGGCGCTAACTTAAACGCACTACTGGGATTAGTACGGCCTGGCGATGCAGGTTTTGATGTTCTGCACCTTAATCTTCATAAAACCTTCTCAACACCGCATGGCGGTGGTGGTCCAGGTGCAGGAGTTGTAGGAGCAAAGGGTGATCTAATAGAATTTTTACCTTCACCTATTGTCTGCAAAAACGAAAAAGGCTACTTCTTTGAGTTTCCTAAAAATTCTATTGGGCGTGTAAGGGCATTCTATGGGAATTTCCCGGTGCTTGTAAAAGCTTATGTATGGATTCTTTCTATGGGAGCAAAAGGACTCAGAGAAACAGCAGAGGCAAGTATAATAAATGCTAACTATGTTCTTAAAAAACTAAAAGATTATTATAAACCAGCGTATGATAGAACCTGCATGCACGAATGCGTGCTAACCGGTAGGGAATACAAGAAATTTGGAGTAAAAACACTTGATATAGCAAAAAGACTTATGGATTACGGCTTCCATCCTCCAACCATATATTTCCCCCATTTTGAACCATATGCCGAAGAAACCATAATGATTGAACCAACAGAATCAGAGAGTAAAGAAACATTAGATTCATTTATTGAAGCAATGATAAAAATATCAAAAGAAGCAAAGGAAAAACCTGATATACTGAAAAATGCACCACACACTACACCAGTGGGAAGACTTGATGAAGTAAAAGCAGTAAAAGAACCTAAACTCCACTTTTAAAGGAAGGTAAAATGGTCGAAAAATTAGAAATTGTTGTGAAGGATGCTATAAAAAAGACACTTGGTAACAATCTACCTCTGGAGCAAGTAGAAATTCTACCTGCTCCAGAGGGTATGGGAGATTTTGCAACTTCTTTTCCATTTAAATTCGCAAAAATTTTAAAAAAACCTCCGCAAAAAATAGCGGAAGAAGTTTTAAAAAATATTGATTCCCATTTAATCAAGGAAGTTAAGATAGCAAAAAATGGTTACATTAACTTTATCCTATCAAGCGAAGCATACAAAGAATACATATCTGATCTTGAAACAAAAAATGCAGATTTTTTTAAAGGTGAACAAAAAAATGTAAAAATGCAAATAGAATTTGTGAGTGCAAATCCTACTGGTCCTCTTCATGTAGGTAATGGACGCGGTGGCATAATAGGAGACGTGCTGGCAAACCTACTTACATTAGAAGGCTTCGAAGTAAAGAAAGAATACTATGTAAATGATGCTGGGAGTAAAATGGATCATTTCACTGACTCCATAGCATACTATTATCTTAAATTATGTGGGTATGATGCAGAGTTTCCTGAAGAAGGATATAAAGGAGAATACATAAAGGAAATTGCAGAAGATTTATATTTTAAATTCAAGGATAGATACGTAAAAGATGGAAAACCTGACAGAGAAGCAATAAAAGATTTTGGAAAAGACTATATGATCTGGCAAATCAAAAAATCTCTTGCAAAGTTTGGTGTATTCTTTGATACCTGGTTTTACGAAAGTTCACTTTACAAAAGCGGAGAAGTAGATGAAACGATAAAAATTTTTAAAGAGAGTGGCTATACATATGAAAAGGACGGAGCATTATGGTTCAAATCCACTCTTTTTGGAGACGACAAGGATAGAGTATTGGTACGAAGTAATGGAGAACCAACATATACACTTGTGGATGCCGCATATCATAGGAACAAATGGAAAAGAGGATTTAAAAAAGTCATAGACATATGGGGAGCAGATCATTTTGGACACATAATACCAATGAAAGCATTAATCCTCGGTATGGGTCTACCAGAAGACTTTCTCGACGTAATTATTTATCAAATAGTACATCTCTTTGTAAACGGAAAAGAAGTTATGATGTCGAAACACACAGGGACGTTCATCACGTTGGATGAACTGGTTGAAGAGGTAGGCAAAGATGCAGCCCGCTTTTTCTTTTTATTAAAAAGTGCCGATACTCACCTCAATTTCGATATGACATTAGCAAAAAAAGAAAGTATGGATAACCCCGTGTTTTATGTTCAATACACCTATGCAAGGTTGCTAAATATACTACGAAAGGCAAAAGACGAAAATAAAAAAATTGTCAGTGCAAATGAAATAGACTTCTCCCATTTTACTGAAAAAGAAGAGCGAAATTTACTAAACACACTCCTTTCTTTGAAGAAAAATCTCAAATCTATTGCTTATTCATACGCAGTAAATAAACTTCCTTTTTTATCAATAGAAATTTGCAAAAAGGCAAACGCTTTTTATCAGAAACATAAAGTTATTGGATCAGATAGAGAAAAAGAAAGACTCGTACTAATAAATGCAACAATTATAGCACTATCAGTTATAATGGACATTATGGGAATAGAAAAGAAAGAAAGGATGTGAAGTGTAAATGAAAAACAAGACTTTAACCGCTAAGAAAATATTAATAGGTCTCATAGTGATTTCTATTATTGCATCGGTTATCCAGATAGCGATAAGAGTAAAAGCCGAAAAAAAAGAAGATACCTTAAACGTCGTAGCAGACTATTACACCTTTCAAACTTTTGCAAATTCTTATGGACACTCCTTATACGAAGCGATTAAAGAACTTTCAAATAATGGGTTAACTGGAATGGCGATCCCGGAAAAATCTATTCAGGACCTGATAAACGCTGGAGAAGTGGCTGTTTTCACAGGAAATGAAATTCTTACAGGATCAGTGCCATCTCAAATCTCATCAAAAATAGACATATCCAAAATAAAAAATAAAATAAAGCCATTCTATTCCGTAATCTTCACGCACAACAAAACATTGGCAGAGCAAATATTAAACTTACTTCCAGAGGGAGATAGTATAATTTATGGAAACAATATATACGCTGTACTAACTCCCATACAACAAACAAACCTAAACAACTATGGGTTAGGCTTCGATGAAAACGAAATTGAAAAATTCAAATCTCTGGGGCTAAATATAGTTCTACGACCTAAATATGCACCGGGAAATAGAAATATAAATAATCTTGAAAAAACTATTCAAAAATTTCGGGTTCGTTCAGTAATGTTCTACGGAAATGTAATTCCGGGCGCAGGAGATGAACAAACGAAAGAACTCGCAGATTTTTTTGTAAAAAATCGTGTAGTTACATATATAATTGAACTCCCAATACAAAAGGGAATATATTCACAGGAAGGGTTAAATGTTCTAATGCCCAAAACACATTACTACGTTGCCAGAGTATACTCAATTTACCCAGCAGAGCAACTAAAACTAAAACCGTATCAAATATTTAACAGATGGTTCAGGGCAGTCTCGGACAGAAACATAAGAGTTGTTTATGTAAAACCCGTAATAGACGCAGGAATTTCATATAAAGATAATATGAAAATTAACGATTACGAAGTTAACAAATTTCACAATCTATGGAAAGAGAAAGGAATGAAATTTGGAGTGCCTGATCCAATGCCAGAAGTAAATATTTCGTCCTTATTGCTTTTCCTGATTGCAATTGGCGTTGCATCTTTGATTATGTTATATGGGCAATTTTTGTTAGAACTTGATGATAGAAAAACGCTTCTTTACCTCATTGTAATTGTAGTACTATTTTTCATTTCAATTCTTCTAAGCAAGAATTTATCTCAAAAATTAATTGCACTACTTGCTGCTGTAACTATCACAGGGGTTTTTTCTTTAATTCTCCTCGATTATATAAAAAGACAGTATGGAAAAGAGAAATTCAGCATCAGTATAGTGCTGAAACATGGACTTATTTTATCAATTATAACGCTTTCTTTTTCTCTTATTGGTGGAATATGGATAGGTGCATCAATATCATCAACACGGTTTTTACTTAACTTGGATATGTTTAGAGGAGTAAAAGTACTTTACCTCACACCGTTTCTATTTCTAATTATAAACTATCTGAAAGTTTTTGGAGCAGATTTCAACAATAAACACTTTCCTGCTCCAAAATACAATCTCAACGAAGAGATTAAAAAAGCATGGAATATTACAGTAAAGTGGGGACATATCATAATTCTTATTCTGCTTGCTGGTATTTTCCTTGTGTATCTATTACGCTCTGGAAACACAGGCGTCTCAATACCTTCTTTAGAACTTAAATTCAGAGCATTTCTTGAGCATAGAATCATTGCAAGGCCGAGATTTAAAGAGTTTCTCATAGGCTATCCATCACTTTTCCTGTTAACTTTACTTGCTTATTTAAAGAGAAAAAAGTGGGTTATCTTTTTCTCTATTCTTGGTATTATGGGAAGCATATCTATAACTGATACATTTTCCCATGTAAGAGATACATTTTTAATGTCGTTGTATAGAAGTCTATGGGGAATACTTTTTGGAATAACAGTGGGAATAATCACTACAATTATTCTATATAAACCGATAATAAAAATATTTTCAAATGAAAAATAAATCATTTCTAAAACAAAATGCAGTTCAGGCATCTCTTATTTTTATGGCAGCCGCTATAATAAGCAGATTGCTTGGATTGGCTCGTGATATGCTTTTCAGCGCATATTTTGGAACAACACATGCAGCTGATGCATTAAATGCAACATTTCCAATAACTTCCATCACATTAAATATCACAGCAAGTGCAATTGCAGTTTCTTTTATTCCTTTATTTATAGAATTACTCCAGAAGAACCCCGAAAAAGCAGTAAGAGATTTAGAAGTCGTATTCAACTATATTGTATTAGGCTTAGGAATATTTATGGGTAGCCTTATTGTATTCTCAATTCCACTCGTTCATATATTTACACCTGGATTTAAATCTGCACATCTTATAAAAATTACTGCAAATTTAATTGATCTTTTTGCAATAGCCTCATTTTTCTGGGGGATAGCAAACTTTTTATATGCAGTTGCCCAGGCAAAAAAACATTTTTTAATAACTGCAATAGTAGCCCTTATATTAAACACAGTCATTATCATTTCTCTCATTTTGTTTCATAAATCAATGGGAGTTGCATCATATGCCTTTGGAATGGCAGTTGGTGCCTTTTTACAAATGCTTCTAATGATAATATACGGACGATTTATGCTTGGCATGAGATTTTCTTTTAATTTTAGAGTAAACAATACAATACTTTTACCATTACTGTATCTATCCGTCCCTCTTATTATTCAGCAATTTTCAACATACGCAGTAACAGTAGTAAGCAATAATGTGGCTTCAAATTTAAGAGAAGGAAGTATTGCAGCACTTGGCTACGCAAACAAATTAAGACAATTTTCACTTGGAGTGCTTACAGTTCCGCTTGCAACTTCTTATTATCCTTTTCTTTCAGAAGCTGCCGTAAAAAAAGATTATAAAGAATTAGAAAGTATTTTTTCAAAAAGCATACGATTTGCTTCTTTTTTTATCATACCTGCAACTTTCATTTCAGTTGTATTTTCGAAACAAATCGTAGAAATTGTCTTTGAAAGAGGAGCGTTTAACAAAATTGCAGTAAATTTAACTGCTTCTCCCTTTGCTTACTATTCGCTTGGAGTTTTTGCAGCAATGGTATCAATCGTAATAATGAGAGTTTTCTTTGCAATGAAGGATATGTGGACACCAACATTATTAGGATTAATATCCGCCTCTTTGAATATTCTCATAATATTCCCCTTAGTAAAAAGAATGGAACACACAGGAATAGCCCTTGCAGTTAGCATAGGATTATATATAGATATGTTCCTTTTAATGATTACTCTCAAACAAAAAATAGGCACACTTGGTGGCAACAAAATAGCAGTTTCTATATTTAAACTTACCATTGGTGCAACAGGAGGAATACTCGTAATGTTTATTTCCTACAGCGAAGTTGCCAAACACCTTCCTTCTTCCAACTGGTTTATCGCCATTAACTTATTCATTTCTTCTATAATATTTGCGCTGGTTTACCTTGTTATATTAAAATTATTGAGAAGTGAGGAAGTAACCACTGCTTACTTTGTACTGAAAAAAGCAATAAAAAGAATAAAAGCAAACTAAACTAATTCCCCGCAAAACACTTAGTTAATGCTTATTTCTCAATTTAGGATCAATTGCATCTCTTAATCCATCACCTAAAAGATTGAACCCTAAAACAGTCAGTGCAATAGCTATACCGGGAAAAGTTTCAACCCACCAATAACCACCAGTTATAGAATGGAAACTGTCTGCAAGCATTGCCCCCCATTCTGGAGTGGGAGGTTGAGCGCCTAATCCTAAAAATCCAAGCGCCGCTGCATCCAAAATTGCACTTCCTATACTTAAAGTACCATACACAATAATTGGTGACATTACATTCGGCAAAATATGTTTCAGCATTGTATATCCACTCGGGGAACCTATTGCTTTTGCTGCTTCTACATATTCAGTATTAGCAACAGTCAAAGTTTCTGAACGTACAATTCTTGCAATTTGAGGAGCATATGTAATTCCAATCGCAATCATTGCTTTATCTAAACCTCTCCCAAGAATTGCAACAATTACAATGGCAAGAAGGATAGACGGAAGCGAAAACATTACATCAACAGTTCTCATAATTACTTCATCAACCCAGCCACCAAGAAAACCAGCAACAATTCCAGCAGTTGCACCAAGTAATACTCCAATTACAACAGCAATAAAACCTACAGAAAGAGAAATACGAGAACCGTATACTATTCTGCTTAATAAATCCCTCCCAAATTCATCTGTTCCTAATAAATTGTTATGATTACCTGCCCAAAAGCCTGGTTTAAGGTTGTCACCAAGATTTTGCACAAGAGGATTATGTGGAGCAATCTTCGGAGCAAACACCGCCATTAAAATGAATACAATAATAAGAATAAAACCAAATACGGCAGCCTTATTTCTTTTCAATGATCTTAGAGTATCAAACATTACAGAATGGTGCATTTACGGTTCCTCCTATTTATAATGTATACGTGGATCAACATACGCATAAGCAATATCCACAATTAAATTCACAATAGCAATCAATAAGGCTACAAAAATTACCGAACCCTGAACGGCTGGATAATCCCTTGCATTAACTGCCTGTACTATGTATGTACCTATTCCAGGCCAGGAGAATACAGTCTCAGTGAGTATTGCCCCACCCATAAGAAGCGCAAACTCCGTACCTGCTGCAGTTAAAATCGGAATAAGAGCGTTTCTTAACGCATGCTTCCTTATAACTTTTCTCTCGGAAAGACCCTTGGAGCGAGCAGTACGTATATAATCCTGATGTAATACATCAAGCATGCTTGAACGCGTAATTCTGGCAATGAATGCCATTGGTATAGTTCCTAATGTGATTGATGGAAGTATAAGGTGTTTCAATGTATCAAAAAATGCAGGAAAATTCAACTCTAATAATGAATCAAGTAAATAAAAATGAGTAATAGGTTTTAAACTTATATAAACACTTAATCTACCACCAATTGGCAAAAGATTGAGTTCAACACCAAAAACCATAAGCAGCATTATACCGAGCCAGAATACTGGCATAGAAACTCCAAATAGTGCAAGAATCATACTCCCATAGTCAAAAATTGAGTATCGCTTCACAGCAGAAATAATACCAGCAGGAAGCCCTACAAGTAAAGCAAAAAGAAT
>CAYXJW010000030.1:0-63086 GCA_964465465.1 uncultured Caldisericales bacterium
ATGCATACAACGAAACAATGCGGGTTTATTGAATTATAACCTTTAACATCATAAATCAACAAATCCTCTATTTATCCCATTCTCATTTTTCAACTTTTCCACACTCAAATTAAACCTTTCAAAAAACATCAAACAAACGGCATAAGTTCGTAGAAATGCAGATTTTATAACGATTGCGCTTGTTTATTTTGTGAGTTTGAATTATAAGTTAGAGTATGTGTTATTTTTAGTTTTGTATAAAAATATATAGATATATTTTCAAAGCAAGAATTATAGTGAGTTTAATCTTGACAATTTTGTATTTTTGGATATAATTTCTATGAAAATAAAAATCATTTTCACGGGGAGATGATAATATGAATATAACCAATAAAGAGTTCAGAATGACTAAACCAAGAGAGGTTGTTCTTGCTGTTTTGCGAAGCAGGAAAGAGCACCTTACTGCTGACCAAATTTTTGAAATAGCAAAGGAGCTCTATCCAGGTATAGGCTTTGCTTCTGTTTATAGGAGTTTAAGACTATTTGAAAAATACGGCCTTGTTGAATCTGTTTCTTTCGGAAGTAGACGAAAAAAGCACTATCAACTGAAAGGAAGAAGAAATAAAGTTAAAATTCACCTTGTATGCACGAATTGTGCAAAAATAAAAGATTTTTCCGAAAGAAACAAGGAAGTAAGACGATTTCTAAATGAAATAAGCGATCTTCTTTACAAAAAGTACAAATTTAAACTCTCTTCGTTTGATATGCAAATTTTTGGCGAATGCGAAGAGTGTAAAAAGTAGGAGGTGGAGATATGCCTTTTGGTGATGGCACTGGCCCCTTTGGTGAAGGTCGTTTTACGGGACGAAGAGGTGGAAGAGCAGGTCGGGGAATGGGCTTTGGAAGAGGTTATGGTAGAGGAATGGGAAGAGGTTTTGGAAGAAGGCGTTTTGGTGCATATGGTAGTTTTTCTACTGCACCCGTTACCCGGACTGCTGAAAAATTAACGAGTGAACAGGAAGATGTTGCTTCGAAAATTTATGAAGTCTTGCCCAAAATAAATTGTGGTGCCTGTGGCTACCCTACATGCATGGATTGTGCAAGAGCAATTGCATCAGGCGATGCTTCTTACAATGCTTGTAGGGTTTTAAGGCCTGAGGTGCATGAAAAAATAAAAGCAATTTTAGAAGGGAGGTGAGCGTATGTTTGGATATGGCTATGGCTTCGGAAGAGGCTTTGGCTACGGTTTTGGAAGGCGTTTTGGTTGGGGCAATCCCACACCGTATTGCAGGGCTTATCCGTGGCTTCCCAGAGGTTGGTGGAAGTGGGGATATGCACCTTATGATTTTGAAGAGGATTATTATGGTATACCTCGCTATCCGTACTATGGTTATGGAAGGTATTTCGCAAGTGATGAGTTAACGGTAATGAGAGATACACTTAAAGGAATTTCCGATGTACTTACAGAAATTGAACGTAGGTTAGCGGAAATGGAAAAGAAATAGGAGGTTGTTGAAAATGATAATTTGTTTACCGTCAGAAGGAAACGATGAAAGATCCTTTGTAAGCCAATCTTTTGGCAGATGTCCGTACTATGCATTTTATGATACAGAGAAAGATACTTTTGAAATTGTTCCAAACCCTGCTGCGAATGCCATGAGTGGAGCTGGAATACAGGCTGCTCAATTTATTGTGAATAGAGGGGCTCAGGTTGTGCTTACTGTAAATATGGGGCCCAATTCAGGAGAAGTGCTTACTTCGGCTGGTGTGAAGATTATTACAGGTGTTACTGGAACATTGAGAGATGCTGTTGAGCGGTATAAGAGGGGAGAATTTTCTGCAAATGAGAATGAAAAAGTAATTTTCTCCGAACCGAAACATCTGCATCCCCATTCTGGACCACCACGCCCGGAACAGCCTGACGTGGAGAAAGAGATAGAAAATTTGAAAGAGGCGGTACGTGTTCTTTCAGAACGAACGAAGAAACTTCTTGAAAGGTTGGAAAAATTAGAAAAGTAGGATCTAATGAGTTCCCCGCCATTAGGCGGGGAACTTTAAGGAGGTAATGTATGGAATACAAGCATATATATGGGCCTGTACCTTCAAGGAGATTAGGGGTTTCTCTTGGAATAGATCCTGTTCCTTTTAAAGTGTGTAGTTTTAATTGTGTTTACTGTGAAGTTGCAAAAACGACTCTGCTTACAACTCAGCGTAGGGAGTATATACCAGCAGAGGAAATACTATCTGAGTTAAGAGATTTTTTACAAAAGCACAAAGGCCCTCTTGATTACATCACTTTTTCTGGTTCAGGGGAGCCTACGTTAAATTCTGCACTTGGGTATATGATTCAGGAAATCAAGAAGATGACCACTGTTCCTGTTGCCGTACTTACAAATTCTACTTTACTTTATCTTCGTTCAGTAAGGGACGAACTGAAATCTGCCGATCTTATAAAATGCACACTTGATGCAGCAGATGATAAATATTTAAAACGTGTCAATCAGCCTGCAAAGGGCGTTAACACTGAAAAAATTATTGAAGGAATCAGGCTCCTTGGGGAGGAATTTAGAGGCACGATTCTTATAGAGATAATGATTGTCAAAGGAGTAAATGATACCGAGGAGAATTACAAGCAACTATCAAGAGTGCTTGACAGAATACGGGCGGATAAAATCCAGATTAATACTGTTGTTCGTCCTCCTGCTTTTGGCTTTGCAAAACCTCTTTCTTTTGAAGAATTGGAATTTGCAAAAAGTGTTATAGGACACGGAGCTGAAATAATAAAACCTTTTAATAGGAAAACGAATGCTGCCTATAGGGAAAACGTTGAAAATGCGATTGTGGGAAGTATAAAAATAAGACCACAAACGATTCAAGATCTTTCAGATGGATTGGGAATACACAGAGACGAGATATTGAAGTACATCGAACTTCTGGAAAGTGAAGGAAAAATAGAAGAAATATTCTTAAATGGCAAGAAATTTTACAAATATTCTGTCAAATAAAAATTTGTGAAGGAGTCAGGAATTTTTGTGTCTATATTTTATTACCCTGACTTCTTCCATTGTAATAAGGCCTTCATCTACCGTTTCATCGAGGAATGGAATTAATTGCTCGATTTTCTCACGCGAATCAACTATTTCTATTACAATAGGTTCATCTTCTGAGAGTCTCAGAAATTTAGCGGAATGTAATCTGCTGTGGGCGCCAAATCCTAAAATTCCTCTAAAAACTGTTGCTCCAGCGAGGTTGAGTTCCCTCGCTTTTTGTATAATTGCTTCATAGAGAAGTTTTCCTTTGTATTTATCAGTTTCTCCTATAAAAATTCTGAGAAGAGTTCCGTTTTCTGGTAACTTCATTTACACCTCCTTATTTTATTATTAAAATTTTGGCAATAATTACACCCAAAAATGCAAGACCTATTCCCAATACATTGTTTAGCAGTACATTCCATAGTGCAAGGAGAAATTCTCCATCTCTCATCAGGTTTACAGTTTCAAGACTAAAACTTGAAAATGTAGTAAATGCCCCAAGTATTCCAATAAAAATCATCATTCTTACATCTGGAGAAATTAAACTTTCTCCAAGTGCTTCGAAAAGGAATCCAATAAAGAAAGATCCTATGAGGTTTACTGAAAGCGTTCCATAAGGAAAAGTTGCTCCCATAAGCCTATACGCTATGCCTGATATAAAATATCTTAGCAGTGCTCCTATAGCTCCACCGATTGCAATATACAAGATCCTTGCCATAGGTTAATTTTATAGAAAAAATTTGTTTTGCAAAGTTATTTTTTGAAACAGTAAAGATAACCGTCCTCTGCAACTATATAAACGTGGTTTTTATATAGAAGGGGTCTTACCGTTATTGTGGAGTTTGTTTTAAATTTTTCTATAATTTCCCCGTAGTTTTCGCTTATAAGATACACGTTTCCAGAAGTCGTTCCTATTACGATGGTGTTGTCTTTTGCATATAACGGTGCTGTTGATGGTTCAATTGCTTCTTTCCATATTGTTGTTCCGTTTGTTAGATCTATTTTGTAGAGTTCCCCATCCTTTGTGAGAACAAATAGATATTTATCGAGTACGGAAAGACCACAACTTGCTTTGTTTATCCATAGAATTTTCCCTGTATTTGCGTCCACACAGTATTTTCCATTGAGATAAATAAGTCCATTCAATGTAATTACTGTTCCGGGCATATCAGAGGAACTCTTTCGGATTTTGATTGACCAGATTTTCTTTTTCGTGTCTGCTTCGAATGCTGTTAGATAGATATAATCAAAGCATTCTGTTTTTAGAAACAGTTTGTTATTTTCTGTTGCCAATGACGTGCACAGGATATCACTCATTTCATTTGTCTTAATTTTTCCAACTAAATTTCCAATTGATGCGTTGAGGCAATACAAATTTCCGTTTCTGTCAAGGGCAAACAGTTCACCGTTGTATATTTTTATAGCAGACACATCAGCATCGGTTTCAAAGTGCCACTTTTCTTTACCAGTTTCTGCATTCAGTGCATATATATGTCCACATGATTCAATAGAATTTGTTCCTGTTGTTCCAAAATATACATTTCCATTGTAAAATACAGGAGTTGTATAAATTCCAGGGCAGATACCAGCATCTTTAACTTTGAATTCCCATATTATTTTGCCTGAATCTTTATTTATGCAAAAGAAACATCTGTTTTTTCCGCCGACGTAGATTTTATTTTTGAAAATTGCAGGAGAAGAGCCACCGTAATTTGTAGAGAACCATGTTTTACCTAATTTTGTCTTATAAATGAGTGATTTTTCCGGGTTTTGTGCTACATTAAAATGTATTTTAACGGTATTATTTCTTTTGTTTGATTCCTCTAATGTGTTTGTGCAGTCTATTTTTACCGTTAGAGTGTGATTTCCCGGTGTAGTAAATTCATAGTCAAATGTTATTTCCATTTCTTTCCCGGGTGAAAGCGTTTTAACGAATTCCTCATTTACTATATTGCCGTTATCTTTGAGACATACTGTAAAATTTTTTGCCGCGATGCTTCCTGTATTTTTGAGTTGAAATTTTATTGTTTCAATTGACTCTGTTGTGGGTTTAAATGGGTAAAATGTCAGGGAGTTTATTGTAAGTTCTGGAGTTATTCTGTTTTGCTGTTTTGTGATTATGGCTGCCATTAAAACTGTACCCGTCAGAATTGCAGTAAGTATCAATGGTTTAATTTTGGATCTTTTCATTGTTCTGCTTGCCTCCGCATATCAGGGAAAAAAGCAGTTTTTATTTGTATCTGTTGCATGGTGTTTGTGTTTAAAATTTTTTATCTTTCTACAATACGAGTATTTACTCATACTGAGCATGTTTGGTATTGAGTTCTTGTAATAGCTATTATTATCCATAATATTTGCTAAAATTTTAATACATTTCTTCTCTATTTGCAAGTGTGATTTCTGTGCTCATTTGCCGTAGGTAAAATTGGATTTAAGTACGTTGTTTAATGTTCATCAAAGTTGCATAGTTTGTAATGTTTTTACCGTATTTTGCTTTTAGTATATCCATTGCTTTGTCTATGATTTCTTCCCTTTTATCAAAACTTTCAAATAGTGTTATTACCGGTGAACTTATGAGGTTTGAGGCGGTTATACCGAGTAGCCTTATTTTTCTATTAAGTTGTACTTCTTTCAGGATTTTAATCGATATGAGGTAAATTACTTTACTTGTATTTGTTGGACGAATTTTTACCTGTCTTGTAATTGTGCGAAAGTCTGAATATCTAACTGTGATTATGATGTTTTGTGCATAGAGTTTGTTTTCTCTCAGTCTTTTTGCAACTACGTAAGATAGGTGTTTTAATACGGAATACAGGTAAGAGGTATTATTCGTATCAAATGGCAGTGTCATTGAATTTCCTATCGATTTCTGATGCTCTTTTTCATAGTCTGGAATTATGGGAGTGGTGTCTATGCCACGGGCTGCATTATATAGGAAAATTGCGCGGGATTTAAATGTTGAATAAAGTGTAAGAAGCGGGATTTCTCTGAGGTCTCCAGGCGTTTGAACTCCAAATTTATGTTTCAACAGTTTTGCCGTTTTTGTGCCTATTCCACTTATTTTTTCAATAGGTGTATTTTTCAAAAACAAATCTTTTTCTTCTGGTAAGATAATTTTTAAACCATTGGGCTTTCCTATTTTTGATGCAAGTTTTGATAAAAGTTTGTTTGAAGAAATTCCTATTGTAAGAGGTAAACGGAACTTTGCGTGTATCTCATTTTTTATTTTTTCTCCAACTGTTTTAGCCTCTTCGAAATCTTTGCTTATGTATGTTAAATCCAAAAATGCCTCATCTATTGAAGCAGTTTCTACTGATGGAGAATAAGAACTGAGTGTTTTTATTATCTTTGCTGATACCTCTTCGTATTTTTTGTGATCCGCCTTTATCAATATTAGGTTTGGGCATAAGTTCAATGCTTTAAATATCGGCATTGCAGAATGTACCCCACATTTTCGGGCTTCATAAGAAGCAGTTGCAATTACAGAACGTGTAGAGATATCGCCGCTTACTGCAACAGGCTTTCCTTTTAGCCATGGTTTATCTCTAACCTCTACTGAGACAAAGAATGCGTCCATATCCGCATGCATCACTATCCTATTCATACATAGATTATACGAACAAATATTCGTATGTCAAGAGTATTTTTTTGTTTTACATTAGAGAAAATGCTTGTATAATAAATCAAGGAGGAAAAAATGAAATGCAGCGTAAGGGATATTAAAAGAACACTCGTTTTTTTGCTTGCCGGAGGAAAAGGGCAGAGGCTTTATCCTCTAACAGAGGAAAGGGCTAAACCTGCTGTGCCGTTTGGGGGAAAATATAGAATAATTGATTTTACGTTAAGCAATTGTGTAAATTCTGGTTTCAGAAAAATCCTTGTTGCTACTCAATATAAATCTGCATCTTTGAGCAGACACCTTGCAGTGGGCTGGAATTTTCTAAGTGGTATGTTTGGTGAATACATAATGGATATACCTCCGCAGCAGCGTTTTGGTGAAAGGTGGTACACCGGAACTGCAGATGCTGTTTTTCAGAATTTGTATTTTGTGGATAGAGAAAAGGCAAAATTTGTTATAGTTCTTTCTGGTGACCATATCTATCAAATGGATTACAGGGAGATGCTTACTTATCACATTTCTCACAAAGCAGATATTACAATAGGTGCAATTTTGGTTCAAAAATCCAGGGCATCTGCCTTTGGGGTTATGCATGTGGATTCTTCAAACAGGATAATTGCTTTTAAAGAGAAACCAAAAGATCCTCCGGAAATTCCTGATAAGCCTGGATATTCTCTTGCTTCTATGGGGATATATGTGTTTAATGCAGAAACGTTAAAAAAACTTCTTATTCATGATGCAGAAATTTCCACTTCGTCTCATGATTTTGGAAAAGATGTAATACCTTATGCAATACACCATTCGTATTCTGTTTATGCATATAGATTTATTGACGAAAACGGAAATGAAAAATACTGGCAGGATGTGGGAACAATCGATTCTTTTTATGAAGCAAATATGGATCTACTTTCACCTATTCCAAAGTTAAACCTTTACGATAAAGAATGGCCTATTTTTACTCATGCAAGACAGTATCCTCCTGTAAAATTTGCTTCTGTTAATCGCAACGGAAAAGAGATTTATGGAAATGCAACGAATTCTCTTTTAGGAGATGGTTCAATTGTTGTTGGAGCAAATGTTCACCACTCTGTAATTTTTCCAAATGTGCGAATAGATGAAGGTTCGGAAATTTTGGATTCAATCATATTTAATGATTGTGTCATAGGAAAAAACGTTAAAATTAGGCGGACTATAATTGATAAACTTGTAAATGTGCCTGATGGAGAAGTTATAGGTTTTAACGTTGAAGTTGACAAAAAACGGTTTCATGTTTCTCCGTCGGGAATAGTGGTAATTCCAAGAGGGTACAAATTCAAGAAGAGGTGATGGTAATGAAAAAGTATGAGCAAATGACCAAAAAGGAACTTATGGGAATTGCAAAAGTTTACGGCATAAAAGGGAGAAGCAAAATGAATAAGCGTGCTCTTATTGAGGCAATTATGAAAAAGAAAGATCCACTTGAAAAAATGAAAAAGTTTGAAGAAAACCTCAAAAATGAGAAATTGCCGCAAGCGTTAGGTAAAAACTTTGTGCAAATACTTCCAAAAGAACCGGGAACTGTTTTTGTGCATTGGGAGGTAAAGAAAGCAAAGAGCAAAGAACTCACTCTTCGTATAAAAGAAGGTAGAAAAAGTATTATTGAAATTCCACTTATGTCAGAAACAGGTAATGGGTATATGAGTTTGGAGGAAGGTAAAAGGGTTCATGCAGAAATAGGAGCAGTGAAGAATGGGCGATTTGGGAAGATTGCTGAGTCTCCAGAAATTGTTATTCCTGTAAGTAAACCATCTCGCAATAAAACAGTAATCTGGACGGATATAAGGAAGAAATCCGGGAATGAATTGAAAAATAAGGTTCCAGAGAATGTAAACGAGTTGAAAGAAAAGAGTAAAAAAACAGAGAAAACTGCGAAAACAGTTAAATACATAAGAGTTCCCAAGGAAAGGTAAATGAAGAAAAAAGGATACCTTGCAATAGTTCTTCATTCTCATCTTCCTTTTGTAAAACATCCAGAGGAAGAATATTTTTTAGAGGAAAATTGGCTGTATGAAGCTATTTCTGAAACATATCTCCCGCTTTTGATTAGTTTCAATAGATTATTGGAAAAAGGGATAAAATTCAGAATAACGGTATCTATAACACCACCTCTTGCAAATATGCTTACCGACGATCTCCTTTCAGGGCGATTTGCTCGGTATCTGAACAGTAGAATTTCACTTGCTAAACACAGGTATACGCTGGAAAAGGACAAATCAAAAAAGTCTATCCTCGATTTTTATGTGCAGAGATTTTCTTTGTTGAAGAAAGAATTTTTAAGACTCAACGGGAATATTTTAGATGGATTTAAAGTTCTTCAAGAATCAGGTTTTATTGAGATAATTACGTGCAGCGCAACTCATGAAATTTTACCTTTGGAACTTCATAACGAATGCAGATATGCACAGATAGAAACAGGAGTAAATGAATACAAAAGAATGTTCGGCAAACTTCCTGAGGGTATCTGGCTTGGTGAATGTGCCTATACACCCGGTATTGATAAAATTCTTGCGGATAACGGAATAAAGTTTACTTTTCTGGATACCCATGGGCTTCTTTACGGAGAACCTTCCCCTATTTATGGAGTGCATGCACCTGTTGTGAGTGAAAACGGAGTTGCATTTTTTGCGCGGGATCCGGAAGCATCCAAACAGGTGTGGAGTGCAAAAGAAGGCTATCCTGGAGATTTTAATTATAGAGAATTTTATAGAGACATTGGATATGATTTAAGCGAGGAAGAAGTAAAAAACTTTTTGCATCCCGGGGGATTTAGGTTTGATTCTGGTATTAAGATGCATAGAATTACAGGTTCAGTTCCTCTTGATAAAAAAGGTTTATACGATAGAAAAAAGGCGATTGAAATGGCAAAAATCCACGCGGGAAATTTTATGTTTAATAGAGAAAGGGAGGCTGAATATCTACTTTCAGTTATGAATAGAGAGCCCATAATCGTGGCGCCATTTGATACGGAACTTTTTGGGCATTGGTGGTTTGAAGGGCCTGACTTTTTAGAATATTTACTTGAAAAAATATATCGCTACTCCGATGTTCTTGAAACCATAACACCGTCTGATTATCTTAACCTTTACCCTGTTAATCAACTTTCTCAACCTGCTCCATCTACCTGGGGCGATGGTGGATATTTTAAAGTATGGTTAAACGAGAAGACGGATTGGATTTATACTTATCTTTATAAGATGGGAGAAACAATGAAGGATTTTGCAGAAAAATACAAACGTCCCGATAAAATCCAGAGAAGAATTCTCAATCAGATGGCAAGGGAATTAATGCTTGCTGAAAGTAGTGACTGGGCTTTTCTGATAACTATGGGAACTGCTGAAAATTATGCAACGGAGATTGAAAAATTTCACATAAAGGTATTTTATAAACTTACCGACATGCTGAAAAGAGGTTTAGTTGATGAACAATTTTTAGAGTATATCGAGAATAAAGATAGTATATTTCCAGAAATGGATTACAAAATTTACAGGAGGAAGAAATGAGAAAAGTTATGCGTGTAGTAAACAGGGCGCAGTGTATTGGATGTTATTCCTGTATGCTTGCTTGTTCACGAACTTATTTTCATATTGCTACAACAAAACTCTCTGCAATGAGGGTAAAGAACTACGCAGGAGTTGAGGGCGCTTTCTCTATACGAATTTGCACGGGTTGTCTTCACCCAGATTGTGCTGATGCATGTCCTACCGAAGCACTTACCGTCCGCGCCGGGGGTGGAGTTATTTTCCATGAAGAGAAGTGTATTCATTGCTATAAATGTGTGGAAGCATGCACTTTAAATGCAATGCAGTGGGATCCTGTTGCAAGGGAACCGCTTGTTTGCCATCAATGTGGGATTTGTGCTGAATACTGTCCAAACGGTGTGCTTGCACTTGTGGAGGTGGGAGACGATGAATAACAAAATTATGCGAATTGATCTTTCTTCTTTTAAAAGTGAGGTTTATAAGAATAGTGAGATTTATAAGGAATATCTTGGAGGTACGGGTGTTGCAACTAAACTTTTGTTTGATATGAACATAAAAAGCATTGATCCTCTATCTCCAGATTCTCCAATTATTCTATCAATTGGACCTTTAAATGGCATTTTCCCTATATCCACCAAAACGATTGCAATGTTTAAATCACCGCTTACTGGAAACCTGGGAGAATCCCATGCAGGTGGAAGGCTGTTTATGTCTATGTACGATGCAGGGATTTCTGCCATCATAATTACCGGGAAGGCACCATATCCAGTGTTTATTGTCATAAAAGATGAGGAAGTTGAGTTCCATAGGGCTTATTCAATATGGGGGCAGTCTGCTCTTGCAACTGAACGAATTTTGCATTCCCGTGTGGAAGGGGTTGGAAAAAGAAGCATTATTAGAATAGGACCTGCAGGTGAGCATCAGGCATTGATGGCTAACGTGTCAGTGGATATCGGGAGGCATTTTGGAAGGCTTGGATTGGGTGCAGTTTTTGGTAGTAAAAACTTAAAAGCAGTGGTTATTTCTGGAAGCAAAAGGCATAAACTTGAAAATTTTGGTAAGTTTAATAAAGTTTACAATAAAATATTCTGGGATGCAGTAAAATCTCCAGCAATGAAGAAATATCACGATCTTGGAACTCCACAGAATGTTCTACCTTTGAATAGCATAAATTCCCTTCCTACAAGGAACTTCTCCCAGGGTTATTTTGAAAGTGCGGATGCGCTTTCTGGTGAGAATATGTCGAAAAATTATCTTGCACAGCAAATCGCTTGTGCTAATTGTCCAGTGGGGTGTATTCATCTCGGTGTACTGAGAGAACCGTTCGAGGACAACATACATTATAAGAGTTTTAAAATTCCTTATGATTACGAGCCAATTTATGCGATGGGTACTAATTTGAGTATTAACAGACCTGATGCCTTACTTAAACTCCTCTACATTGTAGAGCGTGCTGGATGGGATGTGATGGAAACGGGTGTTACCCTTGCCTGGGCTACTGAGGCATTTGAAAGGGGAATTATTGGAGTAAAAGAAACTGATGGGCTTGTGTTAAATTTTGGTGATGCTGGTACTTATGAAAAAGTGCTCTACAAAATGTTAAACGAGGAAAACGAATTCTTTAAAGACTTAAATAACGGTTCGGCGTTCTGTTCAGAAAAATATGGAGGAAAGGAGTTTGCAATTAATTTCGGAAAGAATGGTTCTCCCGGGTATATGACAGGAAGGGACGGATTTCTCGGTTTCTTAATGGGAGTGAGACACTCTCATCTTGATAGTGCAGGATATTCACTTGACGAAAGAATAATAAAAGGTGATATGAATGCAGATCCTTCTGCGGAAATAGATCTTCTCATAAAGGAAGAAGAATGGCGGTTCGTTTTGAATTCACTTACTATCTGCCTATTTGCGAGAAAAATTTATACCGAAGAGGTTGTGCTTGAAGCCCTTGATGCCGTTGGAATTAGTATGAACGCAGATGATTTATTTAAACTTGGAAGAAAAATCCATGCTTTGAAGTACAGAATAAAGGTTGACAATGGTTTTGATTTGGATCATTTAAAATTCCCAGATAAACTTTTTGACGTTCAAACTGGACGTGGAAAAATGGATAAAGATGTTGTTCAAAAGATGATAAAGGAATATACTTTTAAAATTAGAGAAATTATGAAGGAGGTATGAAATGAATAGGGACGAACTTTTTAATGAGTTAAAGAAACGTGTTCATGATGATCATCTGATAAAGCATATGCTTGCTACGGAAGCAGTGATGCGGGCTGTTGCAAGAAGGCTTGGTGAAGATGAAGAAAAGTGGGGAATTGCTGGTTTGCTTCATGATATTGATTACGAAGTTACGAAAGAAGATCCAACAAAACACAGCATAATAGGTGCGGAATGGCTTGCTGAGATGGGACTTCCAGATGATATAGTGCATGCGGTGAAAGTTCACAATGAAGCGCATGGATTTCCAAGAAACAGTTTGCTTGATAAAGCCCTTTTTGCAGTTGATCCTCTTACTGGTTTTATCACTGCCGTTGCACTTGTAATGCCAGATAAAAAACTCTCCACTGTTAAAGTGAAATCTCTTAAAAAGAAATTTAAGGATAAAAGGTTTGCTGCAGGTGCGAACAGAGACCAGATAAAGACGTGTGAAACAGAACTTAATATTCCGCTTTCTGAATTTTTTGAAATTTCTTTAAAAGCAATGCAGGAGATAGCAGAAGAACTTGGATTATGAACGGTGCAGAAAATCGGGCAGAAGAATTTATCTCACTTTACAATGAAATAGATCATTTTCTTCGTGTTTCCCTTCACGAAGAAAAATGGGTGAGTTACCACGAGCTGGTAGAACGTTCTGCAAAGTTCAATAGGATTGTTAGAGAGTATGAAGAGGATTTAAAACAGATAGGTGATTTGAGAAATGCAATTGTGCACCGCTCCACGGGTGAAATTATTGCAATTCCTTCTGAAAGAATTGTTCTGCAGGCAAGGGAAATTTTGAAAAAATTAAAAGCTCCACCGCCTGTCATTCCTATGTTTCAAAAAGAAATTGTTATCGCTGAGGCAAATGAAAGTGTTGCAAGGGTGATTAAAATTATGAAAGACAACGATTTTTCGAAAATCCCGATTTACAGCGAAAGCAATTTTCTATTTTTAGCAACGGCAGAGGCTATTGTTCGTTATATCTCTGAAAACCTTACGGTGGATTTGAGGAACTCAAAAATAGAAAATGTTGCAAGTTATATGGAACACAGGGATAATTGTCAATTTGTTTCAAAAGATACGGACATTTTCAAAGTTGCTGAAATTTTCGAGATCTATCACAGAAACGGAGAAAAACTTGATGCTATTATCATTACAGAATCAGGGGATAGAAATCAGAGACCTATAGGAATGATCACGCTGTTTGATGTAGGAATGATTTATAAAAATATGGAAATCAGAGTGAACAAAGGCACTATTTGAATTTGGAAATAATCACGTTAATCCCGCTTTTGGATAGTTTTTCTCTGTCTTTTTCAGCATTGGCTTTTTCTCTGTAAATTGAAAACATTGCAGATCCTGAGCCTGTAAGGTGAAAATTTTTTTCAGTTATATTGAATAGTTTGTTTTTAAACTTTGTAAATCTTTCATCAATCTTTTCATATACATTTTCAAAATCATTGTACAAAAATTTTTCAAAATTTGTGCACTTTTCAATTAGACATTTTCGTACTCTCTCCGTGTAATTTTTTTCTCCCTGTTTTCCATATTTATCAAACAAATCGTATGCCTCTTTTGTGGAATATCCGAATTTTGGCGTTGCTATGATTACAAAATAGTCTCCGATTTTAGCATTTATAGGCGTTATTTTTTCTCCAATTCCTTCTACGATTGCCGTTTTCCCATTTAAAAAGAACGGGACATCAGCACCAATTCTTTTTGCAAGTTGTATAAGTTCCTTCGTTTTGATAGGATTTTTGAAGTATTTGTTTAGCATAATGAGAATTGCTGCTGCATCGCTACTTCCCCCTCCAAGTCCACTTTTTATCGGGATTTCTTTCTTTACATTTATATAAAAGGCAGTTTTTATGCCTGTTTTTTCTCTAAATAATTGCATTGCTTTTTCTACTGTTGTTTTTCCATTTGGAGTAAATCCAGTGAAGATAACTCTGTTTTTTGAGGATTCAAACATCTCCACCGTATCGTGCAGGGATATTTTTTGGAAAACGGATTTTATCATATGGTATCCATCAGGTTTTTCTTTTAAAATTTCAAGGGTAAGGTTTATTTTTGCGTATGCGAATTTTTTCATTAATGTTATTATAATAAATTGATGTTTATTTGACAATTCGCCTGTTTGTCATACAATTTATTAATCATATTGGATCGGAGGTATTGATGAGGGAAAAAATTGAAGAGATTAAAAAGGAGTTTAGTGAAAGAATAAAGACAAACTCCATTGATGAGTTAAAAAATATCGAAAAGTATTTTCTCGGAAGAAAAGGGAAAGTAGCACTCCTATTTAAGGAGTTGAAGAATGTTCCAAAAGAAAATAGAAAATCGTTTGGAGAAAGTATAAATGCGTTGAAAGAATTTCTTGAAAAAGAAATTAAGAAGAGAATTGCCGAAAAAGAGAACGAACAGAAACTTAAAAAACTTGTTAAAGAAAAGGTTGATATAACTGTACCAGGGTTAAAGTTGAGAACTGGTGCACTTCACATACTTACTCAAACAATGCTGGAAGTTGAAAAAATATTTCTCTCCATGGGATTTGATGTAATGACTGGCCCTGAAGTTGAAGAGGAGTATTACAATTTCGAAGCCCTTAATATTCCTGAATACCACCCTGCTCGTGATATGCAGGATACCTTTTACCTTTTGAATAAATACCTTCTAAGAACTCAAACATCACCGATTCAAGTAAGAACAATGGAAAAATACAAACCTCCAATTCGAATAATTGCGGTGGGTAGATGTTATAGGAAAGATCCACCTGATGCGCACCACTTTCCAATTTTTCATCAGGTTGAAGGGCTTGTTGTGGATAAAAATGTCACATTTAAAAATTTGAAAGGTACTCTTTCAGAGTTTGTTAAAAAGATGTTTGGAGAAAATGTAGAAGTCCGATTTAATCCATCTTATTTCCCGTTTGTTGAACCTGGTGCTGAGACTTCGATAAATTTCGGAGGTTGGCTTGAAATGGGAGGTTCTGGTATGGTTCACCCTAATGTTTTAAAGAATGCTGGAATAGATCCTGAGGAGTATCAAGGGTTTGCGTTTGGCTGGGGCATAGAGAGGATTGCAATGGTAAAATACAATATACCTGACATAAGGTTTTTCTATAAGAATGATTTGAGATTCCTGGATCAGTTTAGATAAAGGAAGGTGATATAAATGCTTGTTTCAATGAAATTGCTGAAAGAAATTTTGCCTTTTGATTATACAGCCGAAAAACTTGCAGAAGAATTTACTTTACTTGGGCTTGAAGTTGAGGAAATTGTAAAGACTGAAAAGAAGTTTGAAAATGTAATCACAGTAAGGGTAGAAAACCTTTCTCCCATAAGCGGAACAAAATTGTTTGAACTTGACGCTTTTACCGGGGAAAGAAAATACCATGTAATAACTGCAGCAACAAACATCAAAAATGGTGATGTTGTACCTTTCGTTGTTCCTCATGGAAAAATTGCAAACGGTTTAGAAATCACTTCGAGAGATTTCAATGGAAAAAAATCTGAGGGGATGCTCTGTTCCTATAAAGAGTTAGGTTTAGATGGCGAAATTTTAAGCAGTGAAGAAAAAGAAGGTATTTTGGTTCTTCCGGGCGATACCCCTCTGGGTGAACCGTTTGAAAAACTGTTTCCCGTAGAGGATACATTTTTATCCTTTTCTCTACTTCCAGATAGGGCTGATGCCTTTTACGTTATAGGAATAGCAAGATGGATTGAAATTATGAATGCGAGAAGAGAAAACAGAAAAGCAGATTTCTCTCAATTTAAACCTGAAATTTCTCTGGAATTGTGCGGAAACACAGACACTCCAGTTTTTGTTAAGGAACCTGAACTTGCTCCTTTCTACTCAGGGCGCAAGATATCTGGCGTTGAGGTAAAAAAATCTTCTTATGAACTTAGAAGAAAGTTGTTTATGCTTAGATCAAGGCCAATCAATAATATAGTTGATATTACAAACTACGTTTTGAAGTTTTACGGTCAACCTCTGCATGCTTTTGATCTTGATAAGATAAAAAAGGTAGTTTACGTGAGAAAAGCAGAGAAAGGAGAGAAGTTAAAGACGCTTGATGGAGTGGAAAGGGAACTCAACGAGTGGAATCTTGTTATTGCGGATAGCGAACGTGCTATTGCACTTGCGGGAGTGATGGGCGGAGAGGATACGGAAGTTACAGATACCACAAAGAATGTGTTTTTGGAAAGCGCTTACTTTACACCTTCCTGCATATCGAAAAGCGCAAGAAGTTTAAATCTTATGACTGATGCTTCGGTGCTATTTGAAAAGGGTACTGATCCGCTATTTCCGGAAAATGCTTCTCTATTTGCTGCTGAACTTATTTTAAAAGAGGCAGGCGGCAAAGCATTTGGTAGCAATATAGCAAATTACCTTAAACGAGAGAAACCGGTTTCAATTCGCTTTGAGAAAATAGGAAAACTTCTTGGTGAAGATCTTTCTTCAGACGAAGTTAAAAAATATTTTGATTTTGAGGGTTTTGATTACGAAGACAAAGGAGAAATCTTGGAGGTTAAACCCCCTTCTTTCAGAAGAGATATTAATATTGAAGTGGATCTTATTGAAGAGATTTTAAGAATGAAAGGTTACAATTCTTTTGGAGAAGAACTTCTCACCGGGTACTTGAAGAGTGCAGAACGCACAAAAGAGGAAGAATTTTTATGGTTGCTTAGAGATTTGCTTGTGAAAACAGGCCTTACTGAGGTGCAAACTGTCTCGTTAATAGGGAGAAAGATTCTGGAAAACTCTCGAATTGACGAAAAAGATGTTGCAAAAGTAGTAAACCCATTTAGCGAAGAGATGAGCATTTTGAGGCCTTCTCTCTTTCCGGTGCTGATGAGTGTTGTTGAGACTAATAAGAAAAATGGCACAGATAACATTGCAATTTTTGAAATAGGTAAAGTGTTTTCCTTTAACGGGAAAAATTACAAAGAGGAAGATAAAATAGGAATAATATTAACCGGTGATAGAGTAGAAACTAATCCTTTTGGAATCCGGGTTCCTTATGATTTTTATTATATCAAGGGAATTTTTGAGACACTGCTTTCTGATCTTGGCATTACTCCGGAGTTTAAAGAAGGAAAAACTCGATATCTTCATCCGTACAGGACAGCGTTTATCTATCTTGACGGGAAAGAAATAGGAATTATTGGGGAAGTGGATGTTGATGTTGTTAAGAATTTCGGAATTAAATCAAGAATTCTCTATGGAGAACTTTCTGTACCTATTCTATTTGAAAAACACAAAGTCGTAAAGGAGTTTAAAGAATTTCCAGTTTATCCTCCACTAAAAATGGATATAGCGGTTGTTGTTGATAGAGATGTGAGTGAAAAATGTGTGCGGGATCTCATTCTTTCTGTTGCACCGCCTGAACTTAAAAATGTAGTGTTGTTTGATATATATACCGGAAAGCCACTTGCTGAAAATGAAAAGAACCTTGCGTATTCACTTGAATTTTTTGCAGAGAACAGAACTATGAAAAGGGAGGAATTGGAAGGTTTTATAGAACAACTCGACAGAGTGTTGAAATCTAAAGTGGGAGGCAAACTGAGAAAAGAATGACAAATTGGGAAATATATCTCAATTTGATGGATGTTAGAACAATGCTTCTCTTGAAAAAAGAAAGAAGTCTTGCTTCTCTATATGAAAAAAGTGCCTATTCTGTGGCTGCTATGGATGAAACGGTAAAGGATAAGGAAAGACTTACTTTCCTTCCAGAGCAGGTCATTTTCGACATTGAGGAGATGCTTGTTAGTGGAAATAGTTTTTCGTTTAAGAAAAAATTGGAAGAGGAGATACCTAAAGGGTTGCGGATGATCGCAACTCTGCCCGGTATAAAGCCTGACAGTGCCTTGAAACTTTACAATCTTCTTGGTGTGGATTCCATTTCTGATCTCAGGAGAAATTTAAATGCGATACGCTATAGAAACGATTTTGGTATACGTTTCGAGGAGCAGGTTAGAAGGAGTCTTCTGCTTTACGAAAAGGATTATAAAGAACTTACCCTTTTTGAAGGTTTCTCTTACGGAAATTCGGTTAAAAGACTCCTTCTGGAAAATGGGCTGGAACAGGTGGAGATTGCAGGAAGCGTAAGAAGAGGCAAGGAAACGGTAAAAAATATTAATTTTGTTGTTTCAGGAGAGAGGGCGCTTGAAATTATAAAGAGAAGCGTTTCCTACAAGCGCATAGAGAAAGAAAAACAAAATTTTATTGCATTGAAAGATTCAAGAAATATTCGTTTGATGTTTCTTATAGTGCCTGAAAAGTACTTTTATAGTGCTCTTGTTTATTATACGGGTTCAAGGTTGCATGTGTCTAAACTCAGAGAAATTGCAAAGGCAAAAGGATTTTCAATTTCAAAAAATGGCTATGTTCTTGTTGAATCAAAAAGTGAGGAGGAGTTTTATTCGTTGCTTGGTCTTCAATATATTCCCCCGGAGGTTAGAGAGGGAGAGGAAGAGATTGAACTTGCTGAACGGAATGCTATTCCAGAACTCGTAGAACAAAGTGATATAAAGGGAGATTTACATATCCATTCGAATTTTAGTGATGGTACGAATTCTATATTTGAGATTGTAGAAGAATCAATTTTTAGAAATTATGAATATGTTGCGATTACTGATCATTCTGGGTCTCTGAAAATTGCAAATGGCCTTTCAGAGGAGCGATTGTTGAAAGAAATGGAAATAATTGATAGAATAAATAAAGAAGGAGAAATTAATCTATTGAAGGGTAGCGAGGTGGAAATTCTGAAAGATGGTTCACTTGATTTTACAAGCGATGTATTAGAAAGGCTGGATGTTGTCCTTGTAGCCATGCATACGGGATTTGAGGAAAGTGCTGCTTCAAACAACGTGCGTGTTGAAAGAGCGCTTTCCAATAAGAATACTAATATACTTGCACATCCAACTGGCAGGCTAATTTCTATGAGGAGTGGTTTTTCTCTGGATATGAACAGGGTATTCTCTATTGCTAAAAAGAACAAAGTTGCCCTTGAAGTAAATGTGTTTCCAAAAAGAATGGATCTTTCTGCAAGCCTTGTAAAACAGGCGAGAAGAGCAGGAGTTGAATTTTTCTCCATAGGAACCGATTCGCATAATGTTGGACATATGAACTTTATGCAATATGGAGTAAAAATCTTACGCAGAGCATGGCTTACCCCGGAGAATGTTATTAACACCTTTGATTTTAAGGAACTGAAAGGATTTTTATGCACGAAGACACACTGAAAGCGTTAGATTTTTATAAGATAAGAGAAGAACTTGCAAGGTTTTGTATAACAAACGGTGGGAAACGGATTGCACTTTCCCTTGTTCCATTTGAAGATTTTGAAACTGCTCAGAAAAAACTCAAAGAAACAACAGAAGCAAAACTATTTTACGAGGAGTTTGGAACTCTTCCTTTTATGGAATTTCTGGGAGTGGAATCCCTTTTTGAAAGGATCAATGTTCTTTCTATACTTTCAGGCGAAGAACTCTTGCAGGTTGCTTCTGTTCTTGAAACGCTCTCTGAAATTAAAAAATTTATTTCATCCAAGAAGAGTGAATTTCCTCTGCTTTTCAATATTTCCTCGGGTATAATCTCTTTTAAGGAAATTACAAATAAAATAAGGGACACAATAGAACCAGACGGTACTGTTTCCGAAAGGGCATCTCCACTTCTTGGTATAATACGAAGAGAGATTCATACAACTTATACGAGAATTCAGACTATTTTGCAGCATATAATATATTCCAAATCATATGAAGGAATTATTCAAGATCAGATTATAACTAAGAGGAATGGAAGGTATGTAATTCCCATTAAACAGAGTGGTAAAAATGCATTTCCATGTGTTGTGCAGGATGAGTCAAGCAGCAGGTTAACACTTTTTGTAGAACCATTGTCTGTTGTGAATTTAAACAACAAACTTGTAGATCTTGTAGCAAAAGAAAAAGAGGAAACACAGAGAATTATTTTAGAATTAGAGGAGAAAATTCGGGAGAAAAAAGAAGAAATTGCAAAAGCACTTTCAATTATCTATAATCTTGATTTTATTTTCGCAAAGGCAAAGTATTCGCTTCATACTGATAGTTCTGAACCCAGACTTTCCACAGCCAAAAAGATCAGTATAGTAAGGGGAAGGCATCCCTTTATTCCTGAAGAGAAAGTTGTACCGATAGATGTTTCTGTTGGAGAGGATTATTATATGCTCATAATAACAGGACCTAATACGGGCGGAAAAACTGTCACTTTGAAAACAATAGGACTCTTCACTTTAATGGCAGAATCTGGTTTACATATACCTGCATATTCTGATTCAGAGATTGGTTTTTTCAAAGAAGTTTTTGCTGACATAGGTGATGAGCAGAGTATACAGCAAAGTTTGTCAACTTTCTCTGCACATATGAAAAAGATCATAAGAATTTTAAAAGAAGCAGATGAGAATTCTCTTGTTTTGATTGATGAATTAGGAGCAGGAACAGATCCCGAAGAAGGTTCAGCACTTGGTTTTGCTGTTTTGAAGGCACTGTATGAAAAACGCGCCGTGACTGTTGTATCTACTCACCATAGCCGGTTAAAAGAATTTCCTTACGAATATACATTTGCAAAGAATGCCTCTGTAGGATTTGATACAGATACGTTAAAACCTACATACCATCTTTATATAGGTGTTCCCGGGGAAAGCCATGCATTTGTCATTGCAGAGAAACTTGGGATACCGCAAGATATTCTGGAAAATGCCAGAAAAGAACTTTCAGAGGAACACATTCTTGCTGAGCAGTATCTTTCAAAGATTTCTGAGGATCAAAAGCATATCACTGCATCCCGTGATGAAATAGAGAAGTATAAACAAGAAATAGAGCGTCTCAAAAAGATGTACGAAGAAAAGTTGAGTGGCATAGATATAAAGAAAAAGAAGGAAATCAAAAAAGCGTATGAACAGGCAAAGAAGATTGTTGCAGAAACAAAAACAAAGATGGATAATATGCTGAAAGAACTGTCCAATGAGATAAAGAGTCAGAAAAAAATTCAGCAAATCAGGGCAAACATCGAACGTGAAGTGCGTAAAACAAAAGAAAAAATTGAAGAGGAAACCCTTCCATTTGAAAGTAATGAAGTTTTGAAAATGGAAGATATTTCAGAAGGGGATTTAGTGTTTGTGAAGAGTTTCAAAAGGCAGGGAATAGTAATTCAAAAAGATGAAGGTAGAAATAAAGTGGTAATACAGATGGGAAGCATTCGGGCTACACTTCCTCTTTCTGATATATCTAAATCGGAAGCGAAAAAGATTGTTGGAAATGAACCTGTTGATAGTTCAAAACAAAAAGTAGAGATTCCAGATGTGCAGGTTCCAATGAAACTTGATCTGCATGGGTACACAGTAGAGGAAGCGATAGATGCATTGGATAAATACCTTGATTCAGCATATCTTGTTGGACTTCCGTTTGTTTATATAGTGCATGGTAAAGGGAGCGGTGCTTTGCGGAACGCTATAATGGAATATTTGAGGAAACGAGCACATGTTGCCCATTTTAGAACTGGAAGTATGAATGAAGGTGGCCTTGGAGTCACAATTGTTTATTTAAAGTAGGGTTCTGAGGTATTGTTATGAAGAAAGAAGATCTTGTATTAATATTTTTTGATCTTGAAACTACGGGCCTTAATCCGGATTCAGATGAGGTAATAGAAATAGGAGCAATAAAAGTAAAAGGTAATGAGGTTATTGAGCATTTTCACTCATTTGTCAGGCCACACAGGAATATTCCCTCATTAGTCACAAACTTAACAGGGATTACATACAAAGATGTTGAAGATGCTCCAGATCCCTTAGAAATAAGGGAGAAGTTTGAAAAGTTTATAGGAAATTACCCATTAATTGCACATAATGTTTCATTTGACCGTATTTTTTTAGAAAAGTTTATGGGTAAGAGACTCGAAAATGAATTTTTTGATACTCTGGAACTTGCAAGAATCTTTTTTCCAGATCTACCATCTCACAGTTTGCAAAATCTTGTGAAAACGCTTTCTTTAAAGAAAGAAGAAGCGCATAGAGCGCTTTCAGATACAATGATGCTCTATTCATTGTTTAGAAAAATATTAGAGGCAAGGGAAAATGCCTCCCCATTTTTGTTACATAGAATAAAAAACATTTCAAAACCTGTGAGGCATTTTGAAAATATTTTTGGTGATGAATGGGAGAAGCCAGATGAAGATGAAGAAATTTTTGACTGGACTATGGAAAGTCGCAGCGAAACCCAAACCCTTCCTTTTGGTGTGCAAAACAGGAGTTCTGTAATTGAAAAATATTTTTTGAACGGAATATCTTATGTAGAAGAAGCGCCGGGTGATGATTTAATAGACTCAATCGTTGATTTTTCTATTTCCCGAAGGACAATAGTTTCTGTGTATGATAACGCATTGAAGGATAAAATTCTCTATAAGGCAAAGAAAATAGGAGTTAAGACATTTTGTTTGAACAGTTTCAGCAGGTTTGTTTGTCCTAAAAAGATAGAATATCTTATTTCCCATCCAGAACTCATTACGGATAACCTCAGGATGAATTTTGCTACATTGTTTTCTTATCTTTATAAAACGAGGGATTTTCTTTTAAAAGACGCACCTACTCATGTATTGCGTAATCCATTGCTTAGACTCCTTTCTTTCTGTGATAATAGTGAGGAATGCGAGTATGAAAAGGTGTGTCCGCTTAAAGAAGCACTAAAGAAGACCAGAGAAAGCGATTTAGTGATAACAAGCCACACGTTCTTTTTTAATGACTTAAACAAAAGTTTCGATATTTCAGGTAGAAATCTTATTTTCCTGAATTCATATAGGATAATAAAGGCATTTTTTTCTGCTAAAGTGGGGTTTTCTGTAAATGATTTTCTGTTTTTTGCTCACTATTACAGAATTCCAGAAAGGGAATCAGAGCGCATAAAAGAGGTTTTTAGAGAACTTGAAAATAGGAGCATTGGTGAAGATGTTAAGTGGGCTGCCGAAGAAATAAAAACAGTATTTTCTAATTTCAAAAATCCTTTATTAGATGGATTTTTTGAAAAAGAATACTTCTGGATGGAGCGGAGGGGCGATAGCCCGGTAATTTTTGGTGCCAACAAAAGAGCAAAAGTTGTTTTCTCTGAAATTAAGCATAGAGTAAAAGATTTACTATTCTTTACTCCAGTTTTAAGTGCAAACGATTCGAAAAATGTTCTTAAAGACTTTACCGGGGTAAACGGTAATGAGATTACAAAAAGCGCTCTTTTTAACGGTAATTACATTTCTGTTGTTCCACTGTTTATGCATTCTCCAAATAGAGACGAGTTTACTGAGGAGTTTGTGCGCTTCTTTGAGCAGGTTCATATAAGCGGCAGAAAAACAGTAATGTTATTTTCATCTACAGAAACGATGAAAAAGATATATTTTTTGTTAAAGCGAAATGGATTCAATGTAAAGGCAAGAGGAATAGACCTAAAGTCTGAACATGGAGAGATTGATCTATATCTTTATGATACATCTTTTTATGAGAATTATGAGGAAATTTATTTTGTGAGACTTCCCACAGTGGTGCCGTCCTTTTACGGTAAGAGTAGAAGCCAGGTTATGTTGTATTCAGTATATATTATGAAAAACGTTGCAGCAGAACTTTTGAAGGATACTAAAATTGCTGAGATATACTACTTTGACGGAAGGTTTAAAACTCCCTCATTTAGAACACGCTTTGGTGACGACTTTGTTTCGTTTCCACTTTTTATTGACAGGGAACAGGCACTGGCAGTTATGCTTGCCAATTGGAGGAGACGCCATATTTGAGTTTAGCAGTGATTGTATTATAATAGAACAGGCGCCCATAGCTCAATTGGATAGAGCGACGGTCTACGGAACCGTAGGTTACAGGTTCGACTCCTGCTGGGCGCGCCATTCTTTTGGGAGGGAGAAATGAAAAATCGGACAGATGTATTACGTAGCATTTATCTTTATGCGGTAAGTCTTGTTGGCCTTATTACCTTTATTTTTGCACTCTTGAATGGAAGTAATTTACTTATAGATATCCTTTCAAAAAATAGAGATATAGGCTATGCTTATTCGGGGCTATTTTCAAGTTTGTTTGCACTTGTCGGTGGTCTTTTTATCTTTTTGTACCACTGGAAGATCATAAGCAAAGAGGGAAGATTTGGAAAAAGAGAGCGTCTCATAAAGGAGACTAACGAAGATTTTTGGGGAAGTTTATTTTTTTACATTGTTTCTTTTATTGGACTTATGATTGTGTTATTCTCTTTTATCAGATTTGGTTCCAATATTATGAAGGCACACTATTCTCAAGTAAATGTTTCTCCAAATCTAAAGCCGGGTAAGAAGATTCCTCTTGAGCCAAAAATAACGTATGCACCTGATATAGAAGGAATGATAAAATCTGCAATATCAATGATAATTGGCTTGTTTGTTTGGCTTGTTCCATATACACGTTTGGAAAAGGAGTATTCAAAAGATGAAAGTAAAGGAACTGCTGAATAGTATAAATGAATTTGCGCCGTTTTTTCTTCAAGAATCTTATGACAATTCTGGAATTCAATTTGGTGATGAAGATGCTGAAATCAGCAAAATTGTCCTTGCATTGGAAACAACAGCAAGTTCTGTTAACTTTGCAAAGGAAACTGGAGCAAATGTTCTCTTAACGCATCATCCTATTTTATTCTTTGCTTTAAAAAAAATTACCAGGCAGAAAAATCCTGTGTTGTATGAAGCAATTTCACATGGATTGAATGTTATTGCTGCTCATACGAATTTTGACATTGCGGAAGGCGGCTTAAACGATTACGTAGGAAAAGTTCTTGAGATAGAAAAGGAAAAGCCGCTTCAAGTTTCCAATGAAAAAGTTTACAAATTTTCTTTTTACGTACCTGAAAAATTTGTAGAACGTGTTCGTGAAGCGGTATTTGATGCAGGGGCAGGGAAGATAGGAAACTATGATAAAGCATCGTTCAATGTGAGTGGAACAGGTACTTTCAGGCCACTTGAAGGTACTAATCCATTTATAGGAGAAATTGGAAAGTTAACTCATGTGGACGAAGTGAAAGTGGAAACGGTTGTTTTGCAAAGAAATTTGGGAAAAGTTATTAATGCATTGCTTACAACACATCCGTATGAAGAACCTGCTTATGATATCTATGAAGTGAAGATAACTCCTGCTTCTGGAATAGGAATGGTTGGCCGCTTTAGTAAAAGGTATGCTCTTTCAGAACTTGCCGAATTTGTTAAAAGAAAATTAGGTGCAAGATATGTACGGTATGTAGGTTCTCCTTCTTCGCCTGTGCAAAAGGTTGCACTTTGCACGGGTGCCGGCAGTTCTTTAATAGATACAGCTAAGGCAAACGGCGTTGATGTTTTTATAACTGGTGATATTACTTATCACACTGCAGTGCATTCAAAAGAGATAGGACTTAACCTGATTGATGTTGAGCATTTTGACTCAGAAAAATTCTTTGTTCCTGCAATGAAAGAGAAACTAACTTCTTATGTAGATGGAGTTGAAATTGTGGAGTTTCACGATGAAAAATCTCCGTTTGGAATTCTGTAAAATTTGGATATTATTGGATATAATTTGACAAAAAAAGTGCATTTGAATATAATAAAATGCAGAACGAGAAAGGAGAATGGTATGGCTGAAAAAGAGGTATATAACGAAGAAGTTTCTAAACGCAGAAAAAGAATCAAACGCATTAAAGAAGCGCTTACAGGTTATCTTTTTATTTCCCCTGCTACACTAATTTTACTGGTGTTTTCTATTTTTCCTTCCATTTTTGTCTTTTACATTAGCACATTAGATTGGAATATGATAGGTCCCAAGCATTTTATAGGGCTGCAAAATTACGAAAACCTTCTTTTCCGTTCACCTTATGCTCCGGAATTTTGGCATTCTGTACTTGTAACGGTTGAATACGTTGCAATGAGTGTTCCACTTCAAATCTCGATTTCTCTTGTGTTAGCAATTTTGCTTATGAAACCCATTCGTTTTAGGAGTTTCTTCAGGCTTGGAATATTTATTGCCTATATCACACCTTTAGTTGCAACGTCTATCGTTTGGATGTGGATGTTTAATGAAGAGAAGTACGGAATTATCAATGCATTTTTCTCAATGTTGCACCTTCCTACCGTGAAATGGCTGTTGAGTTTCCCACCTGCACTTGTTGCAATTGTTATATACGTTTCCTGGCACGAAATAGGGTTTGATACTATTATATTTATGGCAGGGCTTTCGGGTATTTCTCCAGAACTTAAGGAAGCAGCTGAAATAGACGGTGCAAACAGTAACGGTGTTTTTTGGCATGTAATATGGCCGCTTCTTTCCCCTACCACATTCTTTATTTTGATAATCTCTATGATTGGTGCATTTAAAATGTTCACACCGGTTTTTGTTATGACAAGCGGAGGTCCGTATAACAGTACAACCACGATGGGTTATTACCTTTACGTGAAAGCCTTCCAGGATTGGAAAGCTGGATACGCAAGTGCCGTTGCAGTTATGCTATTCCTGTTTATCTTTGCTTTGACTTTGTTAAATATGAAATTTACTGGCAGAAAAGTTTTCTATGCTGGTGAGGAACGCAAGGAGGAATCAAATGGCTAAAAGGAGAAAATTTAGTTGGTCAACATTTTTCACATATTTTGTTTTAACAATTGCTGTTATTGTTATGGCGTTTCCATTCTATTGGATGGTTGTTTCCTCACTTGATAAAATGTCTACATTATTCAGGTATCCGCCAAAACTTATTCCAGATTTTTATTTTAAAAACTACATTGATATGTGGAAAAACCCTCCTTTTGGGATTTCCTGGTGGAGATTTATTGGAAACACTGTTTTTATAGCTACTACAACAACGATACTTTCCGTGTTTAACTCTACACTTGCAGGTTTTGCGTTTGCGAAAATTAAATTCCCGCTGAGAGACAAAATTTTTATCCTTCTGCTTGGCCTTATGATGATTCCCGGAGAAATGCTTCTTATTCCTAACTACGTTATCTTGAAAAACCTGCATTGGTTAAATACATATCAGGCGATGATTGTGCCATGGGGAGCAAGTGTATTTGGAATATTCCTTATGAGGCAGTTTTTCAAAACACTACCCAATGAACTTTGGGAAGCGGCACAGGTTGATGGATGCTCTATTGGAAGATATTTCTTTTCAATAGCAGTTCCTATGGCTGCTCCTATGCTTCTTACTTTATCACTTTTCGTTTTCTTAGGAAGTTGGAATTCCTTCCTCTGGCCATTAATTGTTGCAAGGGATCCTCACATATGGCCACTTGAAGTTGCTTTGAACTCTTATCTTGGTGAGGAAAGTCAGCAGTGGGGATTGCTTACAGCAGGATCTACTATGGCAATGATGCCTGTGTTGATTCTATTCCTTATTTTCCAGAGGCAATTTATAGAAGGTCTTTCAAGAGGAGCGTTAAAAGGTTAACAATGCAATTAGTTTGTAAAAAAAATAGGACAAGGAGGTGTGCAGTATGAAAAAGTATTTGGCATTGATTTTGGCTGTCCTTATGGCTGCAACCGTGGTTGTACCTTTTACCAAAACAACTGCGGAAAGTGTAACGACAGTTAAAATCTACATTGGAAAACCGGTGGCGTATGTCAACGGCGTAGAAAAACCGCTTGACCAGCCCCCTGTAATTATGAATAATAGAACAATGGTACCGATAAGATTTGTATCGGAAGCAATGGGGGCAAATGTTCAGTGGGATCCAAAGGCAAGAACAGTAACCATTACTCTTGGCAAAAACATTGCTGTTCTTAAAATTGACAGTGTTAAAGCACAGGCAAACGGTTATGATGTTTATCTTGATGCTGCTCCTACGATCATTGCAAAAACATCAAGGACAGTTGTGCCAGTAAGGTTTGTTGCAGAAACACTTGGTATGGAAGTAACCTGGAACGGTAAAGAAAGATCCGTTACAATTAAGTACTCTCCTGAGTGGAAGCCAGTAAAGGTTTCCTTCTGGAATGCAATGAACTACAAACAGGGAGAAACTCTTAATGCGTTGATCAAGGAGTTTAATGCAACTCATCCAAGAATTGAGATTGATGGAACTTCTTTCTCCAGTTATAGACCGCTTCAGCAGAAGACCATTGCGGCTATTGCAGCAGGTAATCCGCCTGTACTTACTCAGGCATATGAAAACTGGGTTGCCCAGTATATAACTGGTGGTTATCTGATTCCTATGGAGAAGTTTGTTTATGGTCCAGATGGCCTTCTTAAGAAAGATAGAGAAGACTTCTTCAAGAATATGTGGGATGATGGATATCTTCCTGATGGTAAACTCTGGATGCTTCCATTTAACAAGAGTAACATTGTAATGTACTACAATGTAGATATGCTTAAGAAGTATGGCATTTCTGTACCGAAAACATGGGATGAGTTTGAAAAAGACTGCAAAATCCTTACGAAATCTGATGGTAGTCAGTGGGGTGTTTCCTATACACCTTCTGTTGACCTCTGGTACGCAAGAGTTTATGAGTATGGTGGACAGGTGCTTTCCAGAGATTACAGGAAAGTTTTAGTTGATCAAACCCCGAGTTCTGATAAACCTGCTGCACTTGTTGCTCTTGAAAAGTTCAATGATCTTGTGAAGAACGGTGAGATGCACATTACAACGAGGTATAGCTATCAAACAGACTTTGGTAACCAGAGGTGTGCATTTATATTTGCAAGTGTTGCAAGTTATTACTACATTAACAAAGCAGTTGGTGGAAAATTCAAGTTTGCTGAAGCACCTATTCCTGCAGGGCCTGCAGGGCAGCACTCTGTAATGTACGGAACAAACGTTGTTATCTTTGGTACTAACTCTTCTGTTGACCAGCAGAACGGTGCCTGGAAGTTTGTAAAATGGTTTACTTCTCCAAGGCAAACTGCTCGTTGGTCAATAGGCTCTGGATATCTTCCTGTCAGAAAATCAGCTCTTCAACTTCCTATTTTAAAGAACTTCCTTGCTGAACATCCAGACCTTAAGGCAGGGTATGATCAACTTCCAAATTGCCTTGTTGAGCCTCCGATTTCTGCATGGAACCCTTCAAGAAGGGATATTGCTGCAGAACTTCAGAAGATCTATCTTGGCAAGATTTCCCCTGCTGATGGCTTAAAAGAACTTGCTGCAAAACTTAGAGCAAATCTTGGTGAATAAATAATTAAATTTTTCGGAAAGATTGCCCCGCCTGTTGCATCAGGCGGGGTTTTTAATTTGTATTAAAAACTCTTGACAAAAAGTTAAAATTTTGTATAAATAAATGAGCGTGGGCGGTTAGTTCAGAGGTAGAACGCTTCGTTGACACCGAAGAGGTCAGTGGTTCGATTCCACTATCGCCCACCATAATATTATTTATAGGGAGGAAAAATGTCAGAGATCAAAATAAAAGTCAATAACGAAGAAAAACCATTTGAGAAAGGAATTTCTCCTGAGGAAGTCTTCCAGAGTCTCAATATATTTTCTAAGAATATCATTGCAGCAAAACTTAACGGAAAGCCTGTCGATTTAAACGAAAAGATTCAAGAAGACTGTGTTTTAGAGCCAATTGATATTAATTCCAGTGAAGGAGAGGAAATCTTAAGGCATAGTGCATCTCACATAATGGCTCAGGCTGTTTTACATCTTTTTGGAAAAGGTGTTAAGTATGCAATAGGTCCTGCAATTGAGAATGGTTTTTACTATGATTTTGATCTGGATCATTCCTTTACGCCAGATGACTTAAAAAAGATTGAATCCGAAATGAAAAACATCGTAAAGGAAAATTATCCTTTTGAAAGAAAAGTTCTTCCAAAAGATGAGGCAATAAAATTGTTTACTGAACTTGGACAAACATACAAACTTGAAATTATTAATGAAATTCCTGATGATACTGTAAGCATATACACCCAGGGTGATTTTACAGATCTTTGTAGAGGTCCGCACATTCCTTCAACCGGCTATTTAAAAAACTTCAAACTTTTATCTGTTGCAGGTGCGTATTGGCGTGGAGATGAAAAGAACAAAATGCTCCAGAGAATTTATGGAACAGCGTTTTCAACAAAAGACAAACTCAAAAAATACCTCAATTTCCTGGAAGAAGCCAAGAAGAGAGATCACAGAAAACTTGGAAAGGAATTGGATTTATTCAGCATCAACGAAAATGTAGGTCCAGGCCTTATACTCTGGCATCCAAAAGGTGCGATAATTCGAAAAGTAATAGAAGACTTCTGGAAAGATGAACATATAAAACGTGGTTATCAGTTCTTATACACACCTCACATTGCACGTGTGGATTTATGGAAAATATCAGGGCACTGGGATTTTTACAGAGAAAATATGTTTTCTCCTATGGAAGTGGATAAAGGGCTATACATGGTAAAACCAATGAATTGTCCTTTCCATATTATGGTTTACAAATCCAGGATGAGAAGCTATAGGGATTTACCAATTAGATATGCAGAATTGGGAACTGTTTACAGATACGAAAAGTCTGGTGTGCTTCACGGCTTGCTCAGGGTTCGTGGGTTTACCCAGGATGATGCTCATCTCTTTGTTACAGAGGAGCAACTGGAAGATGAAATTATTGGAGTGCTTGATTTTACAAAGTATATGATAGAAACGTTCGGGTTTGATAAGTATAACATATATCTTTCAACTCGTCCTGAAAAATATGTAGGAAGTCTTGAAAACTGGGAATTGGCAACGAATGCGTTAAAAATTGCGGTGGAGAAGTTGGGACTCCCTTACAAAATTGATCCCGGAGAAGGTGTTTTCTACGGTCCGAAAATTGATGTGAAACTTGTAGATGCTTTGGGCAGAGAATGGCAGGGTCCTACGGTTCAAGTCGATTTTAATCTACCCGAAAGGTTTGATGTTACTTACATTGGAAAAGATGGAAAAGAGCATCGTCCAATTATGTTGCACAGGGTTGTTCTTGGTTCTATGGAACGGTTTTTTGGCACTCTGATAGAGCAATATGCTGGTGCATTTCCGCTCTGGCTTGCACCTGTTCAGGTGAAAATTGTTCCGATCTCGGATGCACACAAAGAATATGCAAAAAAGGTTTATGATTTGCTTTTCGATAACAAGATCAGGGTTGAACTTGACGACAGAAACGAAAAGATGAACGCTAAAATTAGAGATGCAGAAAAAGAAAAAATCCCTTATATATTAATAATAGGTGATAGAGAAGTTTCTGATAACACGGTTTCTGTTAGAAAGAGAAAACGAGGAAATCTTGGTGCTCAAAATGTTAATGAGTTCCTTGAAAGAGTTCTTAAAGAGATAAAAGAAAAAACTATTGATTAATTTTGCAAAACAAATATAATTAATTCGGAAATAAAAGGGCATTTGCCCTACCTTAAGCGGCTCGAGGCCTGCGAAAAGGTTTGAAACGAAAAATATTGTATCGTTTATGGTGGCCTCGTGCCACCTATATTTATTTATGGAGGTGAAAATATTAAAGGAAAAGACGTAATTGCGAATGAAAGAATTCGCTGGAAAGAAGTAAGAGTTATTGGCGAAAATGGAGAACAAATTGGCATAATGAGTTCACGTGATGCTTTACAACTTGCACAGGATAAAGGGCTTGATCTGGTGGCTATTGCTCCTAATGCAAATCCTCCTGTATGTAAAATTGTTGATATGGGTAAATTTCTCTATGAAAAAGCGAAGAAAGAAAAAGAGGCTAAGAAGAAACAGATGAAGGTCGAGATGAAGCAAATGAGATACAGGTTAAAAATAGATAAAAATGATCTCGACACAAAGAATAGAAAGGTAAGAAAATTTCTTGAAGGTGGAAATAGAGTAAAACTCGAAATATGGTTTAGAGGGCGTGAGATGGCTCATACAGAAAAGGGGTTTGAACTTGCAAACAAAATTGTGGAAGCGCTTTCAGATGTTGGTAAACTCGTTAATGAACCTAAACTCTCTGGAAGAAACCTTATTTTTTATATGGAACCAACGAAGGAAACATTGAAGAGATTAAAGGAAAGGAGAGATAAAAATGAAAAAGAAAATGAAAACAACTAAATCTGCGGCAAAAAGATTTAAAATCACAGGTAGTGGCAAAATTGTTGCTTACGGTGCTGGCCACAGCCACCATCTTGAAAAGAAAGGAATGAAGAGAAAGAAAAGACAACTCAAAAAAAGAGCAGTTGAGAAGGAAGATTTAAAAAACATCAAAGCGATACTTCCTTATTTAAAATGAAAGGAGCGTGTGATTTATGAGAGTTAAAGCGGGTGTTGTAAATAGAAGGAAACATAAGAAGATTTTAAAAATGGCAGAAGGATATAGAGGTGCTGCATCTAAACGGTTTAAAGTTGCGAATGAAGCAGTGATGCATGCATTGAGAAATTCTTACGTTCACAGAAGAGAGAGAAAGAGAGAGTTTAGAAATCTTTGGATCATCAGGATTAATGCCCTTTCTCGTCAGTACGGTTTGAGTTATAGCAGGTTTATAAATGGGCTTAAAAAGGCAAACGTGGAGATCGACAGAAAGATGCTTGCTGACCTTGCTGTGAATGATACAAAGGCGTTTGAAGAACTCGTAAACAAGGCAAAAGAGGCTTTAAAAGCTGAAGCGAAAAATTAGTGAAAATAGCAAATTGGTTCTGTAATTAAAGGCGCGCATTTTTGCGCGCCTTTTCCTTTTTTTAAATTTTTACTCTCTTTTTTAGTGAAGCAAATACTACTAACGTAATTAGTGTGTCAATTGCTCCCTTTATGAGGTTAAACGGCAAGTTTATTCCTATTAAATATTTCATTAAATCTTTGTGCGTAATCTTTGGGAACCAAAATTTTGGAACAGCCCACATATTAACGTAAAACATAACAAAAGTCATCGCTAAAGTGCCGGTTGTAAGTGCGAGTAATACATTTGTTGTGTTCTTTTTTTTGATTGTAATGAGCCCGCAAATAAATGCAAAGGTTCCCGTTGCGATGAAATTGATAAACGCACCAAGTACACCACCTCCCCCTCCACCGCTGAGAAGGTATAAAAGGTCTTTTACAAAGGCGATTGCTACTCCGTAGAATGGGCCTAAATAAATTGCTCCAAGTAAGAGTGGAATATCGCCTAAATCTGTTTTAAGGAAACTTGCTGACGGAATTAGTGGAAATTCCGTGAACCTCATTAACACAAAGGAAAGTGCTGCAAGAATGCCTGCAAGCATTACAGATCTGAGTTTTTTGTTCTGCATTAAAAATGTTGTCCAGGGTCAACTTCACCTCCTTCCATCCAGACTATACTGTCGGCTTCGGAATTACACCGAATCTGCCTTTCGGCTCGTGGGCTTAAGGAGTCAAACCTATCACCACCGATCAGGAATTGCTCTCTTTAAGAGAGCTCACCTTGCCCTGGAGGGTAACCTTATTATACATTGTTTGTATTTTATTCAAAATCCTTTATCATTATTTTGTTATGGATAGATTATATTGGCTTGCCTTGAATTTTTTACGTTTTGAAGGGAACAAAAAAGAATTTCGCTCCCTTTTTAACCTTGCAAAAACAGGAACTTCAATTGAAGGTAAGATAGAGGAGAAATTTTTGAATCTTGCTGAAAGAGAAGAAAAAGCGGTTCAAAAGTTTGGAGTAAAAATTATAACATTTGAAGAGAATGACTATCCTGAAAATTTGAGAAATATTTCAGATCCCCCTGTTTTGCTTTATGTAAAAGGTGATTTG
This sequence comes from uncultured Caldisericales bacterium, assembly GCA_964465465.1. Taxonomy (GTDB): domain Bacteria; phylum Caldisericota; class Caldisericia; order Caldisericales; family Caldisericaceae; genus AUK232. The sequence goes on from CAYXJW010000030.1 coordinate 34,040, forward strand.
TGTCAATGTGATGAACAATCCGTCAGTATAGTAGGTTCACGGAAATGCACACCGTATGGTAAAGGAGTTGCAAGGAAATTTGCCAGTGAATTTGCAAGAAGTGGCATTACTGTGGTAAGCGGTTTGGCATTGGGAATTGACAGTGAAGCACACAAAGGCGCACTTGATGTAAATGGAAGAACTATTGCAGTTTTAGGAAGTGGAATTGATAAAGTGTATCCTGCAAGTAATCTAAAACTTTTTGAAAAAATAGTTTCATCGCACGGAGCAGTTATTTCTGAGTTTCCTCTGGGGACAAAGCCACAGAAGTTTAATTTTCCTTTTAGAAACAGAATCATAAGTGGGATTTCAGTTGCAACTGTGGTTGTAGAGGCTGCAGAAAAAAGTGGTTCACTTATAACTGCACGGCTTGCCGCAGAGCAGGGAAGAGACGTGTTTGCTGTGCCTGGAAATATTACGAGTAAGATGAGTAAAGGAACAAACGCTTTAATAAAAGATGGAGCAATTCCAATAACTGAACCGCTGGATTTATTTTCTTATGAGAAAAAATTTTATTCTCTTTTCGTTAAAACAAACAATAAGTCTGACGAACTCAACGAAAACGAAGAGAAAATCCTCTCCGCAATTGAAAATAGCAGTGAAACATTGGATGGTATATCAGCAAAAACAGGTATTTCTATTGGAGAGGTATTGCGTATTGTTACCACTATGGAAATTAAAGGACTTATTAAAAGATCAGGAGGCAGGTATTTAAAGGTATGATTATTAATGTTATTGGTGGAGGACTTGCAGGATCTGAATCTGCAATATATATTGCTTCAAAAGGTTTAAATGTAAGGCTTTACGAAATGAGGCCTTTGAAATTTACAGAGGCACATAAAACTGGTAATTTTGCTGAGATTGTTTGTAGCAATTCGCTTGGCTCTCTTAATCCTGAAAACGGCAGGGGTTTATTGAAGGAAGAAACTCTTTCGCTTGGATCTAATCTTTTAAGGGTTGCATTGGACTGTAAAGTGCCTGCAGGAAAAGCACTTGCAGTTGATAGAATTTGTTTTTCTGAGAAAATCACAAGAATGATAGAAAATAATCCGCTTATAGAAGTCGTTCGTAAGGAAATAACTGAAATTCCAGAGGGGCTAACGATTGTTGCAACAGGACCTCTTACCTCGGAAAAATTTCTTATCTATCTTAAAGAGAGGTACGGAATCAGGGATCTATACTTTTATGATGCGCTTTCACCTGTAGTTCTGGCTGAATCCCTTGATATGAGCAAACTTTTTTTCGGAGGTAGATACGATCAACCGGCAGATTATTTAAATGCACCAATGACGAAAGAAGAGTACTTAACGTTTAGAAAAGCGCTTATTTCTGCAAAAAGACATCTACCTCATGATTTCGATAGAAAATTTTTTGAAGCCTGCTTACCTATTGAAGAGATTGCTATGCGAGGCGAAGATGCACTTCGGTTTGGTCCTTTAAGGCCAAAGGGTTTTAACAGGAATTATTATGCAATTGTTCAGTTAAGAAAGGAAAACAGGGCAGGCACTCTTTACGAACTTGTTGGATTTCAAACTGCGCTTACCTATTCTGAACAGAAAAGGGTATTTCGAATGATACCTGGACTTGAAAATGCTGAATTCGTGCGTTTTGGTTCAATTCATAAGAACGCTTATATTAAATCTTCTGCTCTTCTTGATCAATTTTTGCGATTGAAGAGAAATCCAGATGTATTTTTTGCCGGGCAGATAAGTGGAGTTGAAGGATACGTTGAGGCAATGGCAACCGGGCTGTATGCTGCAATTAATGTAGTGAGAATGGCAAAGGGTGAGAGTCTTGTTGAGATTCCTGAAAATACGATGCTTGGGAGTTTAGTCCGTTTTATTATTGAGAATACACTTGAAATACCTCAACCGATGCGGGCGAACTTTGGGATAATACCAGAAGAGTTTTTCAAACTTCCCAGATCTGTTAGAAAAAAAATGTTTATTGAAGAGAGCAGAAAAAGTATCGAAAGATTTAAAAAAATGTTATGATTTCAGAGAAAGATAGGATTAAAAAACTTTACAACTTACTCTCGCCTTGTTATTTGTGTCCGTTGAATTGTGGGGCAAAGAGGCTACAGGGAGAAAGAGGGGTTTGCGGTGCTGGTGTTAAAGTAAAGATCTCATCAGCAACGATTTACAGAGGAGAAGAACCACCTCTTGTCGGGAAAAACGGGTCAGGTGCAATCTTTTTTAGTTTTTGTAATTTAAAATGTGTGTACTGTCAGAACTATAATTTTAGCCAGAATGGTTCTGGGCACTTTATATCTGTTAGAGAAATTGCAGAAACGATGTTAAATTTGCAGAAGAGAGGAGTTGCAAACATCAATTTAATTACCGCAACGCATTTTATTCCTCAAACAGTTGCAGCGCTTCTCATTGCAAAGAAGAGAGGGCTTAAAATACCTGTTGTTTACAATACAAGTGGTTATGAATCTGTGGAGGTTCTCAAACTTCTCAGTGGACTTATTGATATTTACTTAACAGATTTTAGATACGGCACAAATGAATGGGCAGTTAAATATTCCGAAGCGCCTTTTTATACAGAAATTACTAAATCTGCTCTTTTAGAAATGTTTAAGCAAACGGGCAATTTAATAATTGGAGAAAATGGACTTGCAAAAAAAGGTGTTATAGTGAGGCTTTTAATTTTTCCGAATGGGCTTAATGAGTTAGAACTTTCGCTTAAATTTATAAAGGAAACGATAGGCACGCAGGTTTATATAAGTTTAATGAGTCAGTATGTTCCAGTTTACAGAGCAAGAGAGTTTCCGGAGATAAACAGAAGAATTAAAAAGGAGGAATTGTTAAAAGCATCTTTTTTACTGAGAAAATACGGTTTTAAAAACGGGTGGATTCAATATCTTTGATTTTCTTTACCGTACTCGTGGATCATTGATTTTATTTTTGCAATAATTATATCCATTGCAATTTCGTTTTTTCCGCCTCTCGGGATTATTATGTCTGCAAATTGTTTTGTAGGTTCTACAAACTGAATATGCATAGGCCTTACAGTGTTTAAGTATTGCTGTGTTACGGAGCGCAAATCTCTTCCTCTCTTTAAAACGTCCCTTCTAATTCTCCTTATTATTCTTACATCAGAATCTGCATCAATGAATATTTTAATATCAAACATATTTCTGATTTCTTCATCGTAAAATAGCAAAATTCCTTCAACAATAATTACTGGAGTGGGGCAAACTTTTATTGTTTTATCCGTTCTTTCATACTTTGCAAAAGAGTATGTGGGTATATTTACGCATTTTCCCTCTTTTAAGGTTTTCAGGTGATTTTTAAACAGTTCAATATCAAATGCTGAGGGGTGGTCGTAATTTATTTTCTTGCGTTCTTCCAGCGAGAGATTCGGGAAGTCCTTATAGTATGAATCCATTGAAATTATTGTTGTTTTATCTTTCCCCAACCGTTCTTGAATGAGTTTTGCAACGGTTGTCTTTCCCGAACCTGTTCCTCCTGCAATTCCAATAAATTTAGGCCAACTCATATTTTTGAAACAACGAGTTTTGTAATTGCTTTCAATGCTTCTATTACACCTATGCCTTTTAGCGCTATCGATTCGAAATATTGGTATTTATTATCCTTGTTTAATATCTCTTGCATTTCCTCGATGGTCATTATCTCGTTTTCCGGTAAATCTCTTTTATTGTATTGAAATATGAGAGGAATTTTTTCAAGAGACTCTCCAAAGTCTTCTAAATTTTCCAGCATATCATTAAAACTGTAAATATTTTCTTCTTTTTTTCGTTTTTGGGAATCTGCAACAAATATTATTCCATCAGTTGCACGCAGGACCGATTTTCTCGTTAGTTTATAGATAAACTGTCCTGGCACAGTGTAAAGACTTAACCTTATTTTAAATCCTTTTATTGAGCCAAGTTCAAGTGGAAGAAAATCAAAGAAGAGTGTTCTTTCTGTTTCAGTTGCTATACTTGTAAACCCACCTTTTACTTTATCTGGTAAGTTTCCGTATATATACCGCAAACTCGTTGTTTTTCCGCTTAGGGCTGGACCGTAATATACTATCTTAAAGGAAATCTCTTTCCGTGCAAAGTTAAATGTGCTCATTAAAGTCTCCTTTCGGATTAAAACAGATTGTCTATTTCATCTTTGAGATCGTTTCCGAAACCTTTTGTTGCACCCCGTTGCTCTTCGCTTCTCTTTTCTGCCTTTTTAACGATGTCTTTTACGCTGTTCCCAATCTTTTTTGCCCAGAACCGAATTGCGCCAATGGGGGCATGGTTATCAAAAATAATTGCAAGTAAAACACTCGGCGTTATGAGGGAAATATGAATGTTTGTCTCTTTCCCCTGGTGAAATGTGATTGTAAATTCCTTTTCGCCTAAAAGCCTTGCAAGTTCGTTTGTTGCAGAAAATACACCTGCTGCAAGCGCTGATACCATAACTGCTGCATCAGAAGTTATATCTCCACTTTTTGCTATAAGTTCTCCACTCTTGTTTAAAAGTATAATGTCCTTTGCTTCTGAATCGGCAAGGTATTCGCCGAACATTTCGTCGATTTGCCTCGACTCTTCTTCATTAAGGACAATTTCCACTTTGGAAAGCCTCTCGTCCTCTCTCATTGCTGCACCTCCGTCAAGTTATTTTTAACAATCCTTTTTTTATAACATTTAATAGTATATTACAAGCCTTATAATAAGACAACTCCTCTTCTTCAAGGATCTGATCTAATGTTTTTCCTTGTGCAAGTCTTTTTAATATTTCCCATTCTTCTTCTTTAATGGATATGTTATCACCTACATCTGTTGAAACGGTTATTTTCTTATCTCCAGTAAATACATCTTTTACTTCTTTGCAGTCTTCCCTTACCGACATTCCGTTGAAAATTATTTCCATTGTACTTTTGTTAATTGTCTTTGGTGGAAGAACGATGTTCTGGATAAATTCAAAAACTCCATCTTCTTCAAGGAAAACATCTTTTATGGCATCTTCTCCATTGGAAAATGGAGCAGAAGCATGAAGAATTTCTCCGTTTTTGAAATAAATCCTGTATCTTCTTCTTTTGGAGTTTATTTCAAGTTTTCCGCTTTTTTTGCCTGCGGTTATCATTTGAATTACTTCTTCAAGTTTAAAATCTTTCAGGTTTCCTTTTATCGGCATAGGTGCTCCTTTTTTAATCAATTGTATATATAATTGATTTTTATGCAAATGCATTTATAATAAATCGGAGGTGAAAAATGGCTGATATTGAATATAAAAATGAAAATGCGTGGTTTAAATTGAACAAGCGTGAAGTAATGGATTTTTCTGAAAGTTATAAGCAGTTTATCTCTTGCTGTAAGACGGAAAGGGAAACAGTTTCTTTTGTCTGGGACGAACTTGTTAAAATGGGCTATTCCCGATTATTTAAGCCTGAATATGAAGGAGGCAATTTTTTTGCAGTAAACGATTTGAAGAGCGTTTTAATTTTTAGAGAAGGAAAGGAAAGCATCAGAAACGGGATTAATATTATTGTAGCGCACATTGATTCTCCAAGAATTGATATTAAACAGAACCCGCTTTATGAAAAGTTTGATATTGCTATGCTGAAAACACATTATTACGGTGGTATTAAAAAATATCAGTGGGCAACACTGCCACTTGCACTTCACGGAGTTATTATACTCAAAAATGGAGATAAACTTGAAATTTCGATAGGTGAAGAGGCAGATGAACCTGTTTTTGTTATTTCAGATCTTTTACCGCATCTTGGTAGAAAACAGATGGAAAAACCTGCACGTGAAGTTATTGAAGGAGAGGCACTGGATCCTGTGGTTGGAAGCATTCCTATAAAAGATGAAAAGGATAAGGCAAGCGTAAAGAAGGCAATTCTCTCACTTCTCAACGAAAAGTACGGTATTACAGAAGAAGATTTTATTTCTTCAGAACTTACTCTTGTGCCTGCTGGCGTGGCAAAAGATGTCGGATTTGATAGAGGCGCCATTGTAAGTTATGGACACGACGATAGAATTTGTGCATATACGGCATTCAGGGCACTTATCGATGCTCAATCAACAGAGAAACCTGCTCTTGTGATGCTTATGGATAAAGAGGAAATTGGCAGTGAGGGTGTTAGTGGTTCTCAGAGCGATTTTCTTGAATATGTTTTAGAAGAATATATGAAAAAGAACGGGATTGAGGGTGTTTCTGTGCGAGAGGTTTTGCATAAATCATTTGCGCTTTCTGCTGATGTAAATGCTGCGATAGACCCGTTGTACCCGGAAGTTTTTGAAGAGCAAAATGCCGCAAAGTTCGGGCATGGAATTGTAGTAACCAAGTTTACAGGTTCTGGTGGAAAATACAGTGCAAGTGATGCTTCTGCTGAACTTGTTTTTGCAATAAGAAACCTGTTTAACAAAGAAAACGTTCCGTGGCAAATTGGAGAACTCGGAAAAGTTGATGTGGGAGGCGGAGGAACGATTGCAAAATTTATGGCAAGAAGAGGAATAGAAACTATTGATGCAGGTCCTGCTTTACTTTCAATGCATGCTCCTCATGAACTTGCATCAAAAGCAGATTTGTATGCATCTTACCTTGCCTACAAAGCGTTCCTTTCGAATAAGATAGAGATATGAAAAGATTTATACCAGCCATTTCTTTATCAATAATTTTTGGGATGATTATCTCCTGGTTGGAGAGGGCAGTGCCCCTCTTCAACCTTGGTCCATTTAATTCAGTAAATATTGCTTTTCTTTCCTTCCTTATTTCTCTGCTTGTAGTTTTGCTTATTGCTTCTTTTGCTGGAACTATTCTTTCCTCAATTTTATCTGTGTTTCTTTTTGTTGCTTCATACATTGGTGTTTGCTTTTACCTTGGAATATCTGTTGATTTTCCGCTTATCGTAAGGCTTGGAATTGTCTTTATCTCTGGAATCTGGCTCTCCTTGTTTTTATACTCAGGTCGTGCGATACTTTCTAAGTCAAAAGAAAAGGTTAAAATTGGGCAAGACATTGCTTTTGCTTTAATTTTCTTTTTTGCTTCTATACTTTTTGCCCTTGCAGTAACTCTTATGGAAGAAAATGTAATTGCATTTGATATTACAAAGATTTTTTATGGGTATCTGTATTTTCTCGTCTCTGTTTTACTTTTGTTTGCCTTTTTCTCTTTCAATGAAGTTGCAGGTTTCTTAATAGGGCTTGGTTCTTTACCTGTTTACTTTTTGTCTATGAGGCTCGTGAAGAGTAATTTTGATTTTCGTTTTCTCATTTTAAACGAGAGAGAATTTCTCATAATAGTAGGTGTGTATTCATTGCTGTTTGCTTTTTCTACTATGCTTATGGCAGGAAGTGGTCGGATTTTTGTTAAGGCGATAAGGAGTGCCGCTAAGAGAAAAGAAAAAATTAAAAAACCATCCCGGAAACAACCCATAGAAACTGAGAAAAAATTAAAGGAGATCAAAAAACTTCCTGAGAAATTGCAACAAGGTACAACAGAAGTCGAAAAAACAGAAAAGGAAAAGATAAATTCGGATAAATCTATTTCTCAAGATGTTAAGAAAGATGAGAAAATTGAGGAGAAGGCGTTAAAGAAACAGGACAATCAAGATAGTAAAGGAAAGACAGACTCTATTGATTAATTTCTTATATTCCATATAATTGTTTGGAGTTAAAACTCTTTCCTTGCAATTTTATTGCAAGGCAAATTAGACCGTAAGGAGGTTAAATAGATGAATTATTACGAAATTTTGTACATTGTGTCTCCTGCGCTTTCCGAAGCGGAGAGAGAAGAATTGATTAAAAAATTAGATGATTTTGTAAAGGAAAAGGGCGGAGAAGTGCTCACTGAAAACAGATGGGGAACAAGAACACTTGCATATCCCATCAAAAAGCACACAACGGGGTATTATGTGCTTACGTATGTGAAATTGTCTGGTGATAAACTAAAAGACCTGCGTTATTTTATGCAGATCAACGAAGGTTTCTTGAGAGCAATGATCATCAAAAAAGACAGCGTTCCTTCAAACTTAAAGAAAAAAGAACACTCAGATGCAGTTGAAACTTCAAGCGAAAAAAATGTAGAAGCGAATGAAGAGACTGTGAAGGAACAGGTGCCTGTGGCAGAAGTTGATTCGTCGGAAGCAGACGAAGAGGAGTAATTATGGCTTCTGATTTGAATAAGGTTTTTCTCACCGGTAGGCTTGCAGCGGATCCAGATATCCGTTATACGCCGAATGGTGCTCAGGTTGCGCAGTTTAGAATTGCAGTAAATAGAAGTTATAAAACGAAGGATAATCCTAACGATTGGCAACAAGACACGTTTTTCATTACGATTATCACATGGAACAGGCTTGCAGAGAAAGTCGAAAAGAATTTTAAAAAAGGCGATCTTGTTCTCGTTGAAGGGCGATTAAACATCAGAAGTTATGAAGTTGATGGTATTAAGAAATGGGTTACTGAAGTAATAGCAAACGATGTTAAGTTCTTACCGAGAAACAAGGCTAAAACTGAAACTCCCGCACCAGAAGAAGAAGCAGGTGGAGAAGAGCCTGATGTTCCATTTACTTAAAAAATAACAGGAGGTTTAATATGGATGCACCTAAAAGATCAAAAAAGAGAAACTTTTTCTATAAACCGAGAAAAAAGGTTTGTATGTTCTGTGCAAAAGGAATAGAAGAAATTGATTATAAAGATGTGGCAAAACTCACTCGTTTTATAAGCGAAAAAGGGAAAATACTGCCAAGAAGAGTAACTGGACTTTGTGCGAAACATCAGAGGCAACTCTCTGTGGCAGTTAAAAGAGCAAGAGAAATGGCGCTTATCCCTTACGTTAAGAGATGAAGGTAAAGGTTATACTTCAAAAGAATGTAAAAGGGTTAGGAAATGCAAGGAGCGTAGTTTCCGTTTCACGGGGCTACGCTCTGAACTATCTCGTTCCTAAAGGGCTTGCTAAAATTGTTTCTGATGATAGCGCAGAAAAAGTAATCAGCAAGTTGAAAAATGAAGAGGAAGCAAAGGAAAAAAGAGCGTTAGAAGAAAAATCAATTCTTGAGTCCAGACCTATTGTTGTTAAGGCAAAAGCAGGAGAAAGCAACAAACTTTTTGGTTCAATAACATCCTCTGAAATTCAGGAAAAAATAAAACACTATTTTGATTTGCAGATCGACAAAAAGCAAATTCGTCTTGAAAAACCAATCAAAAAACTCGGCGAATACGTGATACCTGTAAAACTTTATAAAGGAATTAACGCAAACGTTAAATTGATCGTTCAAAAGGAGGCATAGTAATAATGCCTGCTAATGAAGAAAATCTTCGAGTTCCGCCTTACAACATAGAGGCAGAACAATCTGTAATCGGTTCGATGCTCATTGATAACGATGCAGCCCTCAGTGTTATAGAAATCGTTGAGCCTCAAGATTTTTATAGAGATGAGCACAGATATATAGTAAAGGCAATTTTTGACCTTGTATCATCACAAAAACCAGTGGATATTGTTTCTGTTTCGGATAGGCTTCGCGCAGAGAACAAGCTTGAATCTGCTGGTGGAATTACGTATCTCGCCCGGCTTGCAGATTCAGTTCCTAATTCTGCAAATGCAGATTATTATGCCAGAATTGTTAGAGAAAAGTCTTTGCTAAGGCAACTTATAAAAATCGGTGGTGAAATTTCAGAAATGGGATTTGACCAGATTACAGATATCGATACTCTAATTGATCAGGCTGAAAAGAAAATATTTGCACTTTCAAGGAAGAGAATGACTTCTTATTTTGTTGCTTTAAGAGATTTCATCTCTCAGAGTTTTGAGGAAATCGAAAATAGGTACAAAAGAAAATCTGGAATTTCTGGTTTGCCCACAGGATTTTCTGATCTTGACAATATTACTGGAGGTTTCCAGAAATCTGACTTGATCGTTATTGCTGCTCGTCCAAGCGTTGGAAAAACCTCTCTTGCAATTAACATTGCACAAAACGTTGCAATCAGAGAGAAAAAGGCAGTTGCGATTTTCAGTCTTGAAATGTCCAAAGAGCAACTCATAGAGAGAATGCTCTGTTCACAGGCAAGAGTTGATTTGCAGCGACTTAAAACAGGTTTTCTCTCTGAATCTGATTGGCCTAAATTAACTGCTGCATACGGCGATTTATACGATGCAAAAATTTTTATAGACGACAGCACTGATACAACGCTTACGGACATTCGTGCAAAGGCAAGAAGGCTTAAACTTGAACAGGACATAGATATTGTTATTATTGACTATTTGCAACTCATCAGAAGTAGAGGAAGAGTTGAAAATAGAGTTATCGAAATTTCAAATATCACACGTGGGCTTAAAAACCTTGCAAGAGAATTAGATGTTCCAGTTGTTGTTCTCTCACAATTAAGCAGGGCAGTCGATAGAAGGGATGATAAACGTCCTATACTTTCAGATTTGAGAGAGTCAGGCTCAATTGAACAGGATGCTGATGTAGTAATGTTTTTGTATAGACCTGATCCAGATATCCCGGAAGAAATTGAACTTAACGTAGCGAAGCAGAGGAATGGGCCTACACGTTCAGTTAGATTGATATTCTTGAGGAACTATACACGCTTTGAACAAAAAGCCGACGAAAATTCTTCAATAAACTCTTGACAGAAAAGTTAATATTCGTATTATAGTAAAGGCAACGGGCCGTTAGCTCAGCAGGTAGAGCATCTGCCTTTTAAGCAGAGGGTCACAGGTTCGAATCCTGTACGGCTCACCACTTGCCCTCGTGGTCTAGCGGTTAGGACATCGCCCTTTCAAGGCGGCGGCAGGAGTTCGACTCTCCTCGAGGGCACCATAATTGTGGGCGGATGGCTCAGTGGTAGAGCACTTCCCTCACACGGAAGGGGTCACAGGTTCGAATCCTGTTTCGCCCACCACTTAAAACTTGCAAAACTGAAGATTTTTTATATAATTGCTTAAAGAGTGGGGTCGTGGTGTAGCGGTTCAACACGCCGGCCTGTCACGCCGGAGACCGTGGGTTCAAATCCCATCGATCCCGCCACTTTTAAGCGGGAGTAGCTCAGGGGTAGAGCACTGCCTTGCCAAGGCAGCTGTCGCGGGTTCGAATCCCGTCTTCCGCTCCATTTTTATTTATGGAGAACGGAATGGCGCCGGCGTAGCTCAGTTGGTAGAGCAGCTGATTCGTAATCAGCAGGTCGTCTGTTCAAGTCAGATCGCCGGCTCCATTATACGGTAAGGAGGTAAGAATGGTAAGTTTCGGAATTGTTATTGCTTTTGGTGTTTTGTCGTTGCTTATTGCCATTATACTAAGTATCATTGTGATCAAACGTGATCCAGGAAACGAAACGATGGTCAAAATCTCCCGTGCAATTCAAGAAGGTGCATCCGCATTTTTAATAGAAGAATATAAAACAATGCTTATTTGGGTAATCATATTTGCCATTGTGATTTGGCTCGTCGTTTCCATTTACGTTGCAATAAGTTTTATTATTGGTACGTTGCTTTCCATTAGCGCAGGATACCTTGGAATGACTATTGCAACACGTGCTAATGGGAGAACTGCTCAGGCTGCGCGCACAAACATAGGTGAGGCGCTTAAAATCGCATTTTCTGGCGGTTCAGTTATGGGACTCACAGTTACAGGCCTCGGTGTTCTTGGTTCTATCGCAATTTATCTTTTTGCTTCTCATTTTATAAAAACACAAAATCCGCTTGTGATTGTTACTGGATATTCAATGGGAGCAAGTTTTGTTGCTCTGTTTGCACGTGTTGGTGGGGGGATATACACCAAGGCAGCCGATGTTGGTGCAGACCTTGTTGGAAAAATTGAAGCAGGAATTCCAGAAGACGATCCGCGAAATCCCGCCGTAATTGCAGATAACGTAGGCGATAATGTTGGCGATATTGCCGGAATGGGAGCAGATTTGTACGAATCTTATGTAGGTTCAATTTTAAGTGGAATTATACTTGGAAGCATTGCATTTGGTTTGTCAGGTATTAAGTTTGTATATCTCGTAGCAGGTTATGGAATACTTTCTTCTGTTATAGGTGTGCTTTTTGTCCTTCTTATTTCTCGGGGGAAAATAAATCCTCAAAAAGCGCTCAATATAGGAACGATTGTAGCGAATATTATTGCAGTACTGTTTACGTTGTGGCTTTCTTTAACTGTGTTGCACACTGTCAGGGCGTTTGTTGCAATTTTCTCCGGGCTTCTTGTGGGCCTTGCAATTGGTTTTATTACGCAGTATTACACAAGTGGCAAACCCGTACGTGTGATTGCAAAATCTTCCTCTGAAGGTGGTGCAGCAACCACCATTCTTTCTGGAATGGCAGTTGGATTGCAAAGCACATTTCTTCCACTTGTTCTCATAGCAATAGGTGTTGTGATTGCTTATCTATCCTCCGGTCTTTACGGCATAGCACTTGCCGGGATTGGTATGCTTGCAACACTGGGGATTAATTTGAGTGTTGATGCCTATGGCCCAATTGCAGACAATGCAGGTGGCATAGCCGAAATGTCAGGCCTTCCTGAGGAAGTTCGTGAACGCACGGATATTCTTGATGCATTGGGAAACACAACAGCGGCTATGGGAAAAGGTTTTGCTATTGGTTCTGCTGCACTCACAGCGCTTGCTTTATTTTCTTCTTATGCAAATGCGGTGAAACTTTCAACAATGAATATGCTCTCCCCTTATGTAATGGCAGGGGCTTTAATAGGTGGCTCCCTGCCATTCCTTTTCTCTTCGTTCTCCATTATGGCGGTTAGTAGTACGGCTGGTTTAATGGTTGAAGAAGTGAGAAGGCAGTTCCATGAAATTCCCGGTCTTATGGCTGGAAAAGCAGAACCAGATTACAAAAAGTGTGTTGCGATAAGCACGAAAGGTGCATTGAAAAATATGGCATTACCCTCTGCAATTGCCGTGATAGCTCCATTTGCAACCCTGTTTGCTTTTTGGAAATCTGGAAAAGCAGCGCTTGGAGGTTTGCTCGTTGGTGCATTAATTGGAGGCGTACTCCTTGCAATATTTATGGCTAATGCTGGTGCAAGTTGGGATAATGCAAAAAAGTATATAGAGCAGGGAAATTTTGGCGGAAAAGGATCCGAGGCGCACAGGGCGAGCATTGTTGGAGATACAGTGGGAGATCCATTAAAAGATACAGCAGGTCCTTCCTTGAACATTTTAATTAAACTTATGGTTACTGTCTCATTGTTATTTGCGCCTGTGCTTATGCGGTTTTTGTAATTAGATAACTATGAAACTTTTAAAACAGATTTTAGTTTGGCTTTTGATAATATTCATCGTGGTGGTGAGTTATTATGTTTTCACCACTGCGAAGAATTTTAGTGCAATAAATAATAATCAAGGCAAAGGTACAGGATCACAGAGTTTTAACACTGTGCCGCTTGATTTTACAAAAACAATTAATATTTTAATTCTTGGTTCGGATCAGCGCTCCTGGGATGCTTCAGGCCGTTCCGATGTTATAATTTTGCTTAACATTAATCCGAAAACAAAGCAGATTAATTTGCTTTCAATCCCAAGAGATTCACGTGTTCTAATTCCAGGACACGGATATAACAAGATAAATGCTGCTTACAATTCTTTGTTTTATCCTGATGGCGGAATTAAACTTTCTATTAAAACCGTGGAGAATCTTTTAGGATTGCCTGACGGGAGCATTCCATATTTTGCTGTGTTTAATTTTAAAGGGTTTAAGGAAGTAATAGATGCGCTCGGTGGAGTTACTATAGATGTATCTGAGCCGATGCATTATCATTCAAAACTTGGAGACGTGAATATCGATCTTGAACCGGGTGTTCAGCATCTTGACGGTGAAAAAGCCCTTGAGTATGCACGTTTTAGGTACGATCAATATGGAGATTTTACGCGAACAGAAGATGGTAAAGTTCACGGTAGAGTAGCGCGCCAGCAGAAACTCATAGAAGCGCTTATCAATCAAACGAAAAGTTTGAGAACAATCTGGAAATTGCCTCAAATTTCAAAGGCAATTGCAGATGCTCTGTACACCAATTTAACGCCTTCCCAGATTACAAAACTTGCCTTACTTTTAAAAGATGATACTGCAAAAAACTTAAATATCATTCCTTTTCCTGGAACTGACAGATATATAGATGGAATTTCTTATGTTGTTCCTGATTATGAAAAACTGAAAGAAATCGGGAAAGAATATTTTATGCCACATTCAATCAAATAATTTCCTCCTATTATAAATTTATAGCCCGCACAAATGTGCGGGCTTTTTTATTTATTCAAGCAGTTTGTACAGGTAAAGAGCAATTGCAATAAAAACAACCACGCTAAGAATTGGGTATAAAAAAATCATAAGGTAGATATTGCTTGATAGTTTGTAAAGAAAAAAATCCATAACCGAAACAACAAACAGTGCTACAAAATTTGCAAACGCCTTGCTTCTATTCAATTTACCGCCTTCTTTCTGTCTAATTTTATGTGTCAACCGTGCATTTTTAAAAGTGTGCTGAAGTATTTTTGTTTACTTTTTCTATTTTAATTCCTTTTCTTTTTATTTAAATAGATTTAAAGGCGTATTTCTTGTGTTTACAATTAATCCCTTATTCATCAGGATAAGTTTAAAACCTGCGGTTTACATTCATCGGGGACAACCTGATGAAGTCGTAATCCCTTATTCATCAGGGCAAGTTTCAAACGAACAGCGATAAGTTCACAATTTATAGGAGGTGAAGGTCGTAATCCCTTATTCATCAGGGCAAGTTTCAAACTCCCGACGGATGTCTGTCCACAGTGGTTTATAAAGGAGTCGTAATCCCTTATTCATCAGGGCAAGTTTCAAACTCCCGACGGATGTCTGTCCACAGTGGTTTATAAAGGAGTCGTAATCCCTTATTCATCAGGGCAAGTTTCAAACTTAACAAAAACAAGTTTTTCGGGCGGAGTTTTCGGTCGTAATCCCTTATTCATCAGGGCAAGTTTCAAACAAGAAAAAAGAATTTTCTGGGTGCAACGCACCCAAAGAGTCGTAATCCCTTATTCATCAGGGCAAGTTTCAAACTTGGAATGTTTTTTATTAGTGCATCTAATGAATTTGTCGTAATCCCTTATTCATCAGGGCAAGTTTCAAACTGAAAGTGGTGTCAATAGACAACCGCAAGGTATACTTGCGTCGTAATCCCTTACTCATCAGGGCAAGTTTCAAACGCGGTAAGAGTAGCAGTAGAAACAAGGCTCTTATCAGTCGTCGTAATCCCTTATTCATCAGGGCAAGTTTCAAACGAACAACTCCTCAAAGAAATTCAAGAGGAGTTAGGAAGGTCGTAATCCCTTATTCATCAGGGCAAGTTTCAAACGCAGGAAAAACTTGTTGTCGAAGGCAAACGCCTTTGGCAGTCGTAATCCCTTATTCATCAGGGCAAGTTTCAAACAAAAGTAATGAACTCCTCAACGATACGAAAGCAAATCTTGTCGTAATCCCTTATTCATCAGGGCAAGTTTCAAACCAATCAACATTTATCAAAAAATCAGTGAACAATTAGTCGTAATCCCTTATTCATCAGGGCAAGTTTCAAACGACGGAAACATCCTCGCAGGAAGTGACGAGGAGTGGCAGTCGTAATCCCTTATTCATCAGGGCAAGTTTCAAACAAAACAGTGTTGCTAAAAAGATGTCAAGACAGGAGTCGTAATCCCTTATTCATCAGGGCAAGTTTCAAACAAAATGGGCAGATGGTGAGCTTCCGAAGATTTCGAGTCGTAATCCCTTATTCATCAGGGCAAGTTTCAAACGGAACGATGGAAAAGATGTTAGTATTGAAGAGTTTTTGTCGTAATCCCTTATTCATCAGGGCAAGTTTCAAACTTAAAACAGGATTTTGAGGAAGCAAGGCAGGCAAAGGTCGTAATCCCTTATTCATCAGGGCAAGTTTCAAACAAAAATGAAGTTATGAAGAAGTTAATTGAAGAAGGTTGTCGTAATCCCTTATTCATCAGGGCAAGTTTCAAACTGAAGAAGAAGCAAGGAGGAAACTGGGGAAAAAGGGTCGTAATCCCTTATTCATCAGGGCAAGTTTCAAACACTTACTTGCAGATTTTAACGGACGAACAGTTATTATGTCGTAATCCCTTATTCATCAGGGCAAGTTTCAAACAAAAATTATAAGGTGCTGGACGAAGAAGAACGCAGGGGGTCGTAATCCCTTATTCATCAGGGCAAGTTTCAAACAGTCGTTTTTTTGGCACTCAATATTTCTATATTAGTATAATACTTTTCGCCTATCTTTAAAAATTTTATCATTGTCAAGGTGCAATCCATTAAACAATTTAAATTTTCGGTTAAACTTTCTTTTTATTTTAGCACTTTTTTGCAGTTTCGCCTATCTATTACTAAACTATAAAATATTTTTCATCTCTTACAACTTCACCGACGCCCAATATCTTTATGAATTTTTTATAACTCTCTGGAATGTTATAAATTCTAATACTGTCTTCGTCTTCATTTATTATCTCAAGCATTTCTTTAATCATTTTTTCGAGCATTTTTTCATCAATAATGCATTCAAATACACTAAATTGAACTCTTGTTCCATAATTTCTCATTTTCTTAAATACGTTTGTTCTTCTTTTGTTATCTTTTATGTCGTAACATACTAAATAGAATTTCCTGTTATTCATTTTTTTAATGTAAATGGTTTAAATTCTACTTTTTTATTCACAAATTGCTTCAATTTATCTACCTCTTCATGAAACAATATTCTAAAATTATATGGCTTTCCGTTTAGTGTAAATTTACTCTCCATTTTATCCTCATATTGAGAGAGAACTATTTTACGAATACTGTCTTTTAGTATATATCCATATGTTTTGTGTTTTTCAAAATCGCTTTGTGTAAGCATTTTCTTTCTGAACATTTTTATTGCAATCGCGTCGGCAACTGCTGCCCTGAATGGTTCAATTAAATCATAAGTGAGAGATGTTCTTCCGTATTCAACTGAATGCAGAAACCCAAGATATGGATCAAATCCTGCATTATAGATAGAGCCGAGCATTTCATTGGATATTAGGCTGTATAAAAAATTTAGCAATGAACTGAAAACATCTTTTGCTGGGTGAAAAGATCGACCAGCAAAGTTAACTTTATTTGATATTAGTGTTTTAATGTGGTTGAAGTACACAGATGAGGCGCCTCCCTCTATTCCCCTGAGAGATTTAATAGAATTTGCAGTATCTATTCTGTATTTGAAGACTTTAAATTCTGCAGTATCTTCGAATTTTTCTTCTGAATGTTTGTAAAATCTTTTAAGCATAATCATACTGTTTGTTATTTTTGCTTTTAATACTGCTTTTGCAAGTTTAATTTTTGTTTCCTCATTGTTTAAAGCAGAGAATTGATTTATTCTGAGCAAAATATTTTTTGAAAATGACGGAAGTGCCATTCCAACAAATCTGCCGTATGAAGTTAAAAACGTTATTGGTATATTGTTATGCATTGCAAATTTAAGTGCTTGTGTTGTAACCTGGATATTTCCATAAATTAGAATTCTCTCTACTCTAAAATCTGGTACTGACAGGAGGGTTTGTTTATCTTTAACCACAAGGAATCGGTGCTCTTCTTTTTTAAGCACCGAACCTTGTGTTGTCAAATAAATCGCACTCATTACTTTCTAAGTTCTTTTTCAAGATAGTTGTTTATTTTTCTAAAAGGAAATTCTTTATCGTTAGGCGGAAAAACCTTTATGCCCATTACTTTAAAAGCGCGTTCTACTAATTCTAATAGTGCATCTGGTCTTAGTGCTATTGACTCCAAATTTTTCTCGCTAACTCCTTCAAAGCCGTGTGCGTACGGTGTTTTATTTCTAAGATCAAGCAATGACATAGTGGCTCCTGTTCTCTTTTCATTTTCTATTTCTTTATAGAAATCTAAAATTTTCTTCGTTTCATCAAATAATTTTTGTGAGGCGGGATCGAGCGATTTTTTATTTTGTTCTACGAAGTAGTCAAGCATATTTTTATAAGTAATTCGGTTTGGAGAACCTTTTGTTCTTACAGAATGCTTTGAAAGATAGTCAAAAAGATCAGGTTGTTTTGATTTCAACATTTCCCAGAAGGATTCAAAATTGTTTGAATAATTAGAAATTTTAATTTCTTCTTCTGAGTATTTATTGAGATGTTTTTCAACCTCTCTCATAAGTAATGCTTCTTCTATTCTGAAAAGCATTGCTATTGCTTCAAGGTAGTGTTTAGATTCCATTCGTATAGCAAACTCATAGAAGAGTTCTTTAAGTAGTTCTGTTTCATCACCAGAATTTATTTTTTTTAGAGTTTCTCTGAGATTTTTAATCTCCCCGGGTAAATGCTCAAAATTATCACAATATTTTTCAAGGCTTTCCTGTGCTTCTTTAAAGTTGAAATCTGTTTGAAGCGAAAGTGATCTTAGCAGGAGACTGATTTTTTCTTTATCATCTTGAAGTTCATCGTAAAGTAAATTTGCTGCCCTATAATCATACCTGTGTATTAGGTTGATTACTGAGTTTTTTATTTGCCTTATCGACAACTCTTTTTTGAAGGATAAATTTACCGGACTGTCGTTTTTTCGTATGTAAATGAATTTAGTATTTTTGTTGTCGTAGAAGTCCAGCAGAAGCCGAATATTTATTTGTGGTGTTCCGGGTCCTATGACGATTAACAATTTTTCTTCTTCTTTTAAGCCCTGTAATCCTTCATCTTTAAGTCTTGAAAAACTTGATTTAAGTTTAACGATGTCAGTAGGATTTTCAGTGATTTCAAATCCTTTTATTTGTTCTTCTGGAATTTTGAGTTTCATAAGTAATTTTTTTATTATCTCGTAAGCAAAGATTGTGTCCTGTTTGTTCATTTTGGTATCTTTTTGATTTGTATATAAAAAAACATATTTTACGTTTGATGGTTTTTCGTTCTCCTCCTCTTCTAAGTATTGGAAAAGGGCACTGGTTAGCGGAAACCTGATCGTGTAATTTTCTCCTCCTGTGGAATATGTTAAGGTAAAAATTTTTTTAATTGCACCTTTAGAGGGTTTTTCAGAATTTAGTTTGATGTTATCAATGCTTTTGAGATCGTTGAGTATTTGCTCTGTTTCTTCTCTAAATGCTTTTAATTTTTCTTTCAGTTGTATATCGCTATTTCCTATTGGATATAGCACATTCATTGTGGTTTACCTCCTCTCTATCTTTATCCAGCCTGCGGGCATTGTGGCGTATTCGCTGAATTCGTTTTCTTCAACAAATAGTTTTCTCGTTTTCGGGAATGTTTTAGAGTGCTCTCTGCCCATTTTTTTTATTATTTTTTCTATTTTTTCCTCGTCGTAAGCGTTTCCAGTCATTCCTTTCCATCCGCTGCCCCAGGCAATTTGCGTGTAAACGGTGCCACTGCTTTTTTCTATTTCATCTTTTAGTTGTTTATAGAAATCAATAACTTTATCTATATTGCATTTGAATTTGTACTTTTGGTAGAATTCCAATTCATTGTTTACATACTCCAGCGAGTTGTATCTGGAGGAAGTTGCGAGCATATTAAAGAAATCGGAGAAAAATTCTTTAAACCATTTCCATTTTTTATCATTTTTATTTTTCTTTGTAAATTTATCTATGTTTTTGATGAAGTATTCGTCTATTTTAATGTTGCTTTCAAAAATTGTTCCCGGGATAATTGCCTCTACATTTATTGGGGTTGCACTGTTTATTGTTGTGATATCGCTGTTTCTTCCCATTTTTTTGAATCCGCATCTTTCACCATTGTTTGATATATCAAAAACTTTTACCGTTCTTATTGATAAATGTTCTATGCTAAACGAGATATCCTCTGTTTTTATTATTTTTAAGGGGCTTTCCTGCATATTTTCTCCAAATACAAAGTTCTCTATTTTCTCTATTTGATTTATTTTTAGACTATTATAGAAGACTTCTTTGTTCTTTTTCAGATAAGCAGCAAAGATAATTGTTCTTATTGCGCCCTTTAATGTTGTTCCTGGAAACAGAGGAATGTTTCGTGCATCTTTCAGGAATGTTTCTATATCCTTTGAAAATGCAGTTCTTTCATCGATAAGTTCATAAATAGTGGCTTCTTCAAGAACATTTTTATTTCCTGAAAATATTTCTTCAAGTGATTTATTTGATCTTCCTTCGATTTTGCTGGAAAGTTCATACAATTGCCGTCTATTCGCTGCAATTTTTTCGAGGATTTTGTTTAATGAAAGAAATGCCACTTTCCCATTTTTTTTGATTGTTTCAACAGAAGTATCTATTGATTTTCCGCTTCCTATATGAACTGGTGAAATAGTCGTGATTTTTATGGGGATTGTTTTATTTTTTATTATTGTTTTATCTTCCATTTTTTCCTCCCTCATTCTACCGCTTCTTCTGAAATTAAAACCTTGAAAAGTTTTCCATATCGCATTACTGGATGACTGAGTTTGTGAGGTAGATCTTTTGCTATTTCTGGTGTAATATCAGCAATTTTCCCCTTTGCGTTGATGGTGTTTTTGAATATACTTCCTTCTGCGAACATTCTTACACTTTTACTTCTTATTGGTTGTGCTGTACCTGAAAAGATCCAGTTTTGCCGTGTTAAAATAGAGTAGCGGGCATTTTGCAGAATTCCGCTTTTAATTTCATCTTCGTTTGGATAGTAAAGTGAGAGTGCGATAAAATACTTTCCATCTTTTTTGCCAATTTCTGGTGCTTCTTCAGATTTGAAGGTAAATTTCCCATATCCTGCGCTTCTCTCTCCGCCAATTCCAGAATCTCCAAGAAGATATAAAGCGCTATCAAACTGCTTTTTTATATTTTCGCTTTCAAAGGTGGCAAAAAAGTAAAGTCCAGAGTTCTCACCAAATTTTACAGCGTTTGAATAAAAAATTGTAGTTTCTCCGTTTGCTCGTGGTATTGCTGAGCGTGGTCTCTCCTGCATTACGTAGATTGTTTCCTCTATTGGTTTTTCACTTATAAAGTCAGTGTTGTGAAAATTCTTTTCAGAAATACTGATTTCTTCTCCGTTTATAAACTTGTTAAATACTCTTTCAGATACGAATTTTGCTTTTTTTATCTTTTTTCTGGATTTTTCAAATTGACCCGGGGAAATTTTGAGTTTTGTTGGTTTTGGGAAGAAAATTGTATCCCTGTAATAAGGAAATGCCGATGAAATTGTAAAAGGAGGAGAGGAGAAAAAACTCTCCTCCATATCATACAGCATAGAAAAAGAGTTTGCAATTGCAGAAAATAGTGTATCTGAATGCAGAATGATTTCTGCTTTTCCAAGGGATAATGGGTCTGAACTCAGGTGAATAGGGGTAAGAAATTTTAATTTATATAAATATGTTTTCATATTCATCACCGTTTGTTTTTTATTATTTTAGTTCTTCAGGAATTTTATAGTTTCGTTCATATTCTTGTTCTTTCCCTAAATTTTTGTAAGTTTTCTCTGTTTTTTCGGTAAGGTTTTTTATGTGAAACCTTATTTTTCCATATCCACGAGATCCACTTCCTCCGAGGTAGTCATCTTGTAAAAGCATCATACCCTTAAAGATCTCGTCTAAAATTTCTTTTTCGTTGTCTTCTGTATCGTTTATTTTGTAAATGTTTACAACAAATTCAAAATCAAACTTTGTGCCTGCTGGTACTCTCTCCATTTGCCTTGGATTTGCCTCTGATGTAACTCTGTTAATCGTAACTTCGGTTTTTACCTCAGAATATGGAAGGTCGGTTTCCAGTGCTTCTAACTGTTGTTTGCTTTCCTCCGATAGAAACGCATCTCTTACATATAACCTTGCGGGTGATATTAAATTACTTTCTGCAGGTACGCCAAATAACTTTCCTATGTTCAGTCCGTTTTTGTTTTTCTCATCTTCAGTTGGAACGTAAATTGAAGATTTATCCTCAGAAGAGTTTGGTGATAGTCCATAAGATTTTTCCAGAAGTGCGCGCATTTTACCTTTTATTGAAGAGCCCGGGACATACGGAGTGTTAGTTATTGGATCTCTCACAATGACGTTCTCAACTCCTCCAATTGAAAGTGATTGATCAGAACCTCCAATGTGAAGCCCTGTTTTACATTCGATTGTTCCTTTGATGAATATTTTTTTGTGGATTTTTACTTTGTTGTTCATTTTTTGCCTCCTTTAATTTTGTCCACCATAATATTTATGATAAGATAAAATTGCCTCGAAAAAGTTAACAAAACGCTGAAATTTTTCTTTTGTAGGATCTTTTTCTATTTCTTCAATGCACCTATCAAAAAATATTTTTAGTATTTCTAATGCTTTTTTTATTCTTTTATCTTTTTTTCTTCCTATTGCATACGCCATTTTAGGGGAGAGTAGTTTTAATTTTAATATTGTTTTTTTACTCAGTTCTTTATTTGTGTCTTTCTTAATGTTTATTTCAATGTTCTTTACATAACCAAAAATATTTCTTATCTGGCTATTTCTAACCCCGTGTGATTTTAGCAAAAGCCCTATTGCCTCACTTATTGTAACAAGTGCTTCTGGATCGTCATTGCTCATCAATTTTTGCGTTAAATTATGGACATCGTGTTTTAGACTACTCTCGAAATTGTTTAATTTGTTATAGTCATATCTGCCACCATTTTTTACATCAGGCCCAACTTTTTTAATAAATTCCTTTATTTCTTGTATTTCCATTTTTGCCTCCTTATTCTTTTTAAAAAATTTATCTTGTTAAGAGATCAGCCCAATTTGTGGGTACATCAAGGTAAGAAATAATTTCCTTTTCGCTGCGCATTCCATAAAACTCGTCTTCAGTGAGTGCGTTTTTTATTTCTTCAAGGAACGTTTCTTTTCTATTTTTCCTGTTTCTGCCTATGTAGTAAACAAGCATCCATATCCATTTTGTCCAGTGTGCTCTTCTTTCAATCTCTTTGACTGAAAGTATTTGCTTTGCTCCAAGCATCTTTTTTCCTTGCTCGTAAAGTGAATAAATGCCCTGCAATTTTCTTATTACTGCTTTAGATTGAGATGACTCTTTTGTAATTTTCACCAGTTCGTCTTTTATACCCTTTGCAATCTTAAAATCGTTCCAGCTCATTGCTTTTCCGAGAAAAGTGATAGCATTTTTTTCTCCGTTTTTCCCTTTATAAGATTTTGCTTTTTCTTCGGCATCACCTGCATACTGTGCTCCTCTTGAAATAGGATATCCAGTCTTTATCAGAAAAATCCCTGCTGAAAGTGTAACTTTTGGATTATAACACACGTACTTTTCGAAATCTTCCTTTACCTTTACTGCAAATTCTGGAATTACATCCCACTTTCCTAATGCAAACAGGTCATCTCCACCTGCGTATATTACGTAAATTGCATTTTCGTAATCAGGGTCTTTTAATATTTCGTTTAGATGGCCCTTGAAGAACATTGAAATAGAACTACTAAGTTGGGAAATTCGAGATAGTGTTCTATTTTTCTCTTTCAGCCCGGTTTGAAAAATCTGCCCGAGATTGTCTACATCCATTCTAAGAATTCCGATTCGCTTAAACTTATCATCGGATTCTACAAATTCAGAGAGTTCTTTTACAGGTGAGTTTCCTCCACTACTCAGTAAGAATCCGTGACTATTTTGCAGGTCAGTGTTTTTTACGTTTAGAACCAATAAATTGTTGTTGCTCTTTAATTTTACAGGCTGGTTTGTTGCATATATTCGTGTTTTTAGTCCTTCAATGGAAAGATCCGTTGCATTTTTCATTTTGTCATTGGTAAATACGAGGAACATTTTTGGTTCTTTTAGCATTCTGCCAATATCTATGAATTTTTTACATTCTTTGCAGATTCTTAGATCGCCTTCCGATTCAGATTCTGATAATGGAATTTCTTTTTTACAAATTTTGCATATTACTCTTTTATCGCCTGTTCCATCTTCTTTAAAATAGCCACCGGATTCTTCTGGTTCAAAGAATTCTTTAAAATTGTTTTCGATAAGTTTTGTAAATTTTTTGCTTCTCATTTCTGCAAGTTTCTCTGAAAGTTTTTTCCATGAGGCAGATATGAATGGCAAGTTGTCTTCAGTGGATTTTTCCTTTGATAAATCTTTTGAGGATAATTCCACGTATGCAATGGTTGCGCTGAATTCGGTTCCATACCGTTTGAACATTGCATTTGTAATCTGTTTCGTTATTCTATCAATTGCTGTTTTTGCTGTAATTGGCAAAAGTAAATAACTCTTCCCGCCTCCAAGATAAATGATGTTTGATTCGTAAAGGTTTATTTCTTCATCACGCAGGATTTCTTCTGTTAATGCTTGTGTTAGCGCTTGAATGTAAAATGACCTTCCTTTTAAACTTAATAATGCTTTTTTTGAAGATATTGAGTAAATGAATTTCTGAATCCCGTTTATGTCAATTCCTACCAGTAGAAACCTCTTTTCCTCGTTATTCTTCACTATTTTTCTGATTTTTGCGGGATCTTTTTCTGTAAAAATTTCTGGATGAAGTTTTTTCAATGACAGGTAAAGTGAGGTGGCTGTTGCAGCAGTGACTTTGGAGTGTTCGAAAAGGGAAATGTCGGTGTTGTTTTTATAATAAGCAGAAGGAATACACCACAGGTACTTTTCTTCAAGAAAGTAAAGTGAATCAGGATTTAATTTTCCATCATTATTTTTTAGTACCATTTTAAACTCTGTGCGAAATTTGTCCCATTGCTTGTGATAATCTTTATCTATTTTAGAATCTGTAAGAGTTTCAGGGATCAAAATTTCTGTTTCTTCGTTAAAATCAAGCGGTGAGATTTTGTAATAGTATTCTTTGTTTGGTTCGTATCCGTTGATTTCTGTAAAAATTGGCTTCATTAAAGGAAGTCTTTTACCAACTCCAATGTCATCTCTTTCCCTGCTTGATATGTTGTCTGCTTCTGATAAAATTTCTGCAAGTGCTCTTAAATTGCCCACTTCTTTGCTCTCATTCAGGTCTTTCTCATGATGATGTGCAACAAGAAACCTTACTGTTTCTAAAAAATCTTCGTTTTCCTCGAAATCAATGTGGGATTTTTCAGTGAAAAACTTTTCAGATAACTGAGGGTGGCCATACTCTACTTTTGTGCCTGGTTCGGCTCTTTGCATAAACTTCCCGATGTCATGCATAAGAGCCGATACAGCAATTGCTCTTAGTTCATTCATTAACACCTCCTTATTTTATTTTGTAATACCCGTGTCCAAATGAGGTATTTTTGCCTATGTGCGTATATTCCCCAATTTTTAATAGTTTGTAAAATGGGCTTATATTTCCGGAAAATGTTATATTTCCCACTATACCGCCCATACTTATATATTTTTTCTGCCTTAATGAGTATCTTTCCATTTCGAGCCACCCCAGTGAACTTTGCTTTATTTTTATATCTTCCGCAAGTTCTATTAATTTTTTAAAGTCAGCAGTCCATAGGGATCCGTAAAAATAAGAGAGTAATGATAAACGTCTTATAAGATTTTTTGCGATATGTTTGAATTTCAGGTTTGTTGGATTTACGTATTTGCCATTGCTTTTAATTCTTAAAGGAGTTAAAAATTCTATGGAGATTTCTGATGCTGGAACTCCGAAATTTATTCTGGAGAACCTTCTAACTTCAAAATTTGATGATATATGATCCTCTTTTAAAATTTCTTTATCAAAGTTTTTTATAGAGATGAGTGAAAAATTTTTGTCTTTTTCAAGCGATCTAAATATGAGATAGAAGTATGGGAAATATTCTATATATTCACCAAAAAGAGTGATGAATACATTCATTTCATTGCCTTTTATGATTGGAGTTAAAACGAAGGGGTGTGGTATTTCTTTATACTTTCTCATTATTGCGGATTTTTTAGGACGAATTGTTTCAAAGAGACGTGCATAAGTGCATTTTTCTGCCAAGATACATCTTTTACAATCAAACAGTTTTGTGTTTGCGCATAAAAGTTTTTTTCCTTTATACATTATGGAGCCTCGCACTATTGCTCCTGGAAAATCACTTTTTAAAAAAGGACTTTTTTCTTCGAGTTTCAATTTTATTTCAAAACTCGAAAAATCTATTTCAGGCAATTCCTCCTTTATCATACCTAATTGTAATACTGTTTTCATTTAAAAGCAAATAAAAATTAAAAATCAGAAAACCGAAAGTTGAAAGATCTGTTTTTGTAAGTTGCTTTATCTGTTGGATGTTGAACGAGATTTTCTAACCTTCTCTGGTTAAATAGTAAAAGTTTTTTCTAATTGTGAGACAGCGTGTTGCATAGTTATGTTTTTCCTTTTACTATTCTTTCAAAACCTGTGGAATTTATTATTTTTGAAACAGCATCTTCTGTGAGTTTATTTGTTACGTGTGTGTATTTCATTGTGGTATTAAGGGAACTATGCCCGAGCAGTTCACTTATTGTTATTGGGCTTACGCCTGATTCAAGAGCAAGGGTTGCAAATGTATGCCTTAATTTATGTGGCGTGATTCGTTTGTTTATTCCTGCTTTTTTTGCATATTTTTTTACAATGAGTTGTATTGAAAGTGGAGTGAGTTTTTCGTTAAATTTACTTGTGAACAAATATTTGCCTTTGTATTTTCTTGAAGAAAGATATCTTTTTAGCAGAGTTGAAAGTGGTTTTGCGATTGGTATAATCCTCTCTTTATCTCCTTTACCTCTCACGCGCACAATGTTTTGCTGGAGATCTATATCGTAAGTTTTGATGTTTACAAGTTCATTTACTCTCACTCCGGTATAGATTATGAAAGAAATTATTGCAAAATCACGCATATTGTCTTTTGATGCTTCAAGTAGTTTCCCAACTTCCTTTTTTGATAAGAATATCGGAAGTGTTTTGCTCATGCGTGGTGCTTCTGGTAAATCAAACTGCATTTTGTATTTCTTTTGTATAAATTTTCCGAGGCTTCTAAAAATTCTGATTTGTGTAGCCCTTGAATTTTTACTGATATTTTTCTTTTCTAAATATTCCTGAACAGATTCTTCGTCTGGTATTTTGTAATGTTTTGCAAAATCGTTTATTATATAGAGATAATTTCTAATGGTTGCGTAGGAGTAGCCTCGCATTTCCATAAAATTTCTGTATCTTTCAATAATTCTTCTATCCATCTTGCTCCTTTCAATTTATATGCAATAGGTTTCTATTGCATAGTATCAAAAAATAAGATTTTGTCAATAAATGTTGATTAAATAACAGGTTTTTGATAAAATACATCTATGAATTCTGCAAAAATCAGGCGAATTACAAGGATAGGGGTTTTTGTTGCTCTCACAACCGTAGGTGCGTGGATTTCTATTCCTGTGGGGCAGGTTCCTATTACACTCCAATTGTTTTTCGTTTTGCTATCTGGTTATGTGCTTGGTGCAGAAGACGGTTTTATTGCAATGCTTTTGTATCTTCTGCTTGGTGCTATTGGGTTTCCCGTATTTGCAAATTTTTCTGGCGGACTTTCTGTGATTTTAAGCCCTCTTGGTGGGTATCTCATTTCTTTTCCATTTGCTGCGTTTGTTGCTGGCAAATCATTGCTTTTGAAAAACAAATCTTTGAAATTCACCATTTCTATTTTTGCGCCAATTTTTGTCATATACCTTTTTGGAAGCGCACAACTTTCATTTTTTTTGAAATCTTACAAAAAGGCAATTATGGTTGGAGTTATCCCCTTTGTTGTGATTGATCTAATAAAAGCATTTGTTGCACTTGCGGTTGCAATTAAAATTAATAACAGTTATAATAAAACCAAAAGAAAGGACGAAATTTATGGAAGATAGAAGTAAAGTTTTAAAAGACATTCTTGACAAAATTAATGATAAAATCAAAGAGGGCAAACTCGATTTTGCCAAAGAAATTTTTTTGTTTAGAAAATTGCACATTGAAAAACTTCTTGAAAGCCCCGATTTTAATATATTTATATCTTCAATGTTCACAACCACAGGTTTTTTATCCTTTTACATACTTTTTTTGCTTCAGGAAAAGGAATACTTTGGTCAGGAAATTATCAACGAAATTTCTAACAGAACTGAAAATTGCTGGTTGCCCAATCCCGGAGTAATCTATCCTTTGCTAAGAGAAATGAAGGAAGACGGTTTAATTGAGGGTAGGTGGGAAACTGAGGGAATTCACCCCCGCTTTGTGTATAGAATTACAAAAAAAGGCAAGGAACAGTACGATAAACTTTACAAGGTTATTAAAATAAAGTTTAACGAATTCAGATACATCACCGATAAAATTTCTGAAGAACTCTTTGGAAAAAAGTAAATCAAAATTTAAAAGCAATTGTTTATCTTTTTTCTTTTGACATACTTGCAGGACAAATATTTCTCAATTTACATCTTTTGCAAGAATTTTTGTGAAATAAAAAATTTACAGGCGTTAAAACAACAAACAGCAGGAGCAATGCTAATTTATAACCAGAAAAATTAATGAAAAGAGAGATGATAATTCCTATTATGGGTGTTAACGTTGCCAATGCCCATGTAATATTTGCTAATTTAATTCCTAATTCGTAATTTCCAGATTTTTCTTTGAACATTAAAGAAGATAATTTTCCCCAGCCTGTGGAACATCTTTTTCCATAGTAGTAACAGTTTGTGCAAAGATGTTTTCTCAAAACAAATAACAACATAATGACTAAGAATATTGCGTAAAGAAAAGAAATCAGAGAGATACCGAATGTTTTTAACGGTAGCATTCCTATAAAACCAATTCCAAAGTATATCAGAAAAAATAAATTTTGACCTATTACTGTTATGATAGGGTATTCTTCAAATCCATTTTCATATAGTTTCTTCATATCCATCTATATCTCCTCCAATTTTTTAAATTTATAGCCGCACCGCCCGATTACGCCTAACGTTCCGGTCGTATGCGTAGTGTTGGCGTTCACGGGGAAGGGAATAATATGCAAAGTTATAAACATATTCCCGTGGGTGCGGGCGGTGCGGCGGGAAGTGAACGACAACATTAGGTTGCCGTGGGTGGTGTGGGCAGGAATCAGACAAAAAAGAGGGGGAGGCAACCCGAAGCGACCCTAAGGGAGCGGAGCGCATACGAACCTGTTAGGCGAGGCGAGTGACCAGAGGGAGCGAAGCCCACCAGCGT
>CAYXJW010000031.1:0-3012 GCA_964465465.1 uncultured Caldisericales bacterium
CTCTCCCAATGACAACTCTTTCTTTTCCTTATCGTTAACTTTGTTATCCTCTACTTTCCCTGAAGGTATTTCTTGATTATCATCTTTTTGAACAGTATCATCTCCCTGACCTCTTTCATTTAATAAATACCTCGGCAAACCCCCGGAAGTTTTATCCGCAGTTAAGTCTTCTACATAATTATCTCTTGCTGATTTTCTTTTAAATCTATCAAATAATGGCCATGTCCATGGTTTGTACCAACGCTCCTGTTCTTGTTCAATTGTATCCACTTTTTTCTTTACTTTGTTTCCGGGAGATATATCAACCAATAGTCTTTCAGAAAGAACTGGATTTCCTTGTATGTATTTACCTATAAATTCTTGCTGTACCCTTTCAGCCTCTTTTGGATCATCTATTTTTGAAGTCAATAATTTCAAAGCGTTTTCAATTGCCCTGTCCTTAGTTTGCTTAACAAGAGGAGTTACTTTATCCAAATCCTCTTCCGGATTAGAAAACAAAATATTTAAAGCAGCTTTTTCCATATTACCATTTTCTACTGCCCGTAACATCTGCCGAAAGCCTTTCACTCTTTCAATCCCCATATTATAAACCAAATCGGTTATTACATCTTTTTGTTTATTATTTAAATTATCAAGATTTAATTCAATAACTACTCTGTTGAATGCCCCCTCAATTCTTCGTTCAGCCTCCTTTCTAAATAATTCTTTTTTAACACTATCCGCTGCATCACTTTCATATCCCCATCTGCTCTTCGCTTTTTCTTGTATAAATTTTAACAAATCATTTTCTGTTGGTTCTCGCCCCAAATTCTTTCTTAATCCCTTATATTCCCCCTCTGTTACCATTTCAGTTACGCCATAAGGCCCAGTAAATGCTCTATTTTTTTCAGAATATGCCATATCCTTTGCAAAATCAAAACCACCTTTCGGCGCATTAGACCCCTCATGTCTAAGAATATCTTTTTTGATATCATCTAAAGTATACTCTTCCTCAGCTTTATTAATAAACTTATCTAAGTAAGGTTTCATCTTGGGGACATAATAAACACTATCGTCCCAATTTGTTTCACTGTCTTTTTTTGCAATATCAACATTGTCAGCGTTCTCATTGAATATTAAGCCTTCACCCAGATCACCTCCATCTTGAACCCATTCTGACGGTTCTGGAGGCAATTTGTCTGTATTCACAGCAACAATTTCACCATTTTTATCATAGTTAAATAAATCCTTCTTCATTTTTCTGTCAGTTGTAACACCGCCTTTTTTAAACAAACTACTAATAGTACAAGAAAGTCCTTTGCAACCATTTTTTACATTCTCAGCAAGCTGTTGCGCCTGTTTCTTAAGATTGCTCGTCAAGTCTTGTGCTTTTTTGCTTAATTCTGCCACAGCTAAATTATATGATCCTGTAATTTCTCCGGTGGTTATCATTTTATGTGCCTCTTTCATCCATTCTTCTCTTTTTGATTTTGGTAGAGAATTATATAGCGAAGTAATACTTGCAACACTTGCAGGCATTCTCCCGCTCCCTAATCCTAATTTTTGCGCCGTAGTAGCCATTGCGGCTAAATTGAGTAAAATTGCACTATTTTCATCAACCTTAATCCCCCGCTTAAGCCGTTTACTTGGATACAAAATGGTTCCATCTGAAGTAACTGAAAATTTCAAAATATTCTGACCAGTTTTTTTATCTTTGGTCATAACCGGCACTGTGCCATCTGAATTGGGGGGGAGGATAATATCTCCTTTTTTGATATATTTTGATTTTAGAACAGCTTGTTGAGTGAGTGATTGATTTGTTTTTGGATCCAATGGCTTAACGCTCACAACATCTGAAGCGCTCTTTTCAGCAACTTCCTTGAACAATTTTCGCGCCTTATTATATTCTTCCTTATTGTCATTACGAAAAGTAAAAACCCGTTTATTCATAAAGTTGTTTGTGTCATCATCCAACCAGTTCCTTTTTATATCTCCAGCTACTTTATTTACTTCCGGATCTAACAAAAGATTCATGGCGCCTAAAGAAGGATTCACCCCTGCTATCAATAGTTCCTTAACAGCAATCTTTCCAAGATTTTCTATGGTTTCATTTTTTCCGGATATTTTATACATAGGTGCACTTAAAACCGCTTTGCCATTCTTATCGTATCCAATTAAATACGGCTTTCCATCTTTGCCGGTTATTTTTTCCACTCTGGTGAGCTCAATATTTCCATATTTGTCGGTATTATTAAGAGTGTCAGCAGTCGGATTTTTATCCGGATTTTGCCTAGCGGAAGATAGCTTGTTATTATCTTTTGAAGTATTAAAAGGAATCACCTCAAATTTATTTTTACTGTTTCCTGTTACCCACATTGAATTAGTTGGGAGTGCTTTCATTGCAGCAATTTTTTTATCACTATTCTTATTGTCATATATACCATACACAGTCGCTCCTTTACCACCCCCCTCCTTTTCAAGGATAACAATAACATCCTTTCCGAAATATTTTTCAGCTGCATCAATTACTGTTGGCGCCTCGACTATTACAGGCGAAGAATCAGGCTTTTTATCCCGAGGTTTATCACTCCTAGATAAAGATACTACTACTTTCTCGGCAACCTTATAGCCAGGAATATACTTTAATAATGATGATGATGTTTGTAATGTTTTATAAATATTATTAAAGAATCCTGATGGATTTTCACTATTTTGTGTTCTGTTACTAGCCAATAGAACGGGCTCTCCATTATCAAATCTTGCAATATTATTAGGTGTTGTCCAGTCATTTCCGGCAAAAGTTTTGTTTAAGTCAGAATTATCTCCCTTTGCCATATCCGGTCGTCCATATTTTTTGACTAATTTTTCATAGTCAATATCCTTATTAGTATTAGCACTATTGTCAGCACCTATTTTCTCCGTTTCGCCACCCGACTCTTCCGGTGCGGTATAAAAACTGTCTAGGGCGTCTGTCTTTGCGTCATTCTCCTTCTCATTGCCAAACCACTTGCCAAAAGTATTTTCCCAAACATT
>CAYXJW010000032.1:0-35275 GCA_964465465.1 uncultured Caldisericales bacterium
GGTGCCCCAAATTTATCTGCTTCTTGATCTAAACCAAGTTCAAAGAGTTTCATTTTTGTTGGTACACCATCTTTAGACCAACCTCTCACCTGGTAATACTCGTCAAGCATGCTTTGAAGTTCTTCCTCTTTAACAAAATGCCCTTTGCTTATACCATTTGATATCGGTTCATGCGTAACACGATAAGGGAGATAATCATCCTTTCTCGTTAACCCCTCTCGTATATTGTAAATTTTGTTCAAGTTATAAATCCTTTCCCCTATTTCCATTAACCAATCGACACCAAAGTTTTCGCCGGTTACTGCTTTAACTCCATCAAGCAGCCCTTCTATCCAGAATAAACTTCTTGAAAACTTGCACATTCCAAGTGTATCGTAGACAGTCATAAAATCTTCTCCTGTCTTAACCTCATATCCTTTCCATTTTGCAGAAAGTCTATCTATGTTAGATAACTTCCAGAAACTCCCGGTAAGTTCAGGAGCATATATTCCTCCCGTCAAGTGACATGCACCTCTCACCGAAACAGCCTCTGCAAGAGCCATTCCTTTCAACCCTCTAATATCATATGCAGGAGGTTCAAGCCCTTTAATTTCAAGAGCAAATTTTTCTGAGTCTTTGCCGAGTTTTTCAGCAGCACGTTTCACTCCATCAGCAAGCAATTCACCCAATTTTCCTTCCCTGCTAACCAGCTTCTCCATTGCAAGTATTGCACCTTCTTCGTTGCCAAACTTCAACTCAATTCCATCTGTATCCTCTTTCGTC
The DNA here is from genome assembly GCA_964465465.1 of uncultured Caldisericales bacterium. Classification (GTDB taxonomy): domain Bacteria; phylum Caldisericota; class Caldisericia; order Caldisericales; family Caldisericaceae; genus AUK232. The sequence goes on from CAYXJW010000032.1 coordinate 763, forward strand.
AGAAGTCCTCTTTCGAACGCTTCCATTGCCCAGGCAAGTGTAACTCCTGCAGATATTCCATCAACTCCTGCCCTATCACATATCTCGTTAAGTTTTGCTGTCACTTCTATATTGTCTATCCCAAGATCTCCACCAAGCGAATAGAGAAGTTCATATTCAACACCTTCAACTCTCGTTCCTGCGTATTTCCCTTCTTTTATTGAAATAATTCTTCCGCAAGGTTTTGTACAATTAGGACAAGGATGATATTTCTCAGTATATTTTGGCGCCCAATAGTATGGATCAAGAGGAGATTTTCCATCTTTATGCTTCTCAAAACTTTCTTCAAAATAACTCTCTTGCCAATTCTTAACAGGGAATACACCTCTTTCTTTGTTTACCCATTCGTAAAACTCTCCTGAGCCATATTTCATGTCAAGCCTCTGTACCTCAGAGCCGTTAATCTTCTTATTCCAATTTGCTATTGCTTTTCTAAGTGCTTCTGCATCTGCATATTCAACTTCTTTTGTTCCTTTCACTGCAATAGCCTTTAAGTTCTTGCTTCCCATTACTGCACCGCCACCTGCACGGGCTGACTGCCTTTCTTCAAAATCAATGTCGGCTATCCTTAAAAGTTTCTCACCAGCAGGCCCTATTGCAGCCGTCCTGAAATCATTTCCAAGTTCGCTTCGCAAAATTTCCTGAGTTTCAATTGCATCCTTTCCCCAGAGAGAAGATGCATCTTTTATCGTAAATTTCTCGTCGTCTATCACAAGGTAAACAGGTTTTTCACTCTTTCCCTTGATTACCATTGCATCAAAACCTGCTTTTTTGAGCGCAACACCAAGAAATGCACCGCTAACACTCCTTCCAAATGCATTGGTCTCAGGAGATTTAAACGTAAGAGTCGTTTTTGACGCAGTGGGAAGTCCGGTACCAACAAGCAGTCCGGGTGCAATTATCAAAACGTTCTTTTCAGAAAGAGGATCAATTCCACCTTCTGTATAATCAAGGAGAAGTCTTGAGGCTATTCCGAGTCCTCCAAGATATTTCAGGTAAAAACTCTCGGGAAGTTCCTTTGCAATTGCATTCCCACTTGTTAAATCCACTTCAAGGATTTTTTTCCAGATTCCTTTCATTCTCGCCTCCTATTTTTCAACGTATTTTTTAATTAACTTAATAACATTCTTAACATCATCCATATCAATCGTTTCACCGGGCGTGTGTATGTACCTTGTAGGTATTGAAATCGCTCCTGTTTGCACTCCAGCCTTCGTTATCTGCATGGCATAAGCGTCTGTTGTGCCTGCTGTTATTATTTCTAATTGATACGGGATTTTATTCTTCTCAGCAGTTTTTATCAAACTGTCTTTTACCTCTCTGGAAGAAATCATACCTGCATCTATCACTTTAATGGCAGCCCCTTTTCCAAGGGATAAAGCAACTGGCGTTGTCTCAGGCATATCCCCGGAATCCGTTACATCAATTGCTATCCCATAATCAGGGGTAATTTCATAACTTGAAGTCTTTGCACCTTTCACACCAATTTCTTCCTGCACTGTAAAAACGAAATACAAATCAAAATGCAACTTTCTGGAGTTGATTGAATTTAGAACTTCTATACCTATGAAACAACCAATCCTATCGTCAAGTGCAGGTGCAATCACCCTGCCATTGTTTTCATAAAAAGTAGGTTTGTAAATACCCTGAGTTCCGATGCCCACAAGTTTTTTTGCATCGTTTCTATTCTTTGCACCAATATCAACAAAAAATTTTTCGATCTTTTGTTCCTTCACTTCCCATTGTGATTCCTTATCTTCATAATATACAAAACCTTCGACACCATTTTCAAATAACAGTTTTTGCCCAACAAGAAAAGATTTTCTTATGCCACCCACTTCACCAATCCTGAGAAAACCATTTTTATCAATATCAGTTACCATAACACCAATTTGGTCCATATGAGAAGCAATCATAAGTTTAGGTCCATTTCCTTTAACATGAACAACAAGATTGCCAAATTTATCCTCAAAAATTTCCATTCCCTGCTTTTTTCTGATTGATTGTTTTATAACTTTTTTAACAGATTCTTCCTTTGAAGAAGGGCCAAATGCGTGTATTAACTTTTTTAAAATTTCAATATCCATACTTTCCTCCTATGAAAGGGTTTTAATAAATCTTTTTATAAGTTTCAAAGTATTATCGTAGTCTTCTTCATAGAATAGGGAAACAGGGGAGTGTATGTATCTTACCGGTACAGCAACTGTAAGAACTTTTGCACCGCCTTTTGAAATCTGAATTCGATACGCATCTGTACCTCCTGCAAGAAGTTGCTTGAACTGATAAGGAATTTTTTGCCGTTTTGCAAGAGAAATAAGTTTTTCACGAAGAGCATGATCCGTTATCGTTCCAGAATCTTTAATGGTGATAACAGGGCCTTTTCCCAATCTGGTACATTTCAAATGATCTTTCACTTCAGGTAAATCCGCAGAAATCGTGCCTTCAAGTGTTATAGAAATGTCTGGTGTGTATTGATAAGCCCCTGTTGCAGCACCCCTTAACCCTATCTCCTCCTGAACAGAAAAGAGAGCAATAATTGGAAGATTGTAATTCTCTTTGAGTAAATCCACGATTAATGCACAACCAAGTCTATCATCAAAAGCCTTTCCTATATGTATGCCTTTTTTAAGTGTTTCAAACTCCGTTTTAAACATAACGGGTGTGCCAGGAGGTGCTATTTTTTCTGCCTCTTCTTTGCTTTTTGCACCAATGTCTATATACAAATTTTTTGAAGGTATCGTATTTTTCACTTCCTCGGCACTCTGCAGATGAATTGCCTTTACACCAATAACTCCTGGCACTTTACTTTTTCCAACCAAAACGCGCTTTCCAGCAAGCACCCTATCATCTATTCCGCCAACCTTTTTGAATCCTAAAAAACCGTTTTCGTCTATGTGATCAACAATCAAACCAACTTCATCCATATGAGCATTGAGCATCACCTTTGGTCCGTTTGCCTGCATATTTTTTAAAGCAATCAAATTACCAAGTGAATCAATTTCAATTCTATCAACAAAACCTTTTATCTCTTCTTTTAAGATGTTCCTTACTTCCTCTTCATATCCTGAAACTCCGAATGCATTGCTTAATTTTGCAATAAGTTCAGTGTTTGCCATACAGATCCTCCATAAATTTTTCGTCGATCTCCTGAATAAACAATGTTAATAAGTTTATTGTATTCTGGATATCATCAGGATCGATTACCTCGACGGGTGTATGCATATACCTCTGTGGGAGGTTTACAACTGCAGATGGTACACCACTTCGAACTATTTGAATTATCGTTTGATCAGTTCCCGAAAGAATCCCCACTTCTTTTTGCACCGGTATTCCAAACTTTTTTGCTGTATCTGTCAAACCTTTAAGTATCGTCTCGTTTATTCCAGGTCCGATAAAAAGCACAGGGCCTTTACCAAGGGAATACGCCTCTCGCGGTGCAACACCAGGAGATATACCATGTGTAACATCAATTGCAATTGCAAAATCGGGCTGTAAATAGTACGTAGAAGTTGCTGCGCCAAGCCCGGTTACTTCTTCCTGAGATGCAAAATGTCCTAAAATATTCACCAACGGTTTTGTCCTTTGAAGATTTTTGAACACTTCTATTATCACATATACACCAACTCTGTCATCAATGGATTTATTGGAGAAAAGATTCTGGAGTTTTAAAAAGTCAGGATGGAAAGATACAGTATCTCCTATTGAAACAACTTTTTCGATTTCACTTTTTTTCATTCCACAATCAATAAACAGATCAGTAATAGGAATGTATTTTTTTGCTTCTTCCTTATTTTGGATGTGATACGGTTTTAACCCTATAACTCCTTTAATATCACTTTTTCCATGAACAACAACAACTGAACCTGGAAGCACTTTAGGGTCAATTGAACGAGTATGAAACCTTAAAAATCCTTCATCAGTTATACCTGTTACAAACATTCCAACTTCATCAATATGAGCATCTAACATCAATGTACACTTTCCAGGATCTCCCTTCTTCAAGGCATACAGAGAACCATTTTTTAGTGCTTCTATTTTATCTGAATAATCTTTCAGTTCTTCAGTTATCAACGGGTGGAGATTCTCTTCATAACCTGTCACAGCAAAAGCATCTGTTAAGGATCTAAGAAGTTTTTCATTCATAGCGCCTCCTAAAGATTTTTTTCAAAGAATTCATGCATTCTTCCAAACACAACGGGAAGTAATAGCGCAGTTGTTGTATGCATAGTTGGAAGCCACTCTATTGGTGGATTCCCCACTGCTTCCCTGAATTCAAAAACCGCTTTTTTAGGTATTACAGAATCGATTGCCCCGTTTATCATAAAAATTTTTCTTGGATAGTTAAATTTTGCATAAGTCATTGGGTCTATCAAAAACCATTCTTCGCCTTCTGGAGGTTCTTCCACTCGTTTAGTCGCCCATACTTTTTTTAAATAATTTTTGAAAAGCCTGTCTAACTCTTCAAATGCCTCTTCCTCACTTTTTCCTTTACTCCTTTTTATGTATGCCTCCCTTACATACCGCTTTTTTAAACCTTTACCAACAATATAGTGAAGTCCTCCACCACCTGCTATCGGAACACCTGCTTTAAAACGCGGATCTATTCCCATTAGAGTGTTCAGCACAAGAGCACCAATGCTTATTCCTGCAATTCCAATTTTGTCTATACCTCTAAAGTTAAGAAAATCCGCAAGCGCTCTTAAATCAATTACCGCTTGTCTGTACGCTTCAAAATTTTGATGAGGATCTCCAGTTAGAAACAACTCTCCTGAGGAATACCCTTCTGGAGTTCTTTCAAGATGATAAGGTAATGTAAATTGAACAGCACAAAAGTTATGTGCTACAAAATAAAGCGATAAAATTCTTTGAGTGAGCCTTACCTTTTCAAAAAGATAATGAATTAAGACTATAACTCTTTTGCATTCCTTTTTGGGTTTATATACATAAGAAACTACTTCATTGTTTTCTTCATAAGGAGTTTTTATTGGACTTTTATAGGTAAGTTTCAGAACATCATATCCGGAATGTTCCTCCAATACATCAACGATAAATCCATCATTATCCTCTGTTATATCATACTCGAATATATTAATCCCGTTCATTACCCTTTTTCAGAATTAATTTTGTGTTTACAAGTGCAGCGTTTAAAACAGAATCGCCTTTTATTTCTTTTTCAATGGTAAGTACATTTACGTCTTTTACTGGAATCCTGACAAAGACAGCTCCGCCTTCAGGCTTTAACGGAGGTGATGTATAGAGAAGAGTTGAATCTCCATATATCTTAATAACCACACAGTCGTCATCTGAAAACGCTATTGATGTATCGGTAACACCTGCAACAAAGGAAAAATAGCTAAATTTTTGATCTAATGCAAACTTGAAGTATTCTTTTTCAGCACCTCCAAAGAAAAGTGCGTTTTTGAATACTTCTCCATTGATCGTCGCAAATCTAATTCCAGATAATGCCTCATTATAAGAAGAGCCTATATTTTTAAAAGTACCATCAGGTTGTTCTTCAAGTTTTTCCTCTATAAATGGGATCTCACTGAGTGAATAACTTTCTTTCGTTTTTGTTCCTAAAATAACTGTGTTTGTATCACTATCCCAGGTTATTGGTGTTGAGAAAATTTTTGCAATATCTTTGAGGGCAACATACACATGACCATCGTATATAAATGGTTCGAACTCTGGTTTTATAGAATTTCCATTGCGAATAATTTGTATGTTCCTAAAAGAAACATTGATTTTCACATCAGTAAAAGATGCAAATGCAACGGTTGTTGTTGAAACAAAAATCAAAACAACTATCGCCCAAACCCAAAATTTTCTCATTTCACCACCCCTGCTTATTTTAGCACTTTTTTACGGCAAATCAAAATTCTATTTAAAAAAAATTGCTAATTCTCTTTTTGCATCTTCTTCTGAAGATGAAGCATGCACTACGTTCTCAGTGAGGTGAGCTGAAAAATCACCGCGTATAGAACCGGCGTGTCTTTCCTCCGGGTGTGTTGCTCCAACAACAACCCTACAATTCATTATTGCTTCTTCACCTCTTATTTTCATAAGAACAACTTTGCCAGAGGTAGTATAAGTAATAAGTTTTTCAAAAAAATCTTTTCCCTTATGCATTTCATAGAGCTTTTCCGCTTCCTCTCTGGAAAGCAGTTTCATTTTTATATCTACTATCTCCATCTCTTTCTGCTCAAGTCTTTTTATTACTTCGCCTATTAGTTTTCTCTTAACTCCATCTGGTTTTACCATTACAAATGTTTCTTTTATCATAATTCAATCTCTCTTTCATCTGAATTTTGATTTAACTGATCAAGATATATTTCTTTATCCTCTGGATTATACCCAATAAGTTCGGCGTATCTTCCAAAGTTTATCAAACTTTTCAATGTAACTTTTGCCTCATCCTCAGGCATTTCTTGCATTAAAAGTTTTAAAAGATCATTTTTGTCAATCGTGTGATCCGGATTGTTCAGTAAAAGTTCAATAACTTTTTTAAAAGCAGGCAACTTTTTGAGTGCTTCTTTAAAAATAAGTTTTCTTTTGTTTTCGTCACCTTCGATGAGTTCTTTTCCGAGTTCGGTAAGAATAAGATCACCATTCTCGACTCTTGCAAATCCAAGTAAACTCGCCGCTTTTATGATGGGCACAAGATCGTCAATCTCCAGGTTCTCATCATCAGCAATTTCATAAATGTCAGTTCTGCCTCCCTCTTCCTTTAAGTACTCAAGCATCCCAATAATTTCTCCAATTTCTACATCAGGTAACGGTGCAACATCATCCATTTTTATTCCCTTAAAAGGTTCACCTCCTTATAACTTGGCCGTTACGACCATTGAATATATTTTATCATAAAGTCTCGTAAATTCAACACTATCCTTATCTCTTGGGCGTTCTAACCCAATTTTTATATCCCCTATAACTCTTCCCGGGTGAGTAGAAAGTACAACGACCCTATCGGCAAGATATATCGCCTCTTCTATGTTATGAGTAACCATGATTATCGATTTTAAAGAAAGATTTCCAGAACCCCACAGTCTCAGTATCTCTTCCCTTAAGTTCTGCGCCGTAAATGCATCAAGCGCAGAAAATGGCTCATCCATTAAGAGTAATTCTGGCTCCATAACAAGAGCCCGAGCAATACCAACTCTTTGCTTCATTCCTCCTGATAGTTCTCTGGGATATGCTTCTTCAAATCCTTCAAGCCCTACAAGATCTATATATTTAAATGCTTTTCTAAGTCTTTCCTTCAAACTCACACCACGTGCCTCCAACCCAAGAGTAATATTCTCTGTTACATCAAGCCAGGGAAGAAGGCCGAAAGTTTGAAACACGATGCTTACTTCAAGGTTAATACCGGTAATCTTTTTTCCTTTAAAAATTACCTCACCCGCACTTGGTTTTACAAGTCCAGCAATAATCCTGAGCAATGTACTCTTTCCGCAACCAGATGGACCTACCAGTGCAACAAACTCTCCTTCATTTACAGAGATGTTAATATCGTCAAGCACTACAACATCTTTATTCTTTAACGGAAACAACTGCTTAATTCCTTTTAATCGTAAAAGTTCCACTATGCCTCCATATTAAACCTTTCGGAAATTTTATCATAAAGCGGTCTGTAAACAAAATGATTTATAAGGAAAATTGTTATTACCATCATAAACAGCGCAACTGTAAACAGAGTTTGTTTACCCTGTGCAAGTGATTTATCCAGTAAACTCCCTATACCCATAACAGAATACGTTTTTCCGTTAAGTACGATGTATTCCGCAATTATCAATGCATTCCAGCCTCCGCCCCATGCAGTTATCGTACCAGTCATAAGAGAAGGAAGAGAGGCAGGAAACAAAAGTCTCTTAAATTTTAGCCATCTCTTAAGTCCGATAGAATCTACAACTTCTTTTAAGTCGTTGGGAATTGCTTTTAAGCCCCCATACGCATTAAATAATATGTACCATTGCATTCCCGTAAGAATTAAAATAATTGCAGTAATATCCAGTCCATGAGGAACTTTTATCAAATAGTAAAGTATTAATGGGAATAACGAAACAGCAGGAATTGAGGCAAGCACCTGCAAAATTGGTGATATCACCTTTGCACTTTTTTGATGGTAAAACAGGTACACAGCAACAGGAATTGTCCAGGCAACAGAAATCAAATAGGCTATGAGTAAACGTACAAAAGAATACCCAATTGCTTTTATTGAAATAAAGAAATAAGAAAGTTGCAAACTTTGAAAAAATTTAGGGATTACGATAAGAATTTTGTAAAACAAAATGCCTGTCAATAACAAAATACAAATAAATACTGCCTTGTTAATATAAGAAACAATTCTTTTCACTAATGGTTTTTTAAAGAAATCGTGGAAATGGGGAATCTGAAAACCTTCGTTTTTGAAAATGGATTTTCTCAACTTCCTTAATACGTTTCCAACGATTTCCCAAAATAGACTAACAACCTCCCAAACTTCAGTCTCTTCTTCCTCACCTGGTGATATACTGTATCTAAATCTCCTTGACCACTGAGAAAGTGGTTTCCATATAAAAAGGTCTAACAAAACTATTACCACAACAAGTGTTGAAATTCCAAGAAGGGTTAAAGAAATTTTAGACTGTGATGCTGCCTCCATAATAAAACTACCTATGCCTGGTAACCGATACGATGCACTTCCAACAGCAAATATTTCACACGCAACAAGAAAATACCATCCATTGCTCCAACTAACTATACTATTGTAAATCAATTTCGGAATCGTTGCTGGAAAATAAAGTCTCACGAAGGCAAGACGTCCCTCAGGATCAAAAAAACTGTAAGCCTCCTTCAAATCCTTCGGTATCGTGGTTATACTTTCATAAACACCGAATGCCATATTCCAAACCTGAGAGGTAAAAATAAGAAATATCGAAGCAATCTCTACTCCAAGTAGTTTATCAGGAATAATTGCGATGAAAAAGAAAATAGCAGCAGGAAAAAATCCAAGCACCGGCACAGATTGAAGAATGTCCAATATCGGAAGCATAATTGCTTCCCTTTTCTTACTCGTTGCAGCAGCAAACCCATAAATTAATGAAAAAACAAGGGCGGCAAGATAGGCAAAAAACATTCGTAACAGTGATCTGAACATGTAATACGGGAGTTCTTTTACGGTTAATGTAGCAACAACAGGGCTTAAAGAGACTTCCTTTTTATAGAACACATAAGCAAACCCTATCAGGGCAAATAAGATTAGAAACTCTAAAAATAAGTTCTCGAAATTTACCTTTTCCTTTCCCATAGTTAGAATGCCGGCAGTTCCTTGTAGTCTTCTTCGTCTTTTTCACGGACAATTTCAAAAATCACTGTGGTTTCAGGATCAGGACAGGCAACATATGCTTTGTCAGGATCTTTTTCCCATGGAAGAATACCTCCATATCGCATTGCCGTTACAAATGGCCACATTGCATTGAACGCCCAGGCGCAAAAACTTATAGGAACAGGTTGGCCGTTTTCGTTTATTTCAAATTCATCACCAACCTTCAAACCTGCCGCACATTCTCCTTTTCCGCGAATCTCTTTTACTCTTATTTTTATTTTATAAATGCCTTTTATTTTCATAAAAAAATAATACCATAAAACTGTTGCAAACAAAATAGAAAATTTGCTATAATTTAAAAAATTCAAAGGAGTGTGGTTAATGAATCAAAAGAGCAATAAAAAGGCATATTTTAACTTATTTTTACTGTTTTTGTTAATGGTTGCCTTCATTATTTACGGAAAACTTCTTCCTCAACTCTCTCCTGTTTATGTCCCACAACACTACCCAAAGGCCGTTCAATCAGCAACCATTTTTGTAGAGCCAGACAAAGGCGATTATCCAATTACCGATGCAATAAAGGAGGCTAAAAAAAGTGTAGATCTGGAAGTCTATATGCTTTCTGACAGGTATGTTATAAATTCCCTTATAGATGCTGAAAATAGAGGAGTCAACGTAAGAGTTATTTTAGAAGAGAATCCTTACAAAGGATATGGTGCAAACAAATCCGTGAAAGATAAATTATCACACTACGGAATAGAAACAAAATGGGCAAATCGAGCGTACCAGCTCACTCATTCAAAATTTCTCGTTATTGACGGAAAAACAGGTTATATACTCACGATGAATTTAACAAAAAGTTCTTTTACAAAAAACAGGGAGTTTGGAATTATCACTGAATCGCAACCAGAAGTAGCGGACCTTGAAAAAATATTTCAATCCGATTGGGAGAGAAAACCATATACACCTCATGACGATGCACTTATCGTAAGTCCAGAAAATTCACTAACAAAAATGAAGGGACTTATTGACTCAGCAAAAAGTGAAATTCTTGTTTACGCAGAAGAAATGGAAGATCCAGATATTGAAAATCTTCTTATTAAAAAAGCAAAAAGTGGAGTAAAAGTGAACGTTATTCTGGCATCTCCAAAATTCATCACAAGTAATGAAGATTCTGGAAAATACCTTTCACAAAACTTTGTCAACGTAAAATATCTTGATTACCCATTTGTTCATGCAAAGGTTTTGGTTGCCGATAGAAGTGTTGCATATGTTGGATCAATTAATTTCTCCACTCCCTCATTAGAAAACAACAGAGAAGTGGGGATCTTCGTATCAAATAAAGAGGTAATAGATAAGATAGTTTCTACGTTTTATAATGATTTTAAAAATTCTTACAAAACCCCTTGACAGAGAATAAAATTTCCGTATAATACACTTCGGTCTTGCGCAAAGACCTTGAAAGCTAAAAACTTTCATTTCTTCCTCCTTTTTAAAAAGATCAAAAAAATATGCCCCCCATCCCCCAGGGGGCTTCTCTTTTTTACATTTCCGTAAATTATAATTCACAATTTATGCATTCAGATGTTCAATAAGATAAAATAAAAATTGGCAGGCTTTTGAGCCTGCCAATTTTCACTCACCATCAACTTTTCTTATACGAGAAGAGAAAGAATTGCTTTTTGAATGTGGAGCCTGTTTTCTGCTTGATCCCACACAACAGAATGAGGCCCATCTATCACGCTGTCAGTTATTTCCTCTCCTCTATGCGCAGGAAGGCAGTGCATTACGATAGAATCTTTTTTAGAGTGCGCAATAAGTTTATCGTTCAACTGATACGGTTGCATCACTTTAACTCGTTTATCGTGTTCAGCCTCTTCTCCCATTGACGCCCAGACGTCCGTATATACTACATCGGCATCTTTTACTGCTTCAAACGGATCGTGTGTTATAAGAAGAGAGCCACCAGATTCTTTTGCAAACTTCTCAGATAATTCTATTACCTTCTTATCGGGTTCATAACCTTCAGGCGTTGCAACTGCAACATGCATACCAAACTTTGTACCACCAAACATAAGCGAATGACAAACATTGTTTCCATCTCCAAGATATGCAATCTTCAAACCTTCAAGTTTATTTTTCTTTTCCCTTATGGTAAGAAGATCACCCATAATCTGGCATGGATGCGTATAATCCGAAAGTGCATTTATCACCGGAATTGAACCATAATCTCTTAACTCTTCCAGTGTTTTGTGTGCATACACCCTTGCAACTACCGCATGGAGATAGCGTGAAAGAACCCTTGCCGTATCAGCAACAGTTTCGCCTCTTTTCAATTGCATATTGGAAGAATTAAGAACAAGCGCTTGAGCACCAAGTTGAAATATACCAACTGCAAATGAAATCCTCGTTCTCGTGGAAGGCTTTTCAAAAATTACACCTATTGATTTTCCCCTCAAAAGTGGCTCGTCTTTCCCTGCAAGATGTTCAAGTTTCAATTTCTCTCCCTGAGCAAGTATTTCTTCCAGTTCTTCCCTTGAGAAATCACTTATTGCGAGAAACGATTTTCCTTTTAAACTTACTGCCATTATTTGCCTCCGAACTTTTCCTTTATTATATCTTCGAGATCCGGTTTTCCAATCTCTTCAAGTTCGTATCTTACCCTAACAGCTGGTTTATTGAGTTTTACAACTCTCCTCAAATCAATGGGAGTGCCAATAATAACAAGATCCGCTGGAATTTTATTGATCGTTTCTTCAAGTTCTTTAATCTGCGTATCGCTGTATCCCATAGCAGGCAGAACTTCTCTTGTTTGCTTATATTTTTCGTAAGTATCCTTTATTGAACCTACAGCATAAGGATACGGAGAGACAATTTCTTTTGCTCCCCATTTGCGCGCTGCAACATACCCAGCACCATAACTCATTCCTCCATGAGTAAGCGTTGGTCCATCTTCAACAACGATAACACGTTTGCCTTTTATCTCTTCCCCATTATCCACATAAACGGGAGAAGCGGCATCTATGATAATTGCATCTGGATTTATCTCTCTTGCAGTTTTTCTTATCTCTTCAATGTCTTCAAACTTTGCTGTATCTTCTTTATTTATTACGATAACATCAGCCATTCTGAAATTAGTTTCTCCAGGATGATATGTTTTTTCATGGCCAGGACGAAGTGGATCAGCAACAACAATTTTTAGATCAGGTTTATAAAATGGAAGGTCGTTGTTTCCTCCATCCCATACAATAATATCTGCTTCTTTCTCCGCCTCTCTTAAAATTTTTTCGTAATCTACGCCAGCATATATTACAGCACCAAGATCGATGTGCGGTTCGTATTCTTCACGTTCCTCTATTGTGCAGTGATATTTATCAAGATCTTCATACGTGGCAAACCTCTCAGCAATTTGCTCAGCGAGATTTCCATAAGGCATTGGATGCCTGACAGAAACAACTTTTTTGCCCATTTCTCTAAGAATTCTAACCACTCTTCTCGTTGTTTGACTCTTTCCACATCCAGTTCTCACAGCACAGACAGAAATCACCGGCACTTTTGATTTGAGCATCGTTGTCTCAGGACCCATAAGCCAAAAATCAGCACCTGCAGCCATTGCTTCTGACGCTTTATGCATTACGTATTCATGAGGTGTATCGCTGTACGCAAATACGACTCTATCCACTTTATATTTTTTAATAAGTTCGGAAAGTTCCGATTCCGGGTAAATAGGAATCCCATTGGGATACAGTTTACCGGCAAGCACAGAAGGATAAATTCTCCCTTCAATGTTTGGAATTTGCGTTGCCGTGAAAGCGACTACTTCATAGTTTTCATTGTCTCTAAAAAATACGTTGAAGTTGTGAAAATCTCTTCCTGCTGCTCCCATAATGATTACTCTGGTTTTTTCCATGATATGCCCACACTCCTTTCGTGTTTTATTTTAAGCCAATATAATATATCATTTTAAAATCTTATGTCAATTGACTACTTATCGTTTAATAATATACTGTTAGTGCAAGGAGGTGTACAATGACTATTACACTGTTCTGGGTGTTAATTATGGTTATTGCAACAATTGGAGAATTGCTAACGATGGCTTTTTATTCTATATGGTTTGTTGCTGGAGCATTCACTGCTCTCATTGCAAAGTGGCTTGGTGTAAGTTTCGTAGGACAATTTTATATATTCATAATAAGTTCTACAATTCTCATTCTGATGTCCGAGTTTATTCTCAAAAGAAAATTGAAAATTTTGAAAAGCCCCCACAAAACTAACATTGATGCATTGATCGGTAAGGAGGCAATTGTTACAGAAGAGATTAACAACAAAGAAATGACTGGAGAAGTTGAAGTTGCAGGCAAGAAATGGACTGCAGTAAGTGAAGATGGCTCAATAATTCCTGCCCGCGAAACAGTTATAATCAAAAAAGTTGACGGAGTAAAACTTATCGTTCGGAGGAAAATGCCTTAACAACGATTCCTTTCATTTTTTCAATATCGTACGGTGGGGAGATCATCACAAGAATTAAAGTTATAAATGGCCAGAAAAGTGTAATTATCCCTTCAACAAGCATCTTTTTCGTAAAGAGGAAAATAGCAATTATAAGTAAAATCCCCCATTTGAATTTATTAAATTTCCATGCAAACTCAGAAAGTTTTGCATCAAAGAATCTATACCTGAAAGGAATCCACAATAAATTTAGAATGTATGCACCAATTACTATGTACCACCACTTCGCAAAATAAAACAGAATTGGAATAAAAGGCTCAAGTATAAATAAAGGAAAATTTGCCCATTCCGATGCACGTGCTGCAATAAATGCTTTATTCTCTTTTTGAGAGTGTTCCTCAATTCTCCACATATTCCCTCCGTAATTCGCTAAAATTTTATATTATAGACTAAAAGAAATGCAAGTATTTGCAAAATATACTTGCTCACCACTTCTGGAGGTGTTTTATCAATTTCTATCTCAATCGTTTCTGAAAGTTCCTTAACCGCCTGAACAAGTCTGCCTGCAATCACTTCACTAACCCTTTTTGAAAAAGCCTTTTCCCTTGTAATCCTTTCAAAAATAACTTTGTAGAGAGCATTCTCTTCTTTAAAATTCTTAATGAATATCGCTTCAAGCAAAGCAAGAGAAACCTGTGCAATATCGTTCTTCTCCGTTTCTGGCATCTTCGGTAGAGTTGTAAGAGACTGACTCAACGTTTGCCTTATAGCAAGGGAAATTTTCTTGGGATCAGTTATGTTTTTCAAAGATTCCTTTAACGGTGAAACAAGAGAATACGCTTTGTACATAATGAATGTGATATATCCCAGATAAGAATCCACATTCAATAAGCGCTGAAGTTGATCCATGGAAATAATCCTTATTGCCCTATCAGTCTGGCTCGTTGAAAGTACATGAAGCATCTCTTTCGTAATTACGTACATCATATTAAAAATATCGTAATTTTCACCATAAGAAACGTACAGGTTCAACAACTTTGCATCTTCTCGCGTAATAACCTGCCCATGGTTGTGAAAGCCCCATACAAGCGTATGCGCTGTTTGTGTAGCAAGAAGCATTCTTTCGTTCTCCGGTTTGTCTCTAAACATATATCTGTAAAGAAAATTGTAAGCATATGATTCACCAGTTGCAAGCGCCCTATAACACATATTTACAATGGTTGGATTTATTTGTGAAACTATTGGTGAAACATAATTGATAGCCGTGTTTATTGCAATATCAACAGCATCTTCTCTCTTGATTGCCGTGTTTTGAATTATCTGATTTGCAAGTTGCAATGCAATCGGAAAGAATTCCGTGGAGATCTTATTGTAAATCTGCAAAAATGGATAATACCCTTCAAGAGCAGATATGTGAAGGTTTTCAATTAAAGGATGTTGCATCTGCATATCAAGTGGTCCAAGTTCTGATTGAGCTCCCATAATTATTTCATCTGCTCCAAGTGTCATAAGTGTTGCAGCACTTTTTGCATAGAGTGGTACAATTGCTTTTAATTTTTTACACTTTGATCTAACAATATTGATCATCTGGTATGCAGGGTGTGGATATCCACCTCCTGAAAGAATCACCATATCAATCCGGGTTTGTTCAGGAGGAGTTGGAATTTTGTTCAACTGATCAATGAGGTCAAACATATCTTTTCTATCAATCGGAGCGGTCTCACCGTAAACAAAAAACAATAGATAGCGCGCCTCTGCATTTTCCTTCTTCTCTTCCGGAGGTACTGGCGATTTCAGTGGAAGATCTGATTTTTCCTCTTTACCGTTTTTATCGTTTTTCTCTTTTACCGTATCCTTCTTGCTTTCTTCCTTGCTCTCCTTTTTGTTTTTCTCTTTCTCCTCTTCAGAATCTTTCATTTTTGCCTCCTTTAAAACTCGTATAAAATACCCCTTTCAAGTATTTTAACACGGTCAGAGACAATTTCAAATCTTTCTGGTATCTGTGAATGTATAGGAAGAAGAATCTCTGGATTGATTTCGCGTGCCATCCGGAAAAGATCTGGTTGGCCAGCATGCCCGGGAGAATGAATTCTGTAATATGGAATTGCAAACATGTTCAGCCAGTTATTTAGTATCTTTGTATTCTCTGGATCTATTGAAGCAAGTGGTTCACCACCAGAATGAATGTAAATCGTGCCTTTTTCTGGTTTTATATCAAGCAGTTCAGGAGTGCTTTTAAAATCCAGCAAAAGTACTGTGTTCTTTTGATCTCTATTCACATCTTCGGAAGTAACAAATCTCTTTTCAAACCCTTTCTCCCAGTCTTTAAGATCTCTACTCGGTTTGTAAACAAACGTTTTGCTATAATTCAGAATTTCCAGAGCCTTTTCATCATCTATACATGCATAATGTGAAAGTATAAATGCATATGGCAATGTAATTACAAAATTCATTTCTCGCTCTTTTGCAATTTCATAGAACGTGGTAATTCTGGAAAGATGCGGTTCATACGGATTTCCTATTATCATTCCACGGCACTGCTCATAAAGTGAAACGATCTGGTTTTTTAATTCTTCTTCTTTGAGGGAAGTTACAAACCCCCATCCAAACCGTGTGCCTTCACTAATGAGGATATACGGTTTACTGTCCCTTGCAACTTTTAAGAAGTTTTCAGATTTTTCAGGGTATCTTCCGTGAAAATAAATATCCCCTGTATAGAAAATCTTCCCTTTTGGAGTATCAATTTCAGTGGCAAATGATCCCGGTATATCGTGATCCGTAGGAATCGGCTTTACAGTGAAATTTCCAATTTGTACAGGTTCATCAAATACTTTTACATTCTCAGTTTTTCCAATAATTCCCTTTTCATTAAAAAATGCTAATACTTCTTTTGAATACGCACTCATATATTTTGGAATGCTATCGCTTATGAAATCAATAAGCCCTATATGATCCAGATGAGCATGAGAAAAGAACACTGCTTTTATATCAAAATCAAGGGTTTCAATATCCTCAGGTAGTGGGTTTTTGTAAAAATTCCTGAAAGGAGGAAACTCTCCTGTTTTTACATAATCGTAAGGAGAATTCCAATCCCGCCCCGGAAGATAATCATTAAAAAATGTATTGTTCACTGCAAACCGTTTTCCAAAATCAAGGAGAATTGCCTCTCCATTATCTTCAATTATAATTTTATTACCGCCTATTTCTTTAACTCCATCAAAAAACCCTATTCTCATACTATCACCTCCTGTATTTAAGAAAAATAATTATAACATCTTACGCAAATAAAACAAGTTTTTAAAAATCGCAATTTGGTTTAAAATGTTTCCATGAAAAACAAATTCAAAGTTGCTATCATAGGTGGCGGTGTAGTTGGTTGCGCAATTGCAAGAGAACTATCTAAATACAACCTGGATATTTCAGTATTTGAAAAAAGCCTCGATATACCGGGTGGTGCATCACGTGCCAACTCTGCTATCATTCACTCTGGATATGATGATCTCCCCGGTACATTGAAAGGAAAACTATGCGTAGAGGGTAACGCACTCTTTGATGAATTAAAAGAAGAACTTGATTTTCCATTCGAAAGGCACGGATCACTCGTTGTTGCGCTCAGCAACTCAGAAATGGCAAGTATTGAAGAACTGTATGAAAGAGGCAAAAAGAACGGTGTACCCGGGATAAAGATTTTAAACAGAGAAGAGACACTCAAACTTGAACCCAATTTAAATAAAAGCCTTGTTGCTTCTCTATACGCACCGAGCGCAGGTATCGTTAGTCCATTTGGTTTTACAGTAGCACTCTACGAAAATGCTCTTAAAAACGGCGTAAAATTTTACTTTGAGAGCGAAGTTTCCAGCGTAGTAAAGAATGGCAATAGGGTTATCGGAATTAAAGTAAACGGAAAATTTTTAGCATTCGATATTGTGATAAATGCAGCAGGTATTAACTCTGATACAATATCAAAAACTGCGGGAATAGACGACTTTTACATTTACCCTAAAAGAGGGCAATACTTCGTTTTTGACGATTCTATTGGAAAGGTTGTTTTAAGAACAATTTTCCCGGTTCCTACAAAAGATTCAAAAGGAATTCTCGTTGCATACGACGTTTTCGGAAAGATAATAATTGGCCCAAACTCAGAGATAATAAATGATAGATCAAACACAGAAACCACAAGAGATGGGCTTGAAGAAGTATTTAATGGGGCTAAAAGACTCGTTCCCTCTTTAAACTTGAAAGACACAATCACTTACTTTGCAGGGATCAGAGCACAACCCTCCACAGGGGACTTCATTATAAAGAACTACCCTGAAAAAGCATTTGGCTTTATCAATGCAGCTGGCATTAAATCACCAGGATTTACTGCTTCTTATGCAATTGCACTTATGGTTAAGAATCTTATAAAAGATCTCGGCTTTAAACTAAATCCAAACCCAAACTTCAACCCATTCAGAAAAAATATACCAAGATTTAGAGATTTACCAATTGAAACTCAGGAAGAACTCGTCAAAAAAGATCCAAAATACGGGCATATAATATGCAGATGCGAACTTGTTACAGAGGGAGAAATCGTTGAAGCGATAAAACGGGGAGCAAGAACTGTGGAAGGCATTAAATTTAGAACATCTGCTGGCTTTGGAAGGTGTCAAATGGGATTTTGCGGACCCAGAATTGTTGAAATTCTGTCAAGAGAAACCGGGATTCCCATGGACAAAATTTTAAAAAGAAACAGAGGCTCGCATTACCTTGTAGGCAAAACGAAACAATCACCCTCTGTTTAAAAAAATAAGCATCGCCTTTAAAAATTCAATACCAGCAGAGTTATTCACTGCTTTCGGATGCAAAGATAAACAAAATAGTTCCTTTTCTTTTTGTGCCAATTCGTAATTTCTCTTTGCCTTTGCAATTTTTCGTGGAAGTTCTTTTGAGTTAATATACCAACTATACTCCTGATTATCAATAGAAAACGCCTTTACCGTGGAGTTTTCAGGTACAAGTAAAACCCTTTTTGTTATCACAGAAATGCCGCTCTGCAAAAACGCTTTAATGGCACCTTTAGAAATTTTACCGTGCGGAGGAAAGAAAAGGTCAAACCTACCTAAACCACATCTTTCAAATATACCCCAGGAAATTTCCATTTTTTCAATTGCTGTCTCGTACGGGCACTGAAACTCTGCTCCATTATGAAGGTACGCATGAAACTCTATATGGTAGCCTTCTTTCTGTAATCTTTTTAAAAAACTCACAAACCCGGGATAATTCTCAATATTATACCTTCCATGGTGGAATGTAATAACAAATAAATAAGTGTATTTCTGAAAATTATATCTATCGATGACAGATGTTATTTGTTCTATGTATGTTTCATATTCAGGCGCAACGTCATGGATAAAAATAACTGCACCATTTTTTGAAGGAAACGGTATTAAACCCGGATCTTTTATGGTAAAAAGTGGCCCCAACGGAAAGTATGGATTTATCGTATCCCGAATATTTTTTGCTGTTTCCCTTATAGGCGCAATATCCAACGATAGGGCAAGCAAAATTGCAACTATGAGCGCAAAAGCAACCTTAACAAACTTTTCACTCTTCAAGTATTAATTTTACTCCTCTTTTTAAAATGGATTTTTTGTAAAATATCGATGTGATGTGATCCGCAAACAACCAGTGTCTTTCAGGCTTACCCATTTCCTCCCAAAGTTCGTTTGCAGAAATCTTTGGAATAATCTCATCAAAAATTGCATTGTACATCACAACCTTCCTGGAAGAAGAAAAATGGGCAAATGTGAGAGGGTCAAAAAGAAAACATTCTTTTTCATATTTCACTCTGTCAAGGTCTGCTGGGGTTTTTAAAGAATGAATATAAGCAAAGTAATTTTTATGAATTTCCTCACACTTCTCTTCTGTGCATCCATACACATCTGTATTACTCTCCATTTCGTACTTCTTCCTTAAAATTCTCGTTGCTAAACTTTTCCAGGTTATATATCTAAAATTGCCACCCGTGATCACGAGAATGCCTTTTTTAATTCGATCGTCCACGCCCATTGCAATCGTTCCAACCATACCACCAAAACTTACACCCATTAAGGCAAACTCCCCTGATGAGATATTTTCTCTTTCAAGATAATCCATGCTTGTTCTGACATCTATAACAGACTGCTTAAAGTCAAGTATCGTTTCTTCCATATCATCAAGCAGTACTTTTTTCCCACTTTTCATACCTTTTGGGGTTCTCTCAAAGTGATATGGCAAAATCATAAGAAAAGATGGAATTCCATTTTTTGCAAATTCTTCAGGATACCAACTCAAAGGAACAAGGTTTCTATCTCCCATTCCATGCAGAAAAACGAGCGCAGTTTCAGTTTTTTTCTCTTCTGGCTCAAATAGATAACCTATCACAGTATTTGCCTCAGGATACGGTGTACTCACAAAACTCTCATATTCAATCCTGTATTTTCTAAATTGGTTATCTTCCTTAACCAGGGTTTTTTTAACTTCAAAATCTCTTTTTTCGTAATCGTATAGCATCTTATCACCTCGGACATATTATATTCAATTTTTAGGAAAATTTTATACTATTGAATAGTTTTACTTTGAGGTTATAATTATCAAGGAGGTGATCTTTATGGATATAAAAGAATTCACAAAAAGGATCGAAGAGATAGTGAGTTCTGCAATAAAATCAGGCCAGCAGACCGAAGAAGTCATAGAAAAAGAAGTTGAAAAAGTTGCAAAAGACTTTTTCGAAAAAAGTGGATCCAGAGCAGAAGAAATTCAGGGAGAAATCTTTACAGTTGTTAAAGATGTAAAAGAAAAATTCAACGACAAAAAAGCCGCAATAGGTGTATCAAAAGGACTTATGAAGGGCGCCATAGAGGGTGCAAAACTCTCAATGGGAACGGCAAAAGAAATGGTTGAAAACATAGTAAAAGAATGTATTTCCATAGGTCTTGACTTAAAAGAAATTCCAAAATTACTCTTTTCAAATTTTAAAAACACGTTCTTTAAATAATTCTTCCTCGCATTAAGGGGCAGTTCATTGCCCCTTATTTTGTATTTTTCGCAAATGTTGTAAAATTCCTTTATGAAACAAAAACACATACTTTATTACGAATTTACAGAAGCGCTTAAAGAAGGGAAATGCCCCGTATGTGCAATCATAAAAAAACGAAGGGAACGATACTTCGATCACGTACTCTCCGAGCAAGTGAATGACATAGGTTTCAGAAAAGAACTACGAAAAACACACGGGTTCTGCAATTTTCACGCATACAAATTCTACTCGTACAGGAAGCCGCTTGCAGCATCCATTATTTACGAAGATCTATTTTTAACAGAATTGGAATTTCTTGAAAAAGACAGAACTATTCCACCGAATTCAAACTGCATCGTTTGCAAAATAGAAAAAGAAGCAGAAACTGAAGCAATGGAAATTCTCCAAAAATTTCTTGACGACACAGAATTTAAAAACATTTTCCTTTCATCAAATGGCTTATGTGTACCTCACTATAAAAAGGCTGTTATGAGGTTCAAAAATCTCCCGGAATGGTTTAAAGAATTCCATATTGAACAATATAAAAAAATTGCAAAAATATTGCATAAATACATTGACGCTCAAAACGTGTCATTGGGAGATAAAAGGCCTGCTCTGTCCCGTGATGAAGAGTTAGAGTGGAAAAAGGCAATCGAATTTTTTAACGGATTAGAGGGATTAAAGTGGTAGAAAAATTTATGGAAATTGCACTCAGCGAGGCAAGGCTTGCAGAGAAAGAAGAAGAGATACCTGTGGGCGCAGTTATCGTGTGTAATGGAGAAGTTATAGCAAAAGCACACAATATGCGAGAGCAATTAAAAGATCCAACAGCACATGCTGAGATTTTAGCAATTCGCAAAGCAGCCAAAACATTGGGCGACTGGCGTCTTAGCAATTGCGAAATTTACGTTACACTTGAACCCTGCCCGATGTGTGCATCTGCTATCCTGCTCGCAAGAATTCCAAAAATTTACTTCGGTGCATACGATTTTGAAAACGGTGCTTGCGGGAGCAAAATGAATATTCCTATAACTTTCCCCGTGTTTGGATACAAGGCAGAAGTGGTCGGAGGAATAATGAAGGATCAATGCAGGAAAGTGCTTCAAGAATTTTTCAAAAAGCGGAGAAATAGATATAATAAAAAGCGGAGAGATGGCTGAGTGGTTGAAGGCGCCTGACTCGAAATCAGGTAGGGGTTTACGCCCCTCGTGGGTTCAAATCCCACTCTCTCCGCCACTTTTTTAGGGGGTGACAGTGGAAAAAACTGATGTTCTCATAATTGGAGGCGGACCAGCAGGTGCATCGCTTTCGCATTTCCTGAAAGATAAAAACATAAATTCAACCGTTATAGAAAGAGGTGGCCCTGAGCGGAATAAAACCTGTGCAGGTGGTTTACCAATCGCTGTAAAATCTATTCTGCCAGATTATCTTCAAGATTTCAAAAAAGTAGAATACGACAGCCTTCAAATTATTCATAAAAGTGGATTGCAAGCAAGTTCCTCAGTAAAAAAAGTTTTCACTTACGGCGTTTTGCGAGCAGAATTTGATGCCTATCTCAGGAATGGCTTAAATGTACATTACAACGAGAGTTTTTTAACTTATGAAGAGGAAAAAGAAGGAGTAATCGCAACAACAAATAAAGGAAAATACCGTGCAAAATTCATCGTAGGAGCTGATGGAGTGGGAAGCAGAGTCTCTATCGTCTCAGGCATTGCTCCTAAAAAACGGTTTATAGTTGCAGAAGAAGGAGAAGTTCCGTACAAAGAAAAATTTAACGGTACAATAAGAATATTTCTTGGATATAACTCCATAGGGTACGGCTGGATATTTCCCAAAAACGGTTTTCTTTCCGTTGGAAGTGGTGCAATTAGAGGAAGGTTTAAAAAAGACACCGTTAAAAAGTTTTTTTCGGGGGATTACAAAACAAAAATCTACCCAATATCACTTTGGGGTGGTCCTGAAAATCTCACCAGAGGAAGAGTTGCATTAGTTGGAGAGGCAGCAAATCTCGTTGATCCTTTCTCTGCTGGGGGCGTGTATCCCGCAATCCTCTCATCGTACATTTTAAGTGGCATATTAGAAAAAGCGCTTAAAACCGGGAGTTCTAAAATTTCAGGATACGAAGAATTGCTTGAAAGTTCAATATACGAAGATTTTAGATATGCGTTGTTTCTCTCAAGAATTTTCTATCCGTTCATACCGGTAATTAAAAAATACGTTATTCGCCAATCCACCATAGATCTTGCCTTGGAACTTTCATCAGAAGGGTACATATCATACAGGAATATTTATAAAAAGGTGGAGCAGAGCAAACACCTACCATTAAAACTTGCGTATTTGCTAATAAAAAAATTGTTCAAATGAATTTTTTAAAAAACTCTTGACAAAAAGTTAAATTTCAATATCTTATAAGCGAGCAGGTTCCCCGTTAGCTCAATTGGCAGAGCGGGTGGCTGTTAACCACTAGGTTGTAGGTTCGAGTCCTACACGGGGAGCCATTTTTATTGTTTTAATCTCTTTAGAGACCTTCTCAATTTATCAACACAGAAAAAAACATAAAACTAAAATTATCTCTTTTCTTTATCCTGAGTTAACAAATATAATCTTCACTTATTCTAACCATAGAAATTTTTGAAATTGAATTTGACTTTTCATTTTACTTCTGTATATTTATTGTATGACGATAGCAAATAATAAATTTTGGCAGATTCAAAAGGAGATGAATAAGTGAGGAAAAAGTTCTGGGGTGTTAAGATGAAAAATATTATAAAAATGGAAAACTCTATCATTTATGATCTTTCATATTCTGGAGTATATCCAAAGTATTTGGGTATGAATGAGTTAGCAAAAATTCCGCACAACATTTATAAAGAAAAAGAGATTAAAAATGATTTGGGGTAAGGAAATATGGTAATAAAAAAGACACAACTTTATACCCATTTATGGGAAGCAGCCAATGCACTTCGTGGAGGAATGGATGCAAGCAGCTATAAGGATTATGTTTTGACCATTTTATTCGTCAAATATGTAACAGATAGATACAAAGATGATACCTATGCTGATTTTATGGTTCCTGAAGGTGGCAGTTTCGATGATCTGGTAGAGGCAAAAGGAAAACCAGATATTGGAGAAAGAATCAATAAAGTTCTTTCAAAATTAGCAGAAGAAAACGGACTAAGAGGTGTGATTGATCTTGTGGATTTTGATGATAGTACAAAACTTGGTAATGGAAAAGAAAAAGTTGACAGATTAACAAAACTTATAGCCATATTTGAAAACCCCGAACTTAATTTTTCAAAAAATAGAGCTGAAGGAGACGATATTCTTGGTGATGTATATGAATACTTTATGAAAAAATTTGCAACAGAAGCAGGCAAGAGCAAAGGACAGTTTTACACTCCAGCCGAAGTTTCTAGAGTTATGGCTAAAATTATAGGTTTGGAAAATGCCACATCTCCAGATCAAACAGCTTATGATCCTACCTGTGGTTCCGGTTCCCTTCTTTTAAAAGTAGGAGATGAAGCACCTGTTGATATTTCTTTATATGGACAGGAAATAGACATCGCGGTGGCGAACCTTGCTAGAATGAACATGATTATGCACGGTAAGCCAGATGCTGTGATTGAACAGGGCAATACATTAGCAAATCCCAAATTTAAGGAGGAGGGACGACTAAAAACCTTTGACTTTGCTGTAGCCAATCCTCCATTTTCACAGAAAAATTGGATGAATGGGATTGATGTTGAAAATGATCCATACCATCGATTTGATGATGGCATTCCTCCTGCGAAAAACGGAGATTATGCCTTTCTTTTACATCTAATCAAATCGTTAAAACCGGGAAAGGGTAAGGGCGCCATCATTTTGCCACATGGAGTTCTTTTTAGAGGAGGGGCAGAAGCACAGATAAGGAAGAACTTAATCAAGAAAGGATATATTAAAGGAATTATAGGACTGCCTCCGAATCTATTTTATGGCACCGGGATACCTGCGGTTATTGTTGTTATAGATAAAGAGAATGCCGCAGTTAGAAAAGGAATATTCATAATTAATGCATCAAAAGAGTTTAGAAAGGATGGACCAAAAAATAGGTTGAGGGATAGAGATATCCATAAAATAGTTACAACTTTTGTTAATTTCAAGGAAATTCCAGGGTACTCAAGAATGGTAAGTCTGGATGAGATTGAAAAGAACGATTACAATCTCAATATTCCAAGATACATAGATAGTACGGAAGAGGAGGATGTCCAAGATATATATGCTCATTTGCATGGAGGCATTCCTAAGAAAGATATTGATAACATTGAAGGATTAAAGGTTTTCAGAAAATTGAAAGTAGACTTATTAGAGGAGAAAGAGCAAGATTACTATCATTTAAAAGTAGATACCGATCAGCTGCAAGAATTTGTAGGAAAAAGCGAGGAAGTAAAGACTTTCAGAAGTAATGTCTTGGCCATATTTAAAAAATGGATAAATGAGAAAATTTTTTCGCTTAAATCAATTAATAGAGATACTAAAACAAAGCAATTCATAAAAGAGTTGTCTGAAAGTTTGCTTGAAGCATTTAAACATATTGAACTCTTGAATGAGTATGCTATCTACCAGATTTTAATGGATTACTGGGATGAAGAGATGAAAGACGATGTTTACATGATAATCGAGAACGGCTGGAAGGCAAAGCCGCACAGGATTATAGAGAAGAACAAAAAAGGCAAAGAAATTGACAAGGGATGGACTTGCGATATTCTACCCAAGGAGATTGTAATAAATGAATTTTTCAAACAAGAGAAAAAAGAAATTGAAGAATTGGAAGCAAAAAAAGAAGATATAGAAAGCCAGATGGAGGAACTTAAGGAGGAGCATTCCAGTGAGGAAGGAATACTAGAAGATGTGAAAAATGAGAAGGGAAACATAACCAAGAAAGATTTGCAATTGAAAATGAATGAGCTTAGTGGAAGTCCCGAGTTTAAAGACGATCTGGAAATCATGCAAAAATATCTCAGATTAATGAATGAACAGACAAAGATTAAAAAGCGGATAAAGGAGAAAGAGAAGGAACTTGATGTTAAACTCCTGAGAAGATATGCAGAACTTTCTGAGGAAGATGTAAAGAGGCTTGTAGTCGAAAAGAAATGGCTCGCACGATTAGAAGAAATGATAAACGATGAGTTGGACAATATCATCATGAGTTTAACAAGCAGAATAAAAGAACTTAGAGAGAGGTATAAAGATCCACTTCCAGAGATTGAGAAAGAAGTTGAAAGTTACGAGAAGAAAGTAAAGGAGCATTTGAAGATAATGGGGTTTGAGATATGAGCGTCGAGGACTACAAAGAAAAGATTAGGGAAGCACTGAGAGAGTATATGGAAAAAGACTGGGACAAGTTGGGGAATGTACACGAAGTCACGAGCGCGCATCGCATCGCAGTGTATTTGGAAAGCCGATTCGAGGGATACAATATTGATTTGGAGTACAACAGAGATAAAGAGAATATCAAGAAATTGGAAAAACCGATAAGACCGGACATAACAATTCACCGCAGAAACTTAGATGATAACCTGTGTATTTTTGAGATAAAGAAAAGTCCGAAGGAGGCTAATGAATCAAAGAAAGATATTATTAAGATAAAAATGGAGCTCGAAAAATACAAATACAAACTCGGCGTTTTTCTCGGGATCCTGAGAGACAAAATTGACATTTGCTGGATAGTGAGAGAAGATGACACACAAACCGAGGTGTGGGAAGTTATGAGGAGAGAGATATGACCGAACCAATCCCGCCCGGCTACAAGCGTACCGAAATCGGCATAATCCCCGAGGACTGGGAAGTGAAGCGGCTGGGGGATGTTGGAGAAATAACTGGTGCTGGAGTAGATAAAAAGATAAGGAAAAATGAAATACGTGTTAGGTTGTTGAATTATATGGATATATATAAAAAGGATTTTTTATACAACAAGGAAATAAACTTTTGGACAACTACCCCGCAAGAGAAGATTGAACAATGCTCTGTTAAAAAAGGAGATGTATTTTTCACACCTTCTTCTGAAATGCAAACAGATATTGCTCATTCTGCTGTTGCTATGGAAGATATGCCTGGTGTAGTTTATAGTTACCATATTGTGAGATTTAGATTAAAAGAAAACTGGGATTTGAAATTTAGAACTTACATATTTAAAACGAGAGATTTCCTAAAACAAGCAGAAACATATGCAGAGGGCAGTGGAAAAAGATATGTTATTTCACTGAAAAAATTCAGAGAATTTGAAATTTACTATCCTCCAGACATTGAAGAGCAGCGTGCCATCGCTCGCGTGCTCTCAGACTTTGACCGGCTTATTGAAGCGCTGGACGAGCTCATCGAGAAGAAAAAGATGATAAAGAAGGGCACAATGCAGGAACTGCTCACCGGCAAAAAGCGCCTGCCCGGCTTCACCGGCGAGTGGGTGCGGAAGAGATTGGGGGAGGTTGTAGATATTGTGGGGGGTGGTACCCCTGACACAAAAAACCCGAAATATTGGGGTGGTGAAATAAATTGGTTTACTCCAACAGAGATAGGGAAAAGCAAATACGTTTCAGAAAGTGAAAGAAAAATCACAGATGAAGGTTTGAAGCATAGTTCAGCTAAGATTTTACCTATTGGAAGCATACTATTTACTTCTAGAGCAACTATTGGGGAAGTTGCAATATTGAGAAAAGAAGCGACAACAAATCAAGGATTTCAATCACTAATTCCTAAAAATATAGATAATGAGTTCCTATATTATTTGTTGATTATTATCAAAAGAAAATTCATAACCAAAGCTAACGGCAGCACGTTCTTAGAGATTACTCCTTCTGTTATAAAGGACATAGAACTCTCCCTTCCCCCTACTCTGGAAGAGCAGCACGCCATCGCTCGCGTGCTGTCAGATATGGATGCGGAGATTGAGGCACTGGAGCAAAAAAAGGAGAAATATGAGATGATGAAAAAAGGTGCGATGGAACTGCTTTTGACCGGAAAGGTAAGGTTGAAAAATTATAAAGTTGGAGATGAGGAAAATGTCGTTGAGGAGTAACAGACCCGAGAGGGAGACACAGGACCGCATTGTAAGATTCTTCCAGGATATGTTGGGCTATGATTACCTCGGTAACTGGGAATATAGAGAGGGGAATTCTAACATTGAAGAGGAATATCTAAAAGTTTTTTTGAAAAAGCAGGGCTATAATAATGAGACAATAAGAAAAGCAATAGAAAAACTCAAAAAAGTTGCTGGGAATCAGCAAAAATCTCTCTATGATAAAAACAAAAAGATTTACGAAATGCTTCGTTATGGGGTGAATGTAAAGCCATCTCCGTCTGAACAATCAATAACTGTTAAACTTATAGATTGGAAGCATCCGGAAAACAATCATTTTGCCATAGCAGAAGAAGTCACGATAAGGGGTAATCACACAAAAAGACCGGATATTGTAATTTACATAAATGGTATTGCAGTCGGTGTTCTGGAACTTAAAAGATCAAGCATTGCAATAAGTGAAGGCATAAGGCAGAATTTAGATAGTCAGAAAAAGGAATTCATAAGGGACTTTTTCACCACAGTGCAACTTGTCATGGCTGGCAATGATACTCAGGGTCTGAGATACGGCACCATTGAAACTCCTGAAAGGTATTATCTTGAGTGGAAAGAGGAGAATCCAGAATACGATCACAACAGAAAACCCTCAATCCCAAGGACACTACCAAGAGATAAATGCGAAAAAGCGGACAATATACTTGATTGTGACATATATAGACTATTAACCAAAGAGCGGCTCCTTGAGATAATTCATGACTTCATAATCTTTGATGCTGGAATAAAAAAGGCGCCAAGACATAACCAATATTTTGCTGTAAAAGCAGCACAGAAAAGCATAAAGGCACGAGAAGGAGGTATCATCTGGCACACACAGGGAAGCGGAAAATCGCTCATAATGGTATGGCTTGCAAAGTGGATAATTGAAAATATTACTGACAGCAGGGTACTCATAATTACAGATAGGATTGAATTAGATGAACAAATAGAAAAGGTGTTTAAAGGTGTAGGGGAGGACATTTATAGGACGAAATCAGCAAGAGATCTAATAGAGCAACTTAATCGTAAGGACGAAAATTTGATGTGTTCACTCATTCATAAATTCAGCAGGGCAGAGGCAACAGATAAAGATTACGAGGATTATATTGAAGAGATAAATAAAACTATACCTTCAAATTTTGAACCAAAAGGAAATATATTTGTATTCGTAGACGAGTGCCATAGAACCCAATCCGGAAAATTGCACAGGGCAATGAAGAAGATTTTACCCAATGCGATTTTTATAGGTTTCACGGGAACACCTCTCTTAAAGAAAGATAAACCCACAACCCTTGAAACTTTTGGAAAATATATCCATACCTATAAATTCGACGAGGGTGTACAGGATGGCATAATTCTTGATTTAAGATATGAAGCGCGGGATGTAGATATAAAGGTAATCTCAAAGGATAAGATAGATAAGTGGTTTGAGGTAAAGACCAAAGGGCTCTCCGATATCGCTAAGGCGCAGCTAAAGAAAAGATGGGGCACGCTCAAAAAACTCTACAGTTCCAGAGATAGAATGGAGAAGATTGTTGCTGATATCATCTTTGATTTTGAAACAAAGCCAAGACTTGCCACAGGGCGAGGCAATGCCATGCTTGTGGCTGGAAGTATTTATGAAGCCTGCAAATACTATGAGATTTTCAAATCGAGAGGGTTTGATAAGATTGCTATCGTCACATCTTATCATCCTGGTATTGCAACCATAAAGGGGGAAGAAACAGGAGAAGAGGGTGAGGCTGAAAATATAAAGAAGTATGAAGTATACAGGGAAATGATTGCTGACTTCTATAGCATATCAGAGGAAGAAGCAGTAAAAGATTGCTGGATTGATAAATTCGAAAAGGATGTAAAAAAGAAATTTGTGGAAGAGCCAGGACAGATGAAATTACTAATTGTGGTTGATAAACTTCTCACGGGATTCGATGCCCCAAGCGCCACCTATCTCTATATAGATAAGCCTATGCGAGATCACGGCTTGTTTCAGGCAATTTGTAGGGTTAATCGATTGGATAATAAAGACAAAGGTGATGACTTGGATAAAGAGTACGGTTATATCGTGGATTATAGAGATTTATTTAATTGTATGGAAAAAGCCATTAAAGATTATACCTCCGGTGCATTTGCAGAATTTGACAAAGAAGATGTGGAAGGTTTGTTAAAGGATAGAGTGACAGATGCAAAGAAAAAACTTGATGAGGCTATTGAAAAACTTGAACTTTTGATTGAAGGTGTGAAGTATCCAAAAGGGATAAATGAATACAAAGATTATTTTATTGGTGATGAATCAGAGAAAAAACAGCAGCTTAGGCTTGAGTTCTATAAAAGAGTCTCTTCCTTAGTGAGGGCATATACAAACATAGCCAATGAATTGGATGAAGTAGGTTATTCTAAAAAAGAACAAGAAGAAATAAAGAAAAAAGTCAAACATTATGTTGCAATAAGAGACGAACTAAAGTTAATGAGTGGAGACTATTTAGATTTGAAAGTTTTTGATCCAGCAATGAGATACTTAATAGATTCATATATCCAAGCAGAAGGAAGTAAAACTTTAGCATCTTTTGAGAACACATCACTACTCGAAATAATAACACTTGAAGGTTTACAAAAAGCAATTGAATCATTACCAGAAACTATCGGGAAAAACAAAAAAGCTCTTGCTGAAACAATAGAAAATAACATAAGACGATTAATAATAGACAAAAGAGATGTTAATCCTGCTTACTATGATAAAATGTCTAAGATTCTCAAAGATTTGATTAAAAAAAGAAAGAGAGAGGTTATTGATTACGAAGATTATCTTAAAGAAATTGAAAAACTGACTAAGATGCTTATAAAGAGAGAGAGTGCTGATAGTCCATACCCTCCAAGCATAAGAAGCAGTATGGCAAAGAAAGCCATTTATGACAATTTGGAGGGCATTAAGAATAGGGAAGAGATTACAAATAGAATAGACGAATCTATAATAAAAACCAAGAAGGATAACTGGAGAGGACATAAAATAAAGGAAAGGCAAGTGAAGAATGCTATTAGAAAAATTTTGAAAGATGAAGAACTCACAGAGAAAATCTTCAAAGTAGTTCTACAGCAAGGCGAGTATTAGATGAACGAAAAAAAGGTTATAAAGATTAGAGATATCGAAATTCTGGTCTATAAAAAGGATATTAAAAATTTTCATTTGAACGTTTTACCGCCGAACGGAAAAGTAAGAGTTTCTGTTCCGAAAAATATTTCAGATGACATTATCAAGTTATTTGTCATCAAAAAGTATCATTGGATCAAGAAACATATTAAATCATTTCAAGAACAAGAAAGACAGACCAAAAGAAAGTATGTTTCGGGAGAAAGTCACTACTTTAAAGGCAAAAGATACATTTTAAGAATAAATTACGGTAATAGACCTAAGATAGAAATAATAAACAAAAAATACATCTATTTCTATGTACCTAAACATTACACTGTTCAGCAAAGGCAAAATTATTATGAGAAATGGTTAAGAAATGAGTTAAAAAAAGAGCTGGAAATTTTAGTGCCAAAATGGGAAAAAATTATTGGAGTAAAAGCAAACGAGGTTAGAACAAAAAAGATGAAAACAAAATGGGGGAGCTGCAACCCTAATGATAAGAGGATTTGGATAAATCTGGAACTCATAAAAAAACCAAGAGAATATTTGGAATATATAATAGTCCATGAACTCGTTCATTTATTGGAAAGAAATCATAACAGAAGATTTGAAGAAACTATGGATAAATATTTGCCTAAATGGAAAATATACAGGGAGCAATTGAATAAATTCATATTATGATTGTAGTATGATTAATTTTGGCAGCGTGCGAAACTCTCCACCTGCTGTCAGGCCGCCCTTCAAAACAGCCGATAAACAAGTATCTGGCTCCGTGCCTTCGGCACGCCGCCCAAATCCTCGCCTATCGGCTCAGACTTCATTCAGATACTTAAGAAATGCAACACCAAAACACTTAAAAGAAGCCCATATCTTCATAAATACCAAAAAGTTTCCATCTATCAAACCATAGGCGTTCAAAAAAAAGACAAAAAAGAGAATGATTTTTTGGCTTTTCTTCTTGATGGGCAAATTATAAGAGTAGTATAATGGGGTTTAAAAGGGTCATCAATTAGAAAAAATTTTGTTAATGCTATTGATAGCAACCATTCTGATAAAATAATTAATGTATTTCTTATTGGCATTCTACCAACACTGTTTACAATCTTGACAAAAATTTAAAGAAGAATATTCTTTATTATGAAAGGGGGTGAGGGATATGAACGGTCCTAAAAGTCATCTTGAATTCAATTTTGGAAGTTCTACGGAAGATTTCGGGCGTGAGATTGTAAAAGAGATAATTAAAACAGACTACGGTCCTGGATTTAGTTTCGATGGAATTGGCGGTCATGGACCTCGGGCAGATCATCACGGTGGACTTCATGACCAAATTAATCTTTTCAAAAAAGGAGAAAAAGGAAGTGGCATTGTTTTTAGGTTTTTCCCTGACAAATAAGTTCGTTTCATAAAAATTGTTTTCGCCTCAGGTTGATCTACAAAAATATTATGAACTGCAAGATAGGGAAAATACTACAGTTCTACACTTCTAATATCTGTTCTTAGCGTTTATACAGTTCTTTCATGTGTGTTTGCTGTTTTTTATATTTTAGAAACAAGTAAAATATAGCAATTAAGCGATAAAGCAATGGTGAAAAATATAAAAGTAAAATACATATTAAACAAACACAAAAAGAGAGATGAATGGTTTTTGGACGACTATTCAGTAAATCCTTACTATGGTTGCTCCTTTAATTGTATTTACTGTTATATAAGAGGGAGCAAATATGGAGAGAATATGGCAGTAACTCTATCTGCGAAGATAAACGCCCCAGAACTTTTAGAAAGACAGCTCTCAAGAAGGGCTAAGAAAAAAGATTATGGAATTATTGCTTTATCATCTTCAACTGAACCATATATGCCAATTGAAGAAAAATTGGGGTTAACAAGGAAATTACTTGAGGTAATTCTAAAATATAAGTTTCCTGTCCATGTTCTCACCAAATCAACTTTAGTTTTAAGAGATTTAGATTTGCTCAAAGAGATTGATAAGAATGCAATTCTGCCTGATGATCTGAAACCAAAACTGAAACACGGAGCAATTATTTCATTCTCCATCTCGACTATAGATGAGAAACTTGCAAAAATTCTTGAACCCGGAGCGCCACCTCCGAAAGAAAGACTAAAGACCATGAAAAAATGTAAAGAAAAAGGATTTTTAACAGGGATAGATCTTATTCCTGTATTGCCTTACCTCTCAGACTCCGAAGATAAACTTGATGAAATAATCAAAACAGTAAAAAATTATAACGCAGATTTCGTTTTAGTGGGTTCCCTAACTTTATTCGACAAAAATCCTAATAGTTGTAAACCTATGTATTACAAAGTTATAAAAACATATTACCCATACTTATTACCAAAATATAAGAATTTGTTTAAACTCTCTTCAATACCTCCAAAACAATATCGAAGCAAACTAAAGAAGAGGGTAATTATGATTTGTGAAAAGTACAAAATGAAACACAGAATAACCACCCAATCCAACTCTCATTCCAAATTAGGTTAACGATATTTACCAAAATCATCCTAATTTTTTTCTGAATATTAATGATCAGGTAAAATTTGAAACTATCAATGTTGCAGTTTACGATGTATACATTTTTGGAAAACCGGTATATCGCAAACTGCCCGCTTAACGCTTGAGCAATTGGAGGTTACTCATAGAGATTTAATCTTTCTTGATTTTTTTATTTTTATCTTTTATAATAAAAAGGGTAGTAAGTGGATATACAGAATAAGAACCTGGGTTTTTTATAATACTTGGTTAATCATATATCCATAAAAATATATCCATAAAATCAAAAAGATGGGAGGGGGTAAACAATGAATACAAAAGAGTTATATAAAAATGGCTTTGAGGAATATCCATATTCAATTGTCATAAGTCAAAATCTATTTTTCCTCTTATACTTTGGAACGGGTTTTACCGGGATACTTTCACTGAAAATATTTGAAATTCCTTTAATTTCAATATTGTATGCAATCTTCATAGTCGTTATGCTTTTATTTGTTTTAAGAAAGCACCTCTGTACAAATTGTTATTATTATGGAAAAAGATGCTCCACGGGTTGGGGAAAATTATCTTCTTTAATGTTCAAAGAAAAATCGGGAAATTACAAATTGGGAATTAAATTAGCAGGAATCACCTGGGGATTGGCGACATTAATACCGATAATAGGAATTATTATTTCTTTAATGTTAAATTTTACTATGTATAGATTAATATTGCTTGGGCTATTTATTTTATTAACACCCATAAACTTTATATCCCATAAAAATTCCTGCAAAAGATGTAAAATGAAAAATATTTGTCTGGCAAGTATGGCAAAAGAAAATGAGGAAAGTTGATGCTGCACCGCCCGACTCTTCGTTCGCTAACGCTCATTTCGGGGCTATCACCCACGCCTAACAGCGGACATACGGCTACGCCTCGCTACGCCCAAACCACCCTTTGGGTGGCTTCGCATGTCC
>CAYXJW010000033.1:0-4633 GCA_964465465.1 uncultured Caldisericales bacterium
CCAGTTGTTCAAAGGAAAACAGACAAACGAATTCCAGCTTATGTCTCAAGGAGTTATTGATTTTGCATGGGGTTCCACGATTAACTGGTCTCCTACCATTCCACAGTGCAATATTTTCTCCCTCCCATTCTTTATTAACAATTACAAGAATCTTGATGCACTTGAAAATGGAGAAACAGGTAAGGCAATATTTGCTGCAATGGAGAAGAAAGGTGTTGTAGGGCTTGCCTGGGCTGAAAACGGTTTCAGAGAAGTAACAAACAGTAAGCATGAAATTAAGGAACCTGCTGATCTCAAAGGTTTGAGAATCAGAGTTGTAGGTTCCCCTATCTTCATTGACATTTTCAGACAACTTGGTGCAGATCCTGTAAGTATGTCCTGGGGTGATGCAGTTACCGCTTTCCAGAATGGAACCGTAGATGGACAGGAAAACCCGGTTGGCGTTTTAATTCCTGTTAAGATCTGGCAGTATCATAAGTATGTTACATTCTGGAATTACGTGGTGGATCCGGTTATCGTTGGTGTGAACAAGAACGTTTGGGATTCATTCCCTCCTGACATTCAGAAAATTATAAAGAGAGATGCAATTGAAGCGGCACGCTGGGAAAAAGATATGTGCAGAGTAGGGCTTGACGATGGAAGTGCATTAAAAGATCTTAAAGATCACTTTGGTGAAACACCCAAGATCACAAATTACATTGCTTATCTTAAGCAGCAAGGCATGGATGTTACGTTCCTTACGGATCAGGAGAGGCAAGATTTCATCAATGCAACGAAACCGATTTACGATGAATGGATACCTAAAATCGGCAAGGACTTGTACGAAAAAGCTTTGAAAGACATGGGTAAGTAAATTTTTCAAAAATCAATTTTATATAGCCCGGGTTTATCCCGGGCTAATTTTAAAGGAGGTAGCGTGGCTGGAAATTTAAAAGGTAATTTGCTTGATGTTGGTCTACTTGAAATTTTTCAGTTGCTAATGAACTCTAAAGCAACGGGTGTTTTGAATGTGCGGGGTAGGGGTGTTTCTTTTAAGATTTTTTTTGACAAAGGTATGATAATTGCTGCTGAATCTGGGGAAGTCTCCGGAATTAAGGCGTTAATCGATACGGTGATTATTGAAAGCGGATATTTTGAATTTGTAAAGCAATCTGTGAAGAAAACTCCTGATATTACAAAACGAACAGATTCATTAATTGCTGATCTCTTTCAAATAAAGGAGAAATGGGAAAAAATCAAAACAGTATTTGCAGGTGGTAAACGTTCTATACCTGTTTTGACTTCTGCACAACGTGATGAAATCTCTTTAAACAAAAATGAATTTAAAGTAATTTCTTATGTAGATGGGGAAAGTTCTATTGGTGAAATTGCAGAGAAATCTGGATTTTCGGTTTTTGAAACTGCCGATATCCTTTATGGATTACACCTGAAAGGCCTTGTTGAGGTAAAAGGTGTGAAAGAAGAAAAGCGTTTAGTTGAACCTGTTAAATTGAAAGTTGGCCTTGTGAGAAATTTACTTGAAGGTGAAGATGGATTGTGGATGAGTAGAATTCTTGGAATGGCTCCACGCAGTTTAATAGATGAATTTGAAAATGAGCATGTTGTCTGGATCGATGTAAAACTTGTGGGAGAGTGGGAGAGGCGTTTGAACAAAAAGATTTTTTCAATTGTAGCGACAACTCCTGATTTTGAAAATGTCGTTCTGCAGATAAGCCCGCAAATTTCCCTGGAGGATAACATTGTTTTTCATGAGGAATTAGCGAAGAAGTTGAATTTAAAAGAAGGCGACGAAGTAGAAGTCGTACCAAATGCGTGAAGATATAAATTCGAGGAGGTGAGGAGGCAGGCAGTCCTGCGAGAATATGAACGAAAATACAACAAGAAGGAAGTTTGGAATTGATGAAATTATAATGGGTGTATTACTTTTTGTAATGGCTACAATTTCTTTTCTTAATGTGCTTGGTAGGTATATATTCCACTATTCCATTGCATTTACTGAAGAAATAGGTGTAAATTTCTTCGTATGGATTACAGTAATAGGAATAGGCATAGCATTTGAGAGAAATTCCCATCTTGGAATGGTGAGTTTGTTCAAGATGTTTCCTAAACCCGTTAAAAAAATTATTATTTGGTTAAATCTCGTGTTATCTGCATTTCTTATTGGTGTTGTAGATTGGTTTACTTTGAAAACAATTTATCAGGAGATGACGCTGTTTCACTCCACATCACCTGCACTTGGAATACAAATGTGGATCTACTATTTAGGTATTCCCGTGTTCTCTATTTTTGTTTTTATCAGGATGTGGAAAGGTCATGTAAAATCGCTTGCCAAATTGGAAGGAGGAAAATAATATGGGAGGTCCTGCATCTTTATTATTAATCTTGTTTATAGTTCTTTTGCTTATTGGTGTGCCGATTGCTGTTGCGCTTGGATTTACAGCAGTGATCACGATAATGTTGTACCACATGGGAATTCTAATGATTTCCAGAAATTTTTATGCTGGCATAGCGAGTTTTCCACTTCTTGCAATCCCATTCTTTATTCTTGCTGGAATGATTCTTGAAAAAGCACGGCTTGCTGAGAAAATAGCAGACTTCTTGGAACTTGTCGTGGGGCGGTCTGTTGGTGGGCTTGCAATTGTTGCAGTTCTCACTGCTATGTTTTGGGGTGCAATTTCGGGTTCTGGACCTGCAACAACAGCGGCAGTTGGATTGATCTTAATTGTTCCTATGGTAAGGAACGGATACAGTGAGTACTTTGCAGCCGGCACAATTGCAACAGCAGCGAGCCTTTCGATTGTTATTCCTCCAAGCATTGCTTTCATTATATATGGTAATATTACATCTGTTACGGTAAGTGGTTTGTTTATGGGTGGTTTAATCCCGGGAATTCTTACCGGTGGATTCCTTATTATTGCTGCTTACTACGTTTCTAAGAAAAGGGGATATAGAGGTACTCATGCAAGGGGAAGTTTTAAGGAAATAATGGTTGCTTTAAAGGAAGCGATATGGGCAATTCTTGCCCCTATTATTATACTTGGTGGAATTTATGCAGGTATGTTTACTCCTACGGAAGCAGCCGTTGTTGCTGTGTTTTACAGTTTATTTGTCGCTACTATCATTTATCATACGCTTGATTGGTACACTTTTATGGATACGTTGATTGAGGCCTCAGTAACAAGTGCTGTAATTATGGCAATTGTTGCATTTGCAGGGATTTTCTCATGGACCGCAACGATATCCGGGGTAATTGATAGATTTGCTCAATGGATGGTGCATGTTTCACGAGGTCCTGTAATGTTTATACTGCTTGTTGATTTGTTGCTCCTTGGTCTTGGTATGATTCTTGATGCAATATCAATTACTTATCTCGTTGTTCCACTTGTTATGCCCGTTCTTGCAGCATTCCATATTGATCCTTTGTGGTATGGAGTAATTTTTGTTGTAGCACTTGCAATTGGTCAGGCAACTCCACCTGTTGGTGTTAATTTGTTTACTGCTGCTGGGCTTATTCATAGTGATTTAGATCCAATTGCGCGTGAAGCAGTTCCATATGTTATTGCAGCAATCATTGCTTTGATAATTATTTCTCTGATTCCTGCACTCTCTTTGTATTTACCGGTGCATGCTGGATTGTATAAACCAATGCCATAATAGTTTCTTCTTTCTACCTCCTTCAATAGAAAAGGGCGCCGCATTACGCGGCGCCATATTTCTGAACTCCCCCCTAAAAAGCTATCCTACGCTTATATCATATTTGCATTTGTATGCAAAAAGTTAGCATTAGATGTCTGCACCGGAAAGAACTGCAAGAAACCAGATCATAATAAAGGAAAATCTTGCGAAATTAGATGTCGGAATAAACAGCCAAACAATAAAGAATATGTATGCAATTACTGTTAGAGTAATGTGAAGATATGGGATTTTCTTTGTTTCTGAAAACCGCATCCACCCGGTAAACAAAGGAAGCCAATCAAAGAAAGCTGCAATGAGGCTGTATATGGGTTTGTTTATTATCACTGATGGTAAAAAGATTAAACCTGCTACGGCGACACACAAAAGAGTTAATCTTTTTTTGCTCATGTATTCACCTCCAATATATATAATTTATTATATTATAATCAGATTGATAAAGCAGTCAATATGTAATTTGATATATTAACAACTAACCGTTTTTTGAAATTTGGATTTTATTTTATATCAAATTCTTTGTGGAATAATAAATATGTTTGAGGGGTTGACTGATTTTAAGTATGTATTATAATAAATTCCCGTAAAATGCCGTGGAAGGAGGTGAGTGCTGTGGCAGATACAAAAGAGTTTGAAAAGATGAGTGTTGAAGAAACCATAAAGGTTCTTGAAACTGATCCAGAAAAGGGCTTAAGTGAGCAAGAAGTACGGGAAAGAATCAAGAAATACGGAAAGAATGAAATCCCGGAAAAGGAAGAATCCACACTTCACAGAATTTTGAGAAGGTTCTGGGGTCCGATTCCTGCAATGATTGAAACTGCGGCAATTTTGTCCGCAATTGTACATAAGTGGGAAGATTTCACGATAATTGTGCTTCTTCTTTTAACGAATGTATTTATTGATTTCTGGCAGGAATCCAAGGCACTTAGCACTCTCAAAGTTT
>CAYXJW010000034.1:0-10941 GCA_964465465.1 uncultured Caldisericales bacterium
AA
This sequence comes from uncultured Caldisericales bacterium, assembly GCA_964465465.1. GTDB lineage: Bacteria > Caldisericota > Caldisericia > Caldisericales > Caldisericaceae > AUK232. The sequence goes on from CAYXJW010000034.1 coordinate 3, forward strand.
AAACACCTGTAAGTAAAAATCCGAAAATTAAAATCTTTTTTCTTCCAATAAAGTCGGAAAGCCTACCGAAAAAACCTGCGGAAACAAACATGGAAAAAGCAAAAACCATTCCCATAATCCCTATTTCAAATTTGGTTGCTCCCAGCCTCACGGCAAACTCCGGAATAAATAAGTCAGCCATCAGAGGGACTCCAGAAACCAAAATTTGCAAGAATAGGGCTATTTTCAAATTTCTTTTCACATTAGGTATTATATCAGAGAATTTTTAAAAAGCATTGAGATTTCACATTTTATTCATTTTGATTTTGTATTCTTTTTAAAAATCAATAAATTTATACAGGAGGTTTTTATGAGAAAGAAAAGAATACTTCGCATTACAACAGTTTTGATACTCATAGGTATATTTAGTGCGTTTTTCTTAAGCACTGGTTGCACAACAAAAAATGAAAGCTTAAACGAGCATAATAGATATGGATATGAGTCCGGCGGGAATGAAAATATTCATGGACCCAAAGGTGGTGGGTATGGCATGGGAAATGGTCCTGTAAATGTTAATGCATACCCTAAAGAAACCTTATCGCAATCTGAGATTGAGGCAATGAGAGAAGCAATTGAAGACGAATACAAGGCAAGAGACGTTTACATTGATGTTATGAAAAAATTTGGCGAGGTAAGACCTTTTACTAACATAGAAAGAGCCGAAGAAATGCATATTGCGATGCTTGAAGATTTATTTAAAAAGTATGGACTCTCTGTACCAGAAGATGAAATGAAGAATACAGCAGAAAAAATAGTGAGTGGGATAAATTCCGTTAGTGAGGCTTGTAAAGTAGGTGTACAGGCTGAAATTGAAAATTACGACATGTACGATAGATTATTTAAGCAAGTTGATAACAAAGATATAATTGCTGTGTTTACTGCTTTGAGAGATGCTTCTCAATATAGGCATTTGCCTGCATTCAAACAGTGTGCAGGCTCAGAATAAATAAAAAGAATAGGAGGTAAATATGAAGATTGTAAAATGGCGTGCAATTATTTCTCTTTTACTCTTTATCACCTTTATTATCGTATTGTTTACAGGGATTGGGCTGTACGTTGCACCTCCCGGCTGGTTTGTAAAAACAAATGGATGGAGTTTCTTTGGGTTCAGTAAAGATTTTCTTGAAACAGTACATACATACGTGGGATTTGTAATGTCAGGGCTCATTGTTATTCATATATTCTTGAACTTCAAGATGTGGTTAGGAGAGTGGAGAGCGCTTTTTAAGTAATAACAAAGACAATAAATCTACTTATTGCCCCGGGGAAATTGAAAATCCCGAGGCTTTTATTTTATCTGAAAAAGTGCAATCCTTTATGAGATATCTATCGTTTCTTTTTATAAAACTTGCTTTTATAAAAATTTTACCGGCTCCTGTAAATTCTGCGGTATACATTGCTAATATCAATTCTCCATTTTTGAATCCGGATTTAAATTCCTCAGATTGAGCAATATATTTTCCGTACTTGTTTTCAACATTTTTAACTATCGTGGCAAAAACTTCTTTTGTAATAAGGTTTTTCATCGCACTATCAACAAAACAATTTTGAAATTTTTCATAATTCCCATTGTTGCATGCAACGAGAGCATTTTCCAATACATGGGATACAGCACCTTCGTCATACGGCGAGATTTCTGAATACTGTTTTCCGCAACTCTCAATTAAGAAAATGGAAATCAAAACCAGAACAGCAATGCAAAACTTTTTCATCGTTAAAATTCTTTTCTATCTATTAAGTGAATTGACAAAATTACAAGCAGTGCAATACCTACCAATGAAAAAGTAATAGACCTTGCAAAGTCTCCTGTAAATAGCAGCGTGTAATTGAGGAATCTAAACATTTTGATTTTTGACAGAAACACTGCACCTATGATCGCAACAACTAAAATAAATCCTCCTTTAATTCTGTCATCTATAACTATTGAAACTGCGCCTGATAGAACAACGGTAAGAGAAGATGCAAAAATAGACTCAGCAAGAAGTTTTAAAAACAAAACATAATTAATATGTTGAGGAACCGTTTTTGCAAACAGAAGAATAAGAAACGTGGATATTGCAATTGGAACAACAGTATAAACAGTGGCAACAATAATCTTTGCACAGTATATTGATCTACGTGAGATAGGTTTTGAAAATAGGAAAATTGCTGTTTTTCTCTCGCTTTCCCCTGCAATTATTCCGATCCCGTTTATAATGGCAAAAAGAATTGCAAGTTCAAGCAAATTTTTTCCAAACCACTGCGAAGCAATGAAAAAATTCAAGTCTTTTAATTTTGCGAAAAGTTCACCATATTTCTGCATTACCATAGGAATTTGAGTTTCCAATGAGCCAAGGATTTTGTATCCAAAAGGGATTAATGTGGCTGCAATACCCGAAAGCAAAACAGTTTCTATTACTGCCTTTAAAAGATTCTCTTTAAACTCTTTTTTAAGCACTGCTTTCATCGTAAGCCTCCATAAATTTTACAAATATTTGCTCAAACAAAAGTGGAAGTTCCTTAACAACTTCAAAACCAGAAAGTAAGAGTTTTTCCTTCACAAACTTTACATTACCAATTGCAAATATCTCAAAGTAACCATCTTTCTCATTGTATAGAAGATCTGGCGGCATCTTTGCATTTGAATTTTCACGTTTTACTATAAACAGTGCCGAATTTTCTTTCAGTGTATCAACGCTTTCCTCCAATATTTTCTTTCCGTTTTTAATAAAAACCACTCTATCTGAAATGCGCTCTACCTCTGGAATGATATGCGATGAAAAAAGTACAGTTGTTCCTGAATTGCTCACATAGTCAATAATGAAATCAAAAAATTTAGAGCGGACAATTGGGTCAAGCCCATCTGTTGGCTCATCTAATATAATTAGTCTCGGGTTAGTTTGAAGAGCAAGGTAAAGAGACAGTAGTTTTTTCATGCCGCGAGAATACGTTGCAATTTTTCTTTCAAGCGGGAGGTTAAAGATGCTTTGTAATTTCTTAATAATCTCTTTCCCTTCCTTTCCCGTAATTTCTCCGTTAAACGCAATTATCTCACTGCCACTCATATATTCGTAAAGCGAAAACTCCTCAGGGACAAAGCCTATTTTTTTTCTATACTCAAAATCTGATGGAGCAACAGGCTGCCCGAATATTCGAACTTCTCCTTTGTACTGAGTTAGAAGCCCGTTTATTATCTTCAGTGTAGTTGTCTTTCCTGCACCGTTAGGGCCAAGAAGACCTGTAATACTCCCTTCTGGTACGGTAAAAGAAAGTCCTCTCAGGGCTTCTATCGTGCGATATGACTTTTTAAGCCCTTTACACTCTATTGCGTTCATTTCTTCTCAGAAAGTTTTACCGCTGTTCCGTAGGCAAGCAGTTCTGCTGCACCTTGCATTACAGACGATGTTGCAAAACGAATGTTTAAAATGGCATCTGCCCCAATCTTCTCTGCTTCTTTCTGCATTCTGTAAATTGCCTCTTCCCTTGCCTCTTTTAAAAGTTGCGTATATTCCTTAACTTCCCCTCCAGCAATGTTTCTTAATCCTGCAAGAATGTCCTGACCAATATTTTTTGCACGCACAATGTTCCCAATTACAACACCCAGCACTTCCTCAACTTCCTTGCCAGGTACATAATCAAGCGTTGTTAAGATCATAGATCACCACTCCTTTCTTTTATTTTTTCGCAAAGTTTGTCAATGGATATATTGTTTTTCTTTGCTTCATTCACTACATCACATATAAGTTCTTCAAGTTTTTTACTTTTTTTCGTTGCCTCTTTACTCACAAATGTACCCCGCCCTGTGAATGTTTCTATTAACCCGCTCCTTTCAAGTTCTCTGTACGCCCTTGCAACAGTGTTTGGGTTAACGCCTAAACTTACAGCAAGTTCACGCACCGTTGGTAATTTCTCACCACGTGCCAATTCACCGTTCTGTATAATTTCCGCTATGCCCTCCACAATTTGCCTGTAAAGAGGCTTACTACTGTAAGGATTTACGTATATTTTAATCATTGTATTAATACAATACTACGATTTTGAAATTTGTCAAGATAAAGAAAATCTGTATAATTTAAAATTGTTTTGGAAGGAGTGATAATTTTGAAATTTATATTCATTACCGGAGGAGTAGCATCATCTATAGGTAAAGGAATTACAGCATCTTCAATAGGAATGCTTTTAAAAGCACGCTCTTATGAAGTAAATATGGTAAAAATCGATCCGTATCTTCAGATAGATGCAGGCACAATGTCTCCATACGAACACGGTGAAGTTTTTGTAACAGAAGACGGAGGTGAAACAGATCTTGATATAGGCAATTACGAGCGTTTCATTAACAAAAATCTTACAAAGAAAAACAATATCACGGCAGGAAAAATATACTGGAATATCCTTTTAAAGGAAAGAAAGGGTGAATATCTTGGAAAAACCGTTCAAATCATACCTCACGTTACAAATGAAATTAAATCAACACTATTTTCGTTTGGTAAAAAATCAGATGTAGTAATTGTTGAAATTGGCGGAACTATTGGAGATATCGAGAGTCAACCTTTCATTGAAGCCGTTAGGCAAATTAAAAAAGACATAGGAAAAAATAATGTACTTTATATCCATGTATCATTACTCCCCTTTTTAAGAACTTCAAACGAAATAAAAACAAAACCTACACAACATAGTGTTAGAGAATTACGAGGAATGGGCATACAACCCGATCTTCTAATATGTAGAAGTGAGATTCCTTTAAATGAAGGAGTAAAAGATAAGTTATCCTTATTCTGCGATGTAGAAAAACAAGCAATAATAGAAGCACATAATGCAAAAACTATTTACGAAATCCCTCTTATTTTCGAGCAACAAAATTTGGGCAATATTATTACTGAAAAACTATTCTCCGAGAGAAAACCACCCGATCTCACTCATTGGAAAAAGTTTGTAGAAAAAGTTTTAAATCCTAAACGTTTCATTACAGTTGGAATAGTAGGCAAATATACACATATGAAAGATGCCTATTTAAGCATAATTGAAGCCTTAACCCATGCAGGTGCTGTTTTCAACTCTGCCGTAAAAATTAAATGGATTGAATCCGAAAACGTTGGAATTGAGGATCCACATAAGATTTTTAAAGATGTTGATGGAATATTAATTCCAGGAGGATTTGGCACAAGAGGAATCGAAGGAAAGATAAAAACAGTGCACTATGCAAGGCAATCAAATACACCTTTTCTTGGAATATGTTTAGGACTTCAGTGTGCAGTAATCGAATTTGCAAGAAATGTATGCAAACTAACGAAAGCCAACTCAACAGAATTTGATCCAATCACACCTTACCCAGTTATAGACATCTTACCTACACAGAAAAAAGTAGTAAATAAAGGAGGAACTATGAGGGTCGGTTCATACCTTGCAATTTTAAAAGACGGAACAAAAACAAAAGAAATATATAGAACTAAAGAGGTATCTGAACGACACAGACACAGATACGAAGTTAATCCAGAATACAAGGATCTCTTAGAAAAAAACGGCCTTATTGTTTCAGGAGAATCACCAGATGGGAAACTTGTAGAATTTATTGAAATACCAAAACATAAATTTTTCATTGCCACTCAATCCCATCCAGAATTTAAATCACGCCCAACTAATCCTTCGCCGTTGTTTGTTGCATTCATAAAGGCTTGCTCTGAGTTGTAAAATCTTGGTTTATTCTTATAATGATTTTAGGAGAATAACTATGATTAATAAGATTATAAAAGCATTTATTGACAACGCATCAATAGGACTTCTTATTTTCAATAAGAAGGAAAAATTAGAAACGGCAAACGCCGCCTTATTAAATCTTCTTAAGGTACAATTAAGCGAAATTAAAGGAATGACTGCTTCTGACTTCGTTGAAAAATTTTTTAGACCTGATAACAGACCTTGTTTGAATTTTGACTGCAAAAATGACAAACAGATTATCATAGGCAAAAGAAATGATTCTTCTTATGTGATACGGTGTTTCTACATATCAAGAATACTATCTAAGTTTTCTTACTATTTGATGTCGGTCGTAGATATTTCCGAGGTAAAAGAATACAAAGAATCTGTTGAGAATCTTAGGGGTGTCGCTCTAATGAAGGGAATAATTGAATTCGTACCTGATATGTTATTTGTAATAAATACAAATGGTAGAGTTATTGTATGGAATAAAACGGCCGAAGAAATGACAGGTACTCCAAAAAAGAAGATGCTTGGCAAAGGCAACTACGAATATGCAGTCCCGTTTTACGGCAAAAGAAGGCCGATACTTATTGATTTTGCTTTGAAAGGCAAAAAGCCTGATAAACGATATGGTTATAGCAACGTAAAAAGTGAAAACGGAACAATTACCGCTATTTCCGAACATGCGAAATTAAAAGGAAAAAAGCGAATTTTATGGGGAAAAGCAAGCAGGTTTTATGACTACAAAGGTAACGTTATGGGAGCAATTGAAATTGTAAGAGATATAACTGAGATGAAAAAGATGGAGAAAAAATTAAAGTACTTAGCAGAAAGAGATCCACTCACCGATACGTTCAATAGAAGACAGTTTGAAATTCTCTTAAACCACGAAATTGCTCGTTCGGAGCGAACAGGTGAGCCCATAACTGTAATTTACCTTGATGTGGACAACCTTAAAGAAATCAATGATAAATTTGGACATGAAAAGGGTGATGAATTACTTGTAAAAGTTGCAAACGCACTAAAAAACGGGTTAAGAAAGTCTGACATCGTTGCAAGGGTGGGTGGTGATGAATTTATCATCGTTACACCAAATCTAAGTAAAGACGAGGCACTGAAACTCATAAACAGACTAAGAAAGAAAATAATGAAGGAAGAAAAAGAATTCCCTTGTCCTATAGATTTTAGTTATGGCGCATTTGAAATTACTCCAGGCTCAAAATTAGCACTAAACAAAGTAGTTGCAGAGGCTGATAGAGAAATGTATAAAATGAAAAAAATCAAAAAGGGACAAACTAATTAATCACTTACCAATAATTTAGTCCATAGAAATCTCAAACCACAATTAGAATTCACAATAAAACTTTATAAAAATTTAACAAATAATTATTGACAATTGTTAATTTTTCCTTATAATCCCTTCTTAATAAAATAAATTTTTAAGGAGGGACAATCAGAAAAAAGGAAGAAAAGTCCTCTCTTACTGGTACTGTTTTACAAGTTGGGCTGAACTGTTCGAAAAGAAAAAAACAAAATAAGGAGGTGGAAGGAGTGAAGAGCAGTAAGACTATTGAAAAGAAGAAACTTTACACTGGTTTCTTGATTTTCTTTTTGATCTGTCTTTTGTTTCAGATCTTTCCGTTTGCAGAAATTGCAAACAAACCCTTGCCAATTGTCTTTGGTATGCCCTTTTTGATGTTTTGGATCGTGATGTGGATTATCATCGAGTTCGTGGGGTTGATTATTCTTTACTACATTGACGTCATCAAATATGGGGGTGATATCAAATGAGCGGATCTAACTGGGTAATTCCACTATTTGTAATGCTTGTTTACCTTGCATTCGCATTGTACATAGGCTTGCTTGCAGGTAAAGGAAGGAAAGCCTCTGTTGCAGAATTTACAGTTGCTGAAAGAGGACTTGGCCCATTTATAATGTGGTTCTTAATGGGTGGATCCATTTTTAGCGCTTTTGCGTTCCTTGGCGGACCGGGTTGGGCATACTCAAAAGGTGCGCCTGCTTTTTACATTCTCTCTTACGGTGCAATGGGTCTTATTCCATGGTACTTCATAGGGCCTAAAATCTCACGAATAGGAAAAAAATTTAATTTCTTCACTCAGGGTGATCTTCTGAGGGAAAGATATAAAAGCCGTGCACTTCCAACACTTATTGCTCTTGTTGCAGAACTTGCATTCTTGCAGTATCTGGCGTTGCAAATTAAAGGAACTGCTTATGTGTTTAATACCCTTACTGCTGGGCATGTACCGATCTGGTTTGCAGCCTTAATCGCGTATGGAATTGTTGTTGTTTATGTGGCAACCGGCGGTGTCAGAGCAGCCGCATGGAGTGATGTTCTTCAAGCAGCCTTAATGCTTGTCGTTGCCTGGATTGTTGGTTTATATCTGCCCTATCATCTCTATGGCGGACCAGGTGAAATGTTTAAACAAATTGCAACAAAACTCCCCGGGCATCTCGTCATTGGAAAAGAAGGCTCACATATGAGCAGAATGGCATATTCTACAGCAATAATTCTTTCAATCATTGGGTTTACTATGTGGCCACATCTATTCATGAAATCCTATACAACCGATGAAAGAACAATTAAAAAAACCACTGTACTCTACCCTACTTTTGAAATTATAATGATACCCATTCTATTTATCGGCTTTGCAGGTATAATGAAAGTTCCGTTTGGCACATTAAAGAGTCCTGATGAAATACTTCCCTATATGATCGCTACATTGAAAACCTCTCCGTGGCTAATTGCATTGATCGGTGCAGGTGCCTTATCGGCTGCTATGTCAACTTCCGATGCAGTAACACATGGAGCAGCATCAACTTTCGTAGAAGACGTAATAGTTACGAATAATCCCAATTTAACTGAGAGACAAAAAATTGTATTTTTAAGGTGGACAGTCGTAATCTTTGGTGCTATTGCCTATCTTATAGCAGTTTTTGGAGGACAGAGCCTTGTTAAACTTCTCCTTGGTGGATATGGATATATCGTTCAAATTGCTCCATCAGTTTATGGAGCCTTATACTGGAAGCGGGCCACAAGAGCAGGAGCAATTTGGGGATTCATCGCCGGAGCCACCTTAAACGGAATATACTCATTTGGGCACTTAAAAACCCCATTTGGAATGAATGCAGGTATTGTGGCTCTTATATTAAACATAATCGTGTTTGTTGTAGTTAGTTATCTTACAAAACCTGAACCTGAATCGCATACAAAAGAATTCGTTGAGGCATAGTATGGATATCCATAAAGAAGTAAAAGAATTAAAGGAAGAGATTATTGCGTTAAGAAGGGAATTCCATAAAAAGCCAGAATTAGGCTTTGACTTACCGGAAACCACAAGCAAGGTTGCAGGTTACTTAAGAGCATGCGGTATAGAAGTTCATGAACACATTGGAAAAAGTGGAGTTCTCGGTATTTTGAGAGGAAACAGCAATGGAAAAACCATTTTACTAAGAGCAGATATGGATGCCCTTCCCATAGAAGAAAAAAACGATTTGCCATACAAATCCCGGATAAAAGGAAGAATGCACGCCTGTGGACATGACGGACATACTGCAATGCTTCTCGGTGCAGCAAAAATACTTGCACAGCATAGAGACGATTTCAAAGGAACAATAAAGTTTGTTTTCCAACCATCAGAGGAACAACTCCCCGGTGGAGCTATTGAAATGATAAAAGACGGAGTAATGGAAAACCCCCATGTTGATGGGGCATTCGGGATTCATCTTTGGACACCTCTTAAAGCAGGACAAATAGGAATAAGGGAAGGAGCTATGATGGCAGCACCCGATGTATTTAAAATTACTCTTACCGGGAAAGGGGGACACGGCGCTTATCCTCACGGTGCAATAGACCCTATTGTTGCATCTGCGCAATTGATCACTGCTCTGCAAACAATTGTAAGCAGAGAAACAGATCCACTTGACACAATGGTGGTAACAGTTGGTAAACTGTGTTCTGGAGATGCATTCAATGTAATTCCAGAAACTGCAGAACTATATGGAACTGTTCGAACATTAAATGAAAATACCCACAAAACCGCAGAAGAAAAAATAGAGCGAATAGTAAAGGGTATAAGTGATGCTTTTAGGGTGAGTTATTCTCTAAAGTATGATTATGGATACCCAATTCTGAAAAATGACCCTGAAATGGTGAGACTTGTAAAAGAGGTAGGAGAACAGATTGTAGGTAAAAATAACATAATAGAAGTTCAACCATCAATGGGCGGGGAAGACATGGCATATTTTTTGCAAAAAACAAAAGGTGCTTTCTGTTTTCTTGGTGCCTCAAACGAGAGTAAAGGAATCACCGCCCCTCACCATTCACCTTATTTTAACATCGACGAAGATGTACTCCCAATAGGCACAGAATTGCATATTCGCGTTGCTTTAGAGTTCTTACAAAAGTAAAAAATGAGGGTGCAGATCCAATTGCACCCTCATAATTATTTATCCTGTACTTTTTATAAAGAATTGCGTATTTGATGTAATATGTCCATTTCCATTTGCATCTTTTACTTTCAAAGTAAGTGTGTATTTTCCATCGGGCGCATTTTCTGGAAGAGTGATATTTATCGGGAAGTAGAGATATTCTGCAGTTTTATCAGTTTTAAGTTCTCTATCCACTACCCCGGTTTCTGGAATAATAACATCTCCACTCGAATCTTTTATTTGCGCAGTTACAACAGGGTGATAGATATATAGTCCGTTTTCATTTTTCGTTTTCAAACCTTCTACCTCAAAATACACATAAAAAGTTTGTCCAGGAGAAAATGTTTTGTCTGTCTTTTCAATGTAATCTCTGTCTCCTTTAATCTGTGTACAATACTTTAAATTGTTCATTTCCAAGCCAATCTGAATAGTACTACTTGTAGTGCCCCCATTACACCCGGAAAGAAAAATTCCCAGAATGAAAATTACTGTTAAAACAGTTGTTAACTTCTTCATAAAAGCCCCCTTATTATCATTTAGATATTTTTATTTTATCATACTTTCCAAACAAGTTCAAACGGTTAATGAATGTTTTTTCCGTTCTAATTATGGAAACTAATTTCCGCTTTTTAGTAATAATACACCGTAATAGTCTTTGTTGCAGGATTCCACTGTATTGAGCAGTTGAGATGTTCTGCAATAAATCTAAGAGGGAGATATGTTCTTCCGTTTATTATTATTGGAGTAACATCAGGATTGTTGGGATCAATCGGTG
>CAYXJW010000035.1:0-16093 GCA_964465465.1 uncultured Caldisericales bacterium
GCATTTTGTTAAAGAGGAAGAACTTCAAAGCATGCTTGACGAGTATTACCAGGTGAGAGGTTGGTCTAAAGATGGTGTACCAACAAAAATGAAACTCTTTGAACTTGGTTTAGATCAAGAAGCAGATAAATTTGGGGCACCTGTATAAGAATAAGAAAGGTAGGTGGAAATGAAAGTAGGGCCCATTTGGGCTCTATTTTCATTCAGATACTTGTTTTTAAACTGACAATTTTTATATAATAAAAAGGTCTACTTTGCAGATGATAGAAACATTTAATAAATTTAAAAGTAAGAAAACAATACATTTTTTACGAATCAGCCTATACGCTTCAATAGTTGGTGTAGCATCTGGATTTGGAGCGGTGCTTTTCAGGCTTTTAATTGCTTTCTTTCATAATTTATTTTTCTTTGGAAAAATTTCTTTTAAATATAACTCAAATTTGCATTTTACATCTCCGTTTGGCGCGTGGGTAATTGTAATTCCAGTCATTGGAATGTTCATAATTGGATTTTTGACTCAACGGTATGCTCCTGAAGCAAAGGGGTATGGTGTTCCAGAGGTTATGAATGCGGTGCTTACAAATGGAGGTAAGATAAGGCCTACTGTTTCCCTTCTAAAAATACTTGTAACTGCAGTAGGAATTGGTTCTGGCGAATCTGTGGGGCGTGTGGGCCCAATTGTACAAATAGGAGCAAGTTTTGGCTCTACACTCGGGCAAATGTTAAAACTCTCCCCGGGTGATATTATTTTACTTGTTGCTTCTGGAGTTGCTGGAGGAATTGCCGCTACATTCAATGCGCCAATTGCCGGTGTGCTATTTGCAGTAGAGTTAATTCTTACAGAATTCAGCCCGAGAAATTTTATCCCGCTTATCATTTCTTCAACGATAGCAACAAATATAGCAAGGATATTTTTAGGGTCGCAGCCGACATTCATTGTTGCGGGTTACACATTGAAATCCTCCTATGAGTACATAGCATATTTTGTGCTTGGTATTTTGTCTGGTTTTATCGCTATTCTGTTTACTAAAATGCTTGCAAAAATGGAGATAAAATTTGATAAACTTAATATATCCCCGTATATTAAACCTACAATAGGCGGTCTTGCAGTGGGAATAGTCGGATATATTCTATACCTTACAAGCGGTCATTACTATATTTTTGGGGTTGGATATGCATTTGTAACAGATGTTCTTACTGGAAAGCATATTGATCTGTTAATATTGTTAATTTTGCTCTTTGCAAAAATGTTTGCAACTTCAATTTCGCTTGGATCCGGAGGGTCTGGTGGAATTTTTGTGCCATCACTTTTTGTGGGAGCAGCAACCGGGGCAGCCTTTGGTACGGTTGTTCATACTTTATTTCCTTCAATTACTGCATCTCCAGCGGCGTACGCACTTGTTGGAATGGTAGCAGTCGCGTCTGGAACAACCGGTGCAACTATCACTTCTGTCGTAATGGCGTATAAACTTACGCGTTCCTATGAAATAATTTTACCTTTGATGCTTGGTGCTGTGACGAGCAGTTTTGTGTCAATGTTTCTCTATGGATACACGATGTACACAGAACCTTTATGGAGAAGAGGGAGTATTGTGTATTATGGTCGAAGAAGTTTAGATCTGTTTTCAATGATATTTGTAAAAGATGTTATGCTTAAAGATGTAGGGATAGTGAGATTAAATGATTCCATAAAGAAAGCAAAAGACGTAATGAAGAAATACGATATTTCAAAGATTATAGTTGTAAACGAAAAGAATGAACCAATCGGTATTGTGAGGTGTATAGATATAGAAGATAAAGAAGAAACATTGTCAGTGGAAAGGTTTTACACGAAAATGAATGTATCCCTTTTTGAAAACGAAACACTACTTAATGCGTTACGTCAAATGGAAGAGTACGGAACTGATGTTCTTCCTGTTGTAAATGAAAATAGAGAAATAACGGGTGTTTTACCGGCGGGTGTTTTAAGGAGTGCCTATTTACGCAGAAGAACGGGATTGTTATGATAAAAATATTAGTGGTCTCAGATATTCATTTTCCTGATAGGCGAGATACGATTCCGAATCTCTCTGAATATATAAACGATATAGATCTGATCTTTGCACTTGGGGATTTCACAACATTTGAAGTTTTGAATTATTTAAAAGGTTTTGGAACACCTGTATCTGCCGTTCATGGAAATATGGATGAGCAACTGTTGAAAAGGAACTTGCCCGAAACTCATACAGTTAAAATTGACGGGGTGAAGATAGGCTTGTTTCATGGGAATGGTGGCCCATCTGGAATTGAAAAAAGAGTGAGAAGTAAATTCAAAAACGAACTGGATGCGTACCTCTTTGGACATTCGCATAGGGCGATGAATAAAATAATAAACGGTTCGCTTTTCTTTAATCCTGGAGCACTTTGCGGAAATAACAAGACAATTGGAATTCTTTACATAGATTTTAGCAACGTGTGGGGGAAAATTATAAAATTTGATGGATAAATATTTGCCTTTTAACAAATAAGTGATAGAATATTAAAAATTAAAATTAAAGGAGGTAACGAAATGGTACCTGGCAAACCAGCACAAATTTTGGAAGTTTTGAGAAAAATGAAGCAGGAAAATCCGGATCTTGAAGCGCTTGCTGTTGTAAGTCTCGATGGACTTCCAATTTCCAGCCTTTTGCCAGAAGGTGCAGAAGAAGACAGAATAGCTGCACTTTCTGCAACAATTCTTTCATTAGGCGAAAGAGCATCTGAAGAATTAAAGAAAGGAAGATTGGAGCAAGCATACGTTAAAGGAGTAGATGGCTATATATTGGTAACTGGTATTAAAGATCTTGCTGCGCTGCTTGTTGTTACAGACAAAAATGCTAAACTTGGAATGGTGATGCTCAGTATTAAGAAAGGTATAGGAGAAATTGAAAAAATTCTGTAAAAATTACCTTTTAAAATCATGGGGGTAGAGAAAATCTATCCCCACAGTTCTTGATGAAAACTTCGCAACTGGCGGAAATGTTCGCTTGAATTGTGTTTTGTAAATTCTGTTGATTATATTATTAACGAGTGATTCGTTAAAACCCATTTTTAAAATTTCCTCTTTTGTTCTTCTTTTGTCTACATAGAGGTGTAGAACCGCATCTAAATTCTTATAACTTGCACCAAGTTCTGACTCATCAGTTTGGCCGGGCCATAGATCAGCAGTTGGTTTTTTCTGAATTATTTTGTCTGGAACGCCTACAAATTTTGCAAGTTCCCACACCTGGGTTTTGTATAGATCCCCTATTGGGTAGATCCCTGCAGCCATATCGCCATACCATGTTCCATATCCAAGCAAAAATTCACTTTTATTGCTTGTTCCAAGCACCATTGCATTGAATTCTGCTGCTTTGTCAAAAATTATAGACATACGCACTCTTGCAAGAAAATTTCCCATTCTTAGTTTATTGTTTAGTTTTACTTCACTGAAATATGAGTCAGCAATTTTTGTAATATCAATTTTTTCAAAAGGTATCTCTAAATCTTTTACAACATGCATTGCATCGGTTAGAGATTCTGGAGAGGTCATTTTGTACGGAAGAAGCAGAGCCTTTACATTTTCTCTTCCCAGTGCTTTAACTGAAAGGTAGGCAACTAATGCTGAATCAACTCCTCCCGATAGCCCTAAAATCCCCTTGTTAAACCCATTGCTTACCACTTCTTCTTTAATAAATTCAACGATGAACTTTTGAACAATTTCATAATTAAGTGTTAAATCAGACATTTCTGTCCTCCGATAGTATTCGATTTAGATTTGAGTTAATTAAGTTGAAGTCTTCTTCTCGCAAAAGTGGAAATGCCTGTCTTCTCAGGAAAATCTCCTCTGTATCTACCTCTGCGAATGTGAGATTTTCAGTTAAAATACCTGAGAAACCAGCAACCTTTCCAGAAGGAGTTTCTATAAATGAACCTCCATAAAAGCCCATTCCGTCTTCAAATCCAACACGATTTACAAAGACTATGAATTGACTGAAGAAATTTGCGTATGTGTACGCGGCATATTCAACCATGTGCTGAATACCCGGTTTTTCACCTTCAAGTCCTCTTAAAGGCATATTACTCATTGCAAAAACGAAATCTGCTTTCTGCGCATAGGCGAGAAAAACAAGTGAAGGGTGAAAAAAATCTCTGCATATTACCGTACCAACTCTTCCGTATTTTGTGTTAAAAACTCTCAAAATTTTTCCTTTACCAAAAAATCTTAATTCTTGAAACATACCGTGTGTTGGAAGGTAAATTTTTCTGTAAATATTTTTTATTCTGCCATTTTCTATATACATTGCAGAGTTATACGGTATTTCGTCGTCTCCTCTCTCCACAAAACCTAACGAAATATCGATTTTTTTACTCAAACTGAAAATCTTAGATAGCAATGCGTCATAAGGCTTAATTGCGACTTCTTGGGTAAGGTCGTTAAGTTTATATCCTGTAATGCTTAATTCGGGAAAAACAATTACATCTGCACCGTTTTGAATTGCTCTTTCGATAAATTCTTCGTGTTTTTTGATGTTCTTCTCCAGATCACCAAGCACTGGATTGATTTGAGCAAGGGCGAATTTAACTTTCATTTAATTTTCTCCGTTTCAAAAAGAAGTAAAGTAGCGGAAGTCCCAGAACAATGGTTGCAATTGCTTCTCCTATTCCGATCCATAGAGCACCTACGATGTAAGGCTTGAATGCAAAATGCGAAAAAACGTATGAGAATGCCTTACTTTTTTGAATTGTAAGTTCTCCGTTTTTGTTTAGCACGCCAAGAAGTGTTGTGACATAAAAAGAAACGCCAAACGCATTAACAGCGATCGGAGGGATTGGTGCAAGGTATGGAGGTTTCTTAGTTTTGCCAAGCCAGTATGTAATGAGTGCGGCAATTAATGTAAAACTCGTTCCAAAAACCATATCAATTGGCCCAAAAGGAGAGGCAATATTTGCAATGAAGCAGCCTATTGTAACTCCCCAGATGGCTTCAGGGAAAATGTATGGAAGGACTACAAGGGCTTCGGAAACACGAACTTGAATTTCACCGTAAGCAAAACTGTATGTAAGGTATGTTAGGGCGACATAAAGTGCTGCTATTACTCCTGCCCTTGCGATGAACTGAATTTTACTGTGATTCATTTTCTTCTGAAAAGTCCCCTTCTTCTGGGTTTCTCTTCAACGGTTTTTTGAGGTTCTTCTTTTGTGTCCTTCGCAGGTTTTTGTGGCTCAGAAGGATTATCTGTACTGCTTTGAGCGATTGCTGCGTTCTTTGCTTCGGTTAGATCTTTTTTATTTTTCTCAATTTCCCCGTTCAGTCTTTTAATTTCTGCTTCTTTCTCGATTATTTCTTTTTTTAACTTTTCATTTTCGGATTTCAGTGAATTTTTCTCTTCTTCAAGTTGTTTTATTAGTTTATCTCTGCTTTTTATCTCCCTTTTGTACTTTGAAACAGATCCGAAATAAAGCATAAGGGAGACAAGCCACATCACAATAAAACCTGCAAAAAACATTACAACCGTCAAAAGTCCTACCGATACAGCAGGAAAAGTCCATCCAAAGAATTTCAAACTTACAACGGTAGAATTATTTTGCAGCACAAAAACCATACTCGCAATCAAAATTACAAGTAAAATCGTAATAAAAATACTAAATTTTTTCATTTTTTGCCTCCTTATTTGCTTTCTGGTATATTATAATACTTTCAATTGAGGTTTGCAATGAAATTTTGTTTCGTATAATCTTGTTAGGGAGGTATTGCAATGAAAAGAGAAAATAGTTTCAGTTTTGCAAGTTACATTGGATTTGCAGGAATAACTGCTTTAATTGGTCTGAATTGGTTTATGTGGGGGCCACTCCTTGCTTCTGTTGTTGAGCCAAAATACAAAGTTTCAGGGTTTTTGTTAGCATTATTTATTACGTCAGTTCCGTTGTCTCTTGTCTTTCTATCCTATTTTGCAGGCAGTTTGGCAGATAGAGATCCAAAGAAAACAACGATAATATCAGCAGTTCTTTTGCTAATTGCGGTAATTTTAAGACCATTTACCGTTTTTAATTTTTATTTCCTGCTTGCAGATCAGATTCTTCTTTCGATCAGTGCGGCTTTCTGTTTCCCCTCATGGGCACCACTTACGTATAGACTCTTTGAAGAAAAAAAGGCTGCTTCCTTGATAGCAGGTTTCACAGCTGCACTCACAGGAGGACAGATTATTGCGTTTCTCATAACGTATCCACTTGTTGAAAGAATTTCACTTACAGGTGTCATGTGGTTATATGGTATAATTTCATTGATCATTGTGCTATTCTATATTTTTACAATAAAAAGTGGTGAATTTCCATATAAGCGAGCTACTTCAAGCCGCCCCGGGCTACTTGAAGGAGCAAAAATTGTGCTTTCAGAAAAATCAATGATTCCGTTAATGATAATTTCCTTTCTTGATATAGGTGTTTTTGCCTGGCTTGCAGGGTGGTATCCAGGCATTTTAATTGCACACAAAGGGATTACGCCGGCACAGGCAGGTATAGTGAATAGTGTAATTCTTCTCGGTTGTCTTATAGGGGCTGAAACGATTCCAAATATTTCGCATCACATTAAAAAGGTGAAAGTTTTTCTTATTATCCTGCCTGTTATCTGTATTTTAATGCTGGCAATTGTTCCTATGTTGAACAGTTATTTTGCCTTTTTAGTTGATGGGCTTATTCTTGGATTTGCTCTGTTTCCAATGTATCCACTTGGAGTTCATCTCCCGAGTGCATACTCTAAAATTGGTGTTGCTTTTGCAGGAGTTGGTAGCGGAATTATGCTGATTGCAGGAAATTTAGGTGGATTTATACTTCCTGAACTTGGTGCAACGGTTTCTCAGATCGGTAAAGCGATTCTTTTGTTTGGAATTCTTCCTATGATGTTAATGCTTGTTTCTGCATTTTTCTTTAAAGATCCGGATACATATAGAAAATGAAGAAATTTGCAATATATTTTTTGATTATTGCGGTTTTACTGTATTCATCTGTAATGAAACCCAGTCTGGTTTCTGGTTTCCAGTTTGATAAAAACTATTTAATAGATGATTATGTTTTTACGAATTACAATTCGATGAGTTTAAACGAGATAGAGAATTTTCTTAAAGAAAATGGGAGTATTCTTGCAAAGTATAAGCAGAATGGGATTCCTGCTGCGCAGATTATTTTTGATGCTTCTCAAAAATATAAGATCAATCCAGAAGTGATTCTTGTTACATTACAAAAGGAAGAAGGGCTTATTACATTGACTTACTACAATAGTTATTCAATAAATTTTGCAATGGGATTCCACAGACCTTCTGATTTTAAAAGTCAAGTTTATGGTGGAACAGAACTTTTGAGAAACGGTTATGATTTTCTTGCGGCAAAGTATGGATGGAAGGTTGGAGTACCTCATAAGACGGAGGATAACCCCGCCTATGTAAAAAATGTTGTAATACCGAAAAATAAGGCAACTGCTTCACTTTATTTGTATACTCCATATATTGGTGGGTACTACACATCAAATGGAACTTACATTGGGGGCAATTACAATTTTGTAAAGATATATAACAGATGGTTTGGAGATCCTACAAAGTACGCACGCATTTTACTAACTCCGCAAAAAAGTGTGTTTTATGTCCCATACGGAAAAAGTCTGAAATTTCCGTTGACAATTAAAAATGTGGGGAATATGGTTCTAAATCAAAAAAGTTATTACATCACATTGCAAGACGAGAACACAGGGAATGTGATTAAACAAATTGCTTTTAGTGATAGTATTGCTCCGGGAAATGAACAAAAGGTGTATATTGATTATGAAAAAGTGAGTGCTACAACCAAACTAAAATTATTTGTTGCAAAAAAGGGTGGAAATCCAATTGGAAACAGCGTCGAGGTGATGTTAATTCCAGTGAAGTTTACTGTATCATATAAAATATTTTCCGGGAAGTTGCTGTTAAAGATTTCTGCTGCACAAAATGTGCCATGTGCGTATCTATTTGCAAGTTTTATTGATGGATATACAGGTGAAGAGATAAAAAAAACCGAGATTATTAATAAAGGGTTGCTTGGCAATCCTATTGAAAAGACACTGTCTATCCCGGAGGGTTATCAAAATGTTGTTATAAAGATTGCATTTGCCGGAACTGATTCTAAATGCAGCGAATTAGTGCAACCTATACCGTTTTTTGAAGAACCAGTTAATTCTAATGACAGAAAGTTTAATTTAGAAATTGACACAGTCCCGCAAGGTGCTTCAGTTTTTATAGACGAAAAATTAATGGGGAAATCTCCTTTGAAGTTAACGCTTAAAGGCAATACATACACTTTAACAGTGAAGAATTCTGAAAAAACCATAAAAGAAGAGATTAACCTGTTTTGTGATACAAAAGTGAATTTTATATTAAATAAGCGTGAAGTTTCTATGCCTGTAATAAAAATTGTAGATCTTCCGGAAATTACAAACAAAAACATAGTTAATATATCGGGACAGGTTCAGTGTAAATTGCAAATATCCTCGTTTTTTGTAAATGGAAAAGTGGTTAAACTTTCGCCCCAGGGCAGTTTTTCATGCCCTATAGAATTAAAAGAAGGGGAAAATACAATCCAAATAACGGCATTGGATGTGTACGGGAATTCTGAAAGCCTGTATCCTATGGTTATATTGGATACATCTCCACCGAAAATAATTACAAACGACATTCCAGGTATTACTTCTAATATGTTTTTTCAACTGAAAGTTGATGTGGAAGATGGCTTTGTGCTATTTATTAATAACGAGCAGTGCAAATTTTTGAAATGCACAAAATATCTTAAATTAAAGAAAGGGGAAAACGAGATTGAAATTTCTGCAAAGGATAGAGCAGGTAACATAGCAGAGAAGGATGTAAAGATTATTTATCTTCCACCAAATCCTACAGTACTGAAATTGTTTATAGGTAAAAGTTTTCTCTATGTGAATGGAGTGAAAAAAGAAATAGATACACCGCCTATAATTACAGATGATAGAACTATGCTTCCCGTGAGGCATATCATTGAGGCACTAAATGGAAAGATATTTTACTATGCAGAAAGCAGGACTGTAGAAATAAGAATAAACGGAGGGGATATTATTTTAGCAATAGGCAAAAATAAAGCCATTGTTAATGGGGAAGAAGAGTATATTGATCCCAATAATAAAAACATAAAACCTTTTATAAGAGATGGTAGAACTTATCTTCCTTTACGCTTTATAATGGAAAGTATAGGAAGCACTGTTGAGTGGATTCCGGAAGAACGTGCTGTTGTGATAATTTATCCAGAACTTACTTAAATTCTTCTTCTGAAAATGCTTCTACCTCATATCTGTAAACTTCTATTTTACCGTTGAGGTAGCAATTGCCCGGGAGTCCTGCTTTCAGGCATAGATGACTTAAAAATTCTTCTTTCTCTGGAAGTTCTTCCCAGACTTGCGGAAGAAAAGTTGCCTGGAAAGGACCTTGTTTAATAATTATTCCGTCTTTGAAAGGCCTAATTTTTGATAAAAGATCATCAGGGTTTTTGTATTCTAATTTTTGCGGAACGGTTAATACGGATACTTCGATATTAATTCCTGGAAGTTCTTCTCTTGTGATGGGATAAAAGCGAGGATCTCTAAACGCTGCGTTGATAGCATTTTGCGACACATCAAGAATGAGTGGATTTACCGGAAGTATGGAACCAATGCAGCCTCTAAGGTTTCCGTCTTCCGTGAGAGTTACAAAAGTTCCTCTCTTTTTCCAGAGGAATTCATCAGGGTATTCTTTTCTGGAAATAAATGGTTCTCTGTGATTTTCCAGATAGAAGCGAATCGAAGAGCGTGCGATTTTAAGAAGAAGTAAACGGAATTTTGTAGGGATCATACTTCTTCACCTCCATAAAATGCGTAAGCGCCATATCCCACTACTTGATTTTTTGGCCCCATTGTATCGCCGCTTGTTGCATATTTCAATACTTTACTTCTCCATCTGTTTTTCTTTGCTAAATATATCGCTGTTGCGATGCCTGTTTTTCCACAGGCTTCACATTGATCCAATTCAGAAATGTCGAGTTTTTCTACTGCATTATTGCAGTGTAAATCGAGTTTACGGGCTATTTCGTATGAATAGTAATGGCTTAAGTCTGAACTTACCACCAAGAGAGAGTTTTCAGTGAAGTATTTTTCAAGTATTCGAGCAAGATATTCATGCGAGATTTCCGAAAAAATGATGGGAACAATTTCAAACCTTGGAAGCACAAACTGTAAAAATGGGAGTTGCACTTCAAGGCAGTGTTCCTCTAAATGTGCTTCAAGGATAAAATGCACACCTTCTTCTGAAAGCAATTTTTTTGCAATAGGCGATACAGTGACATAGCCAAGAGGAGTTTTGTATAAGTCAAAAATTCCTACTGAAACTCCGCTGAAATATGCATAATGAGATGGCCCTATTAGAAAAACTGTCCATTTTTTGTTCCTGTCGAGGTTGTAAAGTTGTTTGTAACTGTATGCTGCAATTGGACCGGAATAGACATAACCTGCGTGTGGAGAAACAATACTTTTTAATCCTCGTAGTCGGAAAAGTTCTGCTTCTTCCAGAAACCCCTTAATCATAAATTTGAGTTCTGTTTTGTCATCCGGGTAAAATGCACCTGCAACCGCTGCCTCTCTTATCTTCATGTTCCACCTCCTATTTTTTAAATTATAATTCTTTTAAGTAAAAAATAAAATGGTGAATTTTTTTAAAAAAATATTCTAAACACTTGACAAAAATTTAATTTTTGATAAATTATTAGCAGTCAAAGGTTGAGAGTGCTAACGGAGGTAAAAGATGGAAGAAAAAGATAAAGAAAAGATTAAAAATTCGGAAAAAACCGAAACTAAAGATAAAGAAAAGCGGAATAATAAAATTGACGAACTTGTAAAAGCGCTTAAAGAAAAAAATGAAGAGATAGAGATAAAAGAAAATGAAATAGAAAACCTGAAAATTGAACTGATTAAACTGAAAGAGCAGTTCAGGAAAGAGCAAGCAACGATAGAGAAGCAGGCTAATCAGAAAATTAGCGAGGCAAAGAAGCGCCTGATAAAAGAATTTCTTGAAATCTTTGATAACTTCGAGAGGGCACTCTCTGCTATGGAAGGTATTGAATCCTCGAATACTAAAACGGGGATTCAATTAATTCACAGTCAGATAAACAACTTCCTCAAAAAGGAAGGAGTAAAGGAAGTAGAACTAAAAGAAAAGATGTTTGATCCTTCTCTTTGTGAAATAGGGGAAGTTGTGAAAACAAATGAAGTGAAACCTAACACGATAGTAAAAATTTTAAGAAAAGGGTATTATCTCGGGGACGAACTGCTGAGGCCAGCAGTGGTCTCTGTTGCAGTGCCCGAGGAAAACAAAAAAGAAAGCAAAGGAGGCGATGATAATGAGTAGAATTATTGGTATTGATTTAGGTACGAGCAATTCGGCGGCAGCCGTTATGATAGGTGGAAAACCTACCATTATACCTGCTGCAGAAGGTCCTACTGTGGCTGGTAAAACCGTACCGTCGGTAGTTGCTTTTACAAAAGATGGACAGATTCTTGTGGGTGAACCTGCAAGAAGGCAGGCTGCTATTAATCCAGAGGGTACGGTAACCGGCGTTAAAAGATTAATGGGAACAAAAACTAAAATAAAGGTGTTTGACAAAGAATACACTCCAGAACAGATTTCTGCTTTTATACTTCAAAAGATTAAGAAAGATGCAGAAGCTTTTCTTGGAGAAAAAGTGGAAAAGGCAGTAATCACAGTGCCTGCATATTTCAATGATGACCAGAGGCAGGCAACGAAAAATGCAGGTGAAATTGCAGGACTTGAAGTAGTAAGGCTTGTTAACGAACCAACTGCTGCTGCATTTGCGTATGGTATTGATAGATCTGATAAAGAATTGAAAATCCTGGTATTTGACTTTGGTGGTGGTACGCTTGATGTAACAATTATGGACTTTGGTGGCGGTGTTTTCCAGGTTAAGTCAACGGCAGGTGATACTCACCTTGGCGGAAGAGATATGGATGAAGCTCTTGTAAATTACATTGTAGAAGAGTTTAAAAAAGAAAACGGCATTGACCTTACAAAGGACAAGATGGCAATGCAGAGGATAAGGGAGGCTGCTGAAAAAGCAAAGATTGAACTTTCTTCTGTACTTGAAACTCAAATAAACCTTCCCTTTATAACGGCAGATGCCAGCGGACCAAAGCATCTTGTAATGAATATAACGAGGGCGAAACTTGAATCTCTTGTTGAGCCTATTGTAAAGAAATGTGCAGGACCCATGGAAAGAGCAATAAAAGATGCAGGCCTTACGCCACAGCAAATCGATAAGATTATTCTTGTTGGTGGACCAACGCGTATGCCTATTGTTCAAAAATTTGTAGCCGATTACATTGGTAAAGAGCCAGAGAGAGGAATTGATCCGATGGAATGTGTGGCAATGGGTGCTGCAATTCAGGCAGGCATTATTGAAGGTAATGTAAAGAATGTTGTGCTTGTTGATGTTGTGCCGCTTTCACTTGGTATTGAAACGCTTGGTGGCATGTTTACAAAGATGATAGAGAGAAACTCACCTATTCCGACTTCGAAGACGCAGATTTTTACAACTGCAGCTGACAATCAAACTCAGGTTGAAATCCATGTTTTACAGGGAGAAAGGCCGCTTGCAAAAGACAACCTTTCACTTGGTAGATTTATACTTGATGGAATTCCACCTGCTCCAAGAGGAGTGCCGCAGATAGAGGTAACGTATGCAGTTGACGAAAATGGAATTTTGCATGTTACTGCAAAAGATAAAGCAACGGGTAAAGAGCAGCACATAACGATTACGAATAGCAACAAACTTTCAAAAGAAGAAATTGAAAGAATGAAGAAAGAAGCGGAGAAATACGCTGAGGCTGATAGGAAACGTGCTGAGGAGATAGAAACGAAGAATAAGGCAGATACGCTTGTTTACAGTGGAAGGAAATTTATAAAGGATTACGGTGATAAAATAAGTGCTGAAAATAAAAAATCTCTGGAAGAAGCGCTGAATGATCTTGAAAAAGCTGTAAAAGAAGGTAATATAGATACAATAAAAGCGAAAATGGATAGCGTAAACGAACTTATGGAAAAAATTGGTGCAGAAATGTACAAAACAAGTGGTGGGCAGGCACAGACACCTCCTCCTGGAGGGAAAAACCAGGGAGGAAATAACGAAGGTCCCACCGTGGAAGGAGAAGGAACAACGAAACAGTAAAAGACTATGGCGAAAGATTACTATGAGATTTTAGGCGTCCCTCGGGACGCCTCTCCTGATGAAATTAAAAAAAGGTACAGAGAACTTGTAATGAAGTACCACCCGGATTTGCATAAAAATGATCCGGATGCTGCAAAGCGAATGGCTGAAATTAATGAGGCATACGAGGTTTTGAGTAATCCAGAAAAAAGGGCACAGTATGATAAATTTGGAACTGTAGGTGCCCAGGGTACACCGGGTGGAAGTGGAGGTTTTGATTTTAGAGATTTCGGCTTTGGTGGGGCTGGTGATTTTTTTGATCTTGATGAGATATTGAGAAACTTCGGATTTGGAGGATTTGGAAGCTCTGGAAGGGCTACATACACAACGCGAGAAGAAACGGTAAATGCGCCAACTCGTGGCGAAGATATCGAAGTGCCTCTTACAATTAGCCTTAAAGAAGCAGTTTTAGGAACGAAAAAGGATATTACAATAACGAGAAAGGAAGTTTGTCCTGCTTGTAAAGGAACTGGCGTGGAACCCGGAGCAGGTTATACAACCTGTCCTACATGTAAAGGTACTGGAGTTGTAAGAAGAGTTCAAAGATCCATTTTTGGAGAATTTGTGATGCAATCCACCTGTCCTACTTGCCATGGAACAGGTAGAATACCTAAGGCTAAATGTCATGTGTGTAATGGCACTGGCGTTGTTACAGAAACAAAAACCATTGAAGTTAAAATACCAGCAGGTGTTGATACAGGAACCAGGGTGAGAGTAAAAGGGCAGGGCAATGCAGGTTTGCATGGCGGCCCAAGAGGAGATCTTTACGTTAGAATAAAAGTTACAGAAGACCCGATTTTTAAGAGGGAAGGAGACAAACTGTATTACACAGCACATATTAGTTTTCCAGATGCAGTGCTTGGAACGACGATGCAGGTGCCACTGATAGAAGGTGGATATGAAACATTGAGAATACCACCTGGTACTCAAAATGGAACAGAGTTTATTATAAGGGGAAAAGGTGCTTATGTAATTGGAAGTAGAAGAAGGGGCGATATGATTGTAAGAATTCAAGTGGATATTCCCACAAATCCTTCTCAGGAAGAAGTACTCTTGATAGAAAAATTAAAGGAGATTTATGACTCTAAAAAGAATAGTAGAATGTAAAACGAAAATTGTTGCAACAATAGGTCCTGCAACATCCTCGCCAGAAAAGATTGAACTACTTGCAAGGGCCGGGGTAGATGTTTTTAGAATTAATTTCTCTCACGGTACAGAAGGCGAACATATAAATACGATTTCAAGCATTAAAAATATTGCCGAAAAACTGGATTTTCCCATTGCTATTTTGCAGGATCTTCAGGGACCTAAAATCAGGCTTGGGAAAATTAGAAACGGAAAAGCATTCCTGGAAAACGGAGCCGAATTTATTCTTACTATTAAAAATATAGAAGGTGATGCGCACATTGCATCAATTACTTTCCCTGCTGTAATAAATGACGTATCTCCAGGGGAGGTTATTTTTATAAATGATGGTTTAATAAAATTGAAGATAACGAAAGTAGATAAAGAAAATATTTATACCAGAGTTATAGAAGGGGGAGAAATAAGCGATCACAAAGGGGTAAATTTCCCAAATACCCGTCTCTCCGTACCTGCAATTACTGAAAAGGATAAATGTGATCTTGAATTTGGTTTAAAACATGGTGTTGATCTTGTTGCGCTTTCTTTTGTTAAGTCTCCAGAAGAAGTAGAAGAACTGAGAAACTTAATGAAACATTATGGAAGGGTTGTTCCTATAATATCTAAAATAGAGAAGTGGGAAGCAGTTGAGAACCTTGAAGAAATTGTAGATGTCTCAGATGGAATAATGGTTGCACGTGGAGATTTGGGTGTAGAGATGCCAATCGAAGAAGTGCCCGTTATTCAAAAGAAAATTATTTCTATGTGTAATAAAAAAGGTAAACCTGTAATAACAGCAACGCAAATGCTTAATTCAATGATTGAAAATCCCACTCCTACAAGGGCGGAAGTCACGGATATCGCAAATGCAATCTTTGATGGAACAGATGCTGTTATGTTGTCCAATGAAACTGCAGTTGGCAAATATCCATTGGAAAGTGTTTCTGTAATGAGGAAAGTCATTAAAAACACAGAGAAGAGCAGCATATTCAGGAAATTTTTAAAGGAGAGAACTGACAACGAAAAATTAGAAGAAAGTAGCGTATCAGAAGCAATTGCCCTGTCTGCAAATAAAATTGCTGAAAATATAAAAGCAAAGGCAATAATTACTGCAACAGAATCGGGAAGAACAGCGCTCCTTGTTTCTAAATATAGACCGGGAGTTCCTGTTATTGCACTTACTCCAAAAATAGAAACTCTAAAATACCTTACATTAAAATGGGGAATAATCCCGGTAAAGGTTAGTACTTTTAAAACTGTTGATGAAATCCTTCAGAAGGCAACTGAAATAGCAAAAGAAAGAAGGATTGTTAAAAGCGGTGATACGGTAGTGATAACAGCAGGGTCTCATACGGGCGTAAGCGGAAGTACAGACTTATTAAAAGTTGCAACCATAAAAGATTAGAGAAAGAGAGATTTTCTATACCCCCCACATTACATAAACCTCATTCTTAACATATATTTTTCATTTGTCCCTTATTAATACTGTATCCATTAAACTATACCGTAGGTGAAGCGTAAACACCCCATATTTGATGATTTTAATGTTGTATATGTTCTAATACCTTTAATATAGTTTTTGTCCGTTAAAATGGAAATAAAGGCTATGTTTTAAATAAGTGTTTATCAGTATTTCTTATGCATACAACGAAACAATGCGGGTTTATTGAATTAT
>CAYXJW010000036.1:0-8657 GCA_964465465.1 uncultured Caldisericales bacterium
AACAGCAGGCATTACGGGGATCATCGTATGTTCTGCAATACCTCTTGCGCCAAATGGACCATCTGGTTGAGGAACCTCCACTATAATAGGATGCATTTCCCTTGGAACATCAAGCGCTGTTGGAATCTTATAATCAGTAAAGTTAGGGTTCAATATCCTGCCATTTTCGTCAAATTTAACCTCTTCCCAGAGTGCAGTACCAAGCCCCTGAACAAATCCACCAACAATCTGTCCTTCAACAAGATCAGGATTAATTGCTTTACCTGCATCAAAGGCTTCTGCCATTTTTATTACCCTGATTCTTCCGGTTTCTTTATCTATTTCAATTTCTACAGCGCCCGCTCCAGTTGTATAATGCACATTGGGATGGCCGCCTAATCCTGTTTCTGGATTAACTTTTGCAGACGTAAACTCAGGCATGAACATTCCATGGCCCATGATGGGACCACCTCTGTATGTTCCATCTGGCATTTCTATGCCATCAATAACAAATTTTTCAAATGGAAGTTCAAATTCTGGGTCTGTATAACATTTAACTTTGCCATCTTCAAGGTAAAGATTAGCTTTGTCAATATGATACGCTCTGGAAACTGTATTAAGAATCTGATTCCTCGCATCAATGGCAGCTCTTCTTACTGCATTTCCGCAACTCCAGGTAACGTGACTTGCAACTGTCTGCCATTCATAGGGATTTCTATCAGTATCTGGAAGTTCTACTCTTATTTTTTCAAGTGGCAACTGTAATTCTTCAGCAGCAATTTTTGCCATTGCAGTAAGGAATCCTTGTCCGAGTTCCATTCCAGAGACAAGAATATTTATACTACCATCTTCACTAAATTTAATAAATGCCGCTGAAGATTCGTTAGGTGGCATTGCGGGAGCTTTCCAAACAGCGGCAAATCCTTTTGCTCTTACTTTTGTAGGATCAGGTGATTTGTCTTCTTTGCCCCACTCAATTTTTTCTGCAACCTTATCAATACATTCAAGAATGCCAGTTGGATTCATTTCCACACCGTACGCAACAGATTGTCCTCTTCTAATTGCGTTTTTTCTTCTAAACTCAACTGGATCCATTCCTATCATTTTTGCCATTCTATCCATGTGGCTCTCAATTCCAAAATGGAACTCAGAATACCCAAAGCCCCTATAAGCACCACAAGGTGGCCTATTGGTGTAAACAGCAAATGAGTCTATATATACGTTGGGGATATAATAAGGACCAGTTGCAGAAAAGCCTGTTGCATTAACCACATTAGAACCATACTCTGCTGAAGCTCCAACATCCCAGAAAAGTTCATGTTTTAGAGCAATAATTTTTCCTTCCTTATTAACACCCATCTTAATATGCGCATATAACTCTTGCCTCTGAGAAGTATTAAAGAACTCCTGCCTTCGTGTCCATCTAAGTTTTACAGGATGTCCTGGAACTTTCATTGCTGCAACAGCAGCAATTACTTCCATATTTATACCTGCTTTTCCACCAAATCCTCCGCCCACATAAGGAGCAATAACTCTAACATTTTTATGGGGAATTTTTAAAGAATTTGCAATAATATTTCTCTGAGTATGAGGAGACTGCGTGGAATTCCACATAGTCAATCTTCCATCATAAGAGAAAAGAGCAACAGATATATGAGTTTCCATAGGAGCATGGACCACGTGAGGAACATGATACCAATCTTCAAGGATGTAATCTGCTTCTTCAAATGCTTTATCAACATCACCTTTTCTAATTTTTCTAACATGAGCAATATTCGTGCCAGGTTGAGGGTAAAGCCACGGGACAACTTCGTATTTTCCAAGATCTGGATGAATGAGTGGAGCATCTGGCTTTATTGCTTCCAGTGGATTTTGAAGCACAGGAAGAGGTTCGTATTCAACTTTTATCTTCTTTACTGCTGCTTTTGCCTGTGCAGGAGTTTCAGCCACAACTGCTGCAACCTGTTCCCCAACGTATCTCACTCTATCAGCCGGGAAAATAGAATTATCCTTTAAATAAAGACCAAATTTTTCAGGAAAATCCTTTCCAGAAAGAACTGCTTTAACACCGGGCATTTTTTCTGCCTCGGATGTATCTATACTCTTTATAATAGCATGTGCATACGGACTTTCTAAAACTGCCACATAGTACATTGCTGGACCGAATTCCAGATCATCTACATATTTCGCTGCAGCCGTTACTTTTTCTAACCCGTCAAGCCTTACCGCCCTTTTTCCTACATATTTAAGTTCCTTAGTCATAATTACCTCCTACCCTTTTTTTGAAACATCGACAATTGCATCAACAATGTTCTTATACCCGGTACATCGGCAGAGGTTTCCTGCAATTGCCTCTCTAATTTCTTCTTCGTCTGGATGAGGATTTTTCCTGAGCAATTCAGTAGCGGTAAGTGTCATACCTGGAGCGCAAAATCCACATTGGAACGAATTGTGCTCCAAAAAAGACTTCTGAAGTTCAGTCATACCATCTTTTTCCAATCCTTCAAGGGTTGTTATCTCCTGTCCGTCAACTTCTATTGCAAGCGTAATACAACTTCTAATAGTCTTTCCATTCAGAAGGACAGTGCAAGCACCACACTCTCCTCTACCGCAACCATGCTTTGGACTTTTTACACCAAGCCTGTCTCTCAACACGTCAAGCAATTTTTCATTAGGCATTACATCAATTTTTACAGGTTCGCCGTTTAAAGTAAATTTTATTTCTCTTTTCATCTTATCCTCCTAAACGAGTCTTTCGCCATATGCAGGCCCGTTTCCATTCAGTCGTGAGAGTGCTACTTTCAAAGCCCTTTTCACAAGTACACCACTTACATATAACCTGTATTCTTTACTTGCCCTGATATCGGAAATTGGAGAGATTGCTTTAACAGCAAGTTTTGCGGCTTCTTCAAGAGTTTCGTCGTTAAGATCTTTCCCTTTTAAGAACTGTTCAGCTTCTATAGCACGAACAGGTTTTGGGGCTACTGCACAAAAGGCTATTTTGTAATCCTTACTTTCCGTAACTAATGCTGCAACACCTACCTGTGCAAGATCTTCTCCGTCGTACCTTCCAAGTTTAATATACGTGCCTCCAAATTTTCCACTCCCGGCTGAAATTTTTACTTCTTTTACTATTTCACCAGGAGACAGGACCGTTCTTCTTGGACCAGTAAAGAATTCTGTAATAGGAACTTCTCTATCACCATTTTCCGCCGCAATAACAACAGTCGCATCATATACAAGCAGTGCTGGAGCAGAATCAGCAGAGGGCACTGCACTACAAATATTTCCTACAAGTGTTGCTTTATTTCTTACACCAGTAGAAGCAACCGTTTTAGAGGCTTCCCATAAAATTGGAAATTTTTCTCTCACCACAGAACTATCAATTAGTTCATTGAATGTAACTCCAGCACCAATATGTAAATATTCACCATCAAATTCAAGTTTTTTTAACTCTTCTATTCCTTTTAAATCTATTACCATGTCCGGAGTAAGTACCCCATCATCTAATAGAACGACCAAATCCGTGCCACCCATAAGAAGCCTGGCTTTGTCGCCATATTGCTTATAAATATCAATTGCTTCTTTTAGTGTGGACGGTTTTGCGTAGTCGAAATTGTTCATACAAACCTCCTATTTATTATCAGGTGCTTCCCATGCAACTATTCTCGCCCAGGCAGACTCCATTTCAATTCCTTTTACAATAAATGCACCAATGTATGCACGCTTATTGTTGAGTTTGTCAATTTCTCCACCTAAATTTTCAGCATGGACAAGTCCTTTGGGGAATAATTTTAGATGCATAATTTGATAAAACTCTTCTGGAGGGAACATTTCATCCCAAGATTTTCCATACTTTTCTCTTAGTTTTTTATCCGCTTCTTTAAATAATTTTGGATGCCAATCTCTGAGGATCGTATTCATAGGATGATCGGCACTTCCGCAATCAACTCCAATCCATTTGAATTTCATCTTAAGTGCCCAATCAGGGAAATCAGGACTTGGACCAGGATGTTTTACCATGTAACGCACTTCATCAGATTCTGGCTGATCCCAGGCATATCTATGATAACCGGTATTAATTATAAGTATATCTCCTTCACGAATATCAGCTTTTTTCATAAGCATCTCAGGAGTATAAAGATCGTAATCTCCAACCTCGTCAGAGATATCCACAACTACACCAGGACCCACCCATTCATTTAGGGGAACTTTTCCTATTGGCCGCCCAGAACTAAAGAAATGAATTTCGCCATCCATATGTGTACCAACATGGTTACTTGAAGTTATAATCTGTCCATTTGCACCCTGTCCCATATGCGCACCAGCAATACGTTTAAAATACTGTATCCCAAGTGGCATATAGCTAGGCCACGGTGGAGTATGTACACTCAGCGGCTGTGTTAAGTCATACATTTTTGATTCCATCATTAATTTAATGAATTCTTCATTTGTCATAATTAATATACCTCCTTATGAATATTTTTTAGCAAATGCAATTACTGCCTTTTTGAATACTTCAATGGGAGCATCTACAAGTCCTGCTCCAACTTGCCCAATACCAGGTTTCTTATGAGCGATACCTGTATCTATGAACGGTGGAAGATTCTTCTCAACAACCTTCCTTATATCTATCCCGGTAGGGGTACCTCTGAAATTAAGATAAGGAACCTGATAAACATTGTTCTCACCAATTGTAATTTCGTACATCGAAAGCGTCCTATTTAAACCATCTTGTGGAGTGCCTCCAACAAACTGTACAATAGCTGGAGCAGCACCTATTGCAAACCCACCAAGACCTGCAGTTTCAGTAATCGAACTATCACCTATATCCGGATTGGCATCTTCCTTGCTAAAGCCAGGGAAATAAAGTGCATTAGGTGGTACTGGAGCAGGAGCAGTAAACCACTGATCCCCCATACCAGAAACTTGTATTCCAAAATCTGTTCCGTTCCTTGCCATAGCCACAACCATTGTGCTTCCCTCAATGTTTCTTGCAGGATCAAGACTCGCCTTCGCAGAAGGCATAGAAAGGTTAAGGAATGTATGGTCATTTCCATCAATAAATTTCAAAACTGCTTCAGCTGTCGCAGCATCACTCGTTTTGACCATAGCTGGAGCAATAGTTCTAAAGAACAAAGAGGTAGCACCTTTATTTCTATTATGCAATTCATCACCCATATGAAGAGCCTGCGCTATGATATTTTTCATATCAATCTTTTTAAGATATCTGATAGCTTTATCCATTGCAGGATACATTACATTCTCCATCCACTTTAATCTTTCAATAACATCAGGAGAATATGCCCCCATCCTCAATACTTTCCCAAGTCCTTCATTCATTGTTCCGTAAGCCTTGTTCCCAAAAGCCTCGTTCTCAATTATATAAACAGGCATAGATGGAGATACAATGCCTGCCATCGGGCCAACTGCTTGATGATGGTGACAGGGCGAAAATTCTATTTCGCCAGATGCAGCAAGTTCCTCTGCTTCCTTTTCATTCTTCGCCATACCCTCATACATTAATGCTCCAATTACAGCCCCTCTTTGAGGACCACACATTCTGTCCCAGGTAACCGGTGGACCTGCATGAAGAATCATATTTTTCTTCATTCCGGGTATTACATCAATTGCTTTTCCCATACCAACAAGTACAGGTCTTGCAGCAAGCAATCTGTCCAATGCTTCTTTGTTCGCCTTTTCAATATCTACCATAATACGCCTCCTTAAAAGATATTATTTACCTAAAAGTTTCTTCAAGGCATCCATTACTTCTTCGTCCCCACCTGCAGGTGGTCTCCAATCTACTTGAATTACTTTTACACCTACATCCTCAAGACTCTCCTTAAAAGAGAGCAAACCAATATTTATAACCTTTAATTCCTGTTTGAAAAGATCAGTAATTTTTCTCATTTCGCACCCCCAAGATTTTTAACTATATAAGAGGCAAGTTTAGCTGCAGCCGCATTGGAAGGCATGATAATTGCGCCTGCATCTTCCAATTGTTTTTTAACCTTACTTCTATCCTGCGGATCCTTATCCGTTCCAGTAATTGAACACACAAATGTGATGTTTCTACCATCTTTTTCTGCAAGTTCTTTTGCTTCTTTAATTGCAGGTGCAAGTTCATCACCAGGTTGCATATTAGAACCGTAGCCTAAAACAACGTCGAGGAGAATAACTGCAACAGAAGGATCTTTTGCTTCTTCTAAAATCTTTTTGTTTCTCAACGTAAAATCGATCATTGGATGAGGCCTTCCTACAGTAAATTCATCTTCACCAAGATCAACAAATGTATTTTCTTGACTAATCCATGAATCTTTTAACTTGAATTCCGGATTCAACGGAGCATTTCCATAAACCTCTCCTATTATCTGACGAGACAAAAGCATTGCCTCATCGCACAAAGTTCCTCCAGTGTAAAGGCCCCTAACATATTTCTGTCCTTCTTTTTTATTTTTACTTTCCCGTTCAGCAATTGCAAGAATTTCTTTCTCTCTTTCCTCAAGAAGTTTTTTAAATTCATCCATTGATTTACCTTTAGCAAGAGAAGAAGCAATAAGCCCGGCTTCCTCCAATGTATTTGCAGGAATTGCCCCTGCATTTTTAACAACTTCAGGATCTCCGCCAAGGAAAATTCCTACAACAGGTTTTTTAATTTCATTTTTAATTAGATCTGCTACTTTATTGAGCACATCTGGATGAGGTGGTTTTGAGACAAGAACAATGTATTTTGTATCTGGATCTTCTTCCAAAGCCTTCATTCCTTCGATAAACATTATCCCGCCTACGTCTTTTTTTACATCTCTTCCACCTGTTCCAATAGCCTGAGAAATACCTGCACCTTCGTTAGTAATAACCGAACTAACCTCCTGTAAACCGGTACCTGATGCAGCAACAATTCCAATATTGCCTCTATTTACAACATTTGCAAAGCAAAGTGGAGCACCGTTAATAATTGCAGTTCCACAATCAGGTCCCATTACCAATAAACCATTTTCTCTTGCGTATTTTTTAAGCTCAATCTCTTTTTCAAGAGGTACATTGTCGGAAAACAGCATCACATGTAATCCTTTTTTGAGTGCTTTCATCGCTTCATCGCCTGCATATTTACCAGCAACAGAGATAATTACCATATTTGCATCAGGCATAAACTCAAGAGCACCTTCAAGACTTTTAGGAGTGTATTCTCCTGCTTCCTGAGCCTTCGTGCGCCTCTCCAGTAAAAGTTCGTCAATCTTTTTAAATGCTTCTTCGGCTGCTTTTTCATCTTTTGCTTTTACTGCTATAAGAAGATCTGAATCTCCAGCATCCCTGAACATATCAAGAAGCATACCAGAGGTTTCCAAAATTGATTTATTCTGTTCAGTCCCCATTACAACAGCTGCATCCTCTACTCCATCAATTTTTGTAGCATCCTGTGCAACAAGCATTAAAGTCACAGAGTCATAATATTCACCCTTTTTTATAATTCCTTTTACAACCATTCCAGGCCTCCTTGCAACAATTTTTCAAACATAAGAATAAAACCGGTACCTATATCGGAACCGGAAGTTTCCCCTATTTTAAGCAGAGAAAGTGTATTGTTTTTAATCTCCGCTTTATTAAACAACATTGACATTATTAAATTTTTCATTCTAAAATATAATCTTCCTGAAACTGAATATTTCAAAAAAGTATCAGAAATTACATTACTTCCCTTTGAAAATTCATAAATCTTATACTTAATTGGCCGCGTTTCCTTGTTCAAAAGTTTTCCATACAAATGAATTGCAATGATAAAGCCATTTATCAAATCATCACCCTGGGGCGTCAAACCAAAGCCAAGTCCTTTAAGTTTTTTAAGAGCATGTAAATCTCCGCTCAAGAACGATTGAACATTTTTTTCTATAGAATCATAAAGATTTTTTTCAAAAGGCGTGATAAAGAAGTTCTTTCTTCTTTCGTCGAGAAGGAAAGCACTACTCAAAGCAGGTGCATTTCTCAATAAAAAGTGTTTGAACAATAACAAAGATTTAACAAAATAGTTTAAATTAGCAGTATTAATTTCTTCCAGATTAGATCTATATAATTCAACATCTTTACTTATATTCAACAATTTCCCATTAATTTTAACAAGATTTTCTTGTAAAATTTCAAAAGAAGAAATATTTCGCACATCTGACAAATCAATTACAAGATTATTAGGACCTGCTCCGACTTCCTTCGTAACAATAGAAACAAGAAAGCCATGTTCCGATATAAAATTCACTGCATTCTTAAATGAAGAGTGCAAGTTATAAAAAACATGTTTACTCTGTAAAATGTCCTCACCAATTGATTCTATTTTCAACTGCAAAGCAGTTCTCAATTATAAATACCCCCCATATTAAATTGTAAACACCCTCGAAAATATAAATCGAGGGTGTTTACAAAGTTTATTTTACACTTCAGGATTTTCAGGAATCTTGAAATTTTCTGCCTGTTTAAGCAAATCTTCAGGTACTGGTGCTTTAAGGGTAGTACCGAGATAATCCTCAAGATATTTTTTAATTGAGGCATCCCAGTACTCTTTTGTAATATAAAACACTTTTGCACCGCCAAGTTCATGCTGATATTCAGGCCACGGATAGGAAGGCTGAGCCATACCAATACCCCATCTCTTAAACCCGTTATAACTTTCATAAGTTGCCCAGAAT
>CAYXJW010000037.1:0-55910 GCA_964465465.1 uncultured Caldisericales bacterium
TTCAACACCGGTAAGACTTATGAATTTAGGATTGGAACCGTATTTAATAGCATCTTCCCTGATTGGAGTTGTTGCTCAAAGACTTGTGAGGGTAATTTGTCCTAACTGTAAGGAAGAATATGTTCCGTCCAATGAAGAAACGGATAAAGTAAAATCTGTGCTTAATGTTGAATCAGTGGAACATCTCTATCGTGGAAAAGGGTGTGCTCTTTGTAATTTCACTGGTTATAAAGGAAGAACAGGTATTTTTGAAGTTTTGTTTGTAGATAAAATGCTGAGAAGTTTAATTCAGCAGTCAGCCTCTTATGATGAAATCAAAGAATATGCAGTGCGGAATGGTATGATTACAATGAGACAGGCGGGATTTAGAAAAGTGCTTTCAGGTGTAACCACAATAAGAGAGGTAGAAAGGGTGGTTGCTGAAATATAATGGCACGTTTTGTTTATAAAGCGAAAAACAAAAACGGTAAAACTGAAAAGGGCTATATTGAGGCAAAATCTATCCAGGAAGCGCACGCTCTTCTCGAAGGGAAAAATATATATCCATTTTATTTAAAGGAGATGCGTTTCAAGAGATTAAATATAAATTTACAAAATTTGTTCCCATCTGTTAAACCGGAAGAACTTATACTTTTTACTGAGCAGTTTGCTACGTTAATTGCATCTGGTCTCTCTATTCTCGAAACTCTGGAAGGTTTATCTGAACAAACTGAAAATAAATATTTTAAAAACGTTATTTTGAATATAAAAAACGATATAGAAAATGGCAGCACTATTAAAAATGCCTTTTCTAAATACAAAAAGGTTTTTCCCCCGATATATTTAGGACTCTTAGAAGTAGGAGAATCCTCTGGTACTCTTGATGAAGTATTAAGAGGAATTGCAAATTACCTTGAACGAGAAGATGATATAAGGAAAAAGGTAAGTTCCGCCTTTGCATATCCGAAATTTGTTGTTTCCGTTGTAACAGCCGTTGTTATATTTCTACTTGTATATGTACTGCCAAAGTTTGTTTCAATTTATGGACAGGCCAAGGAAAAATTACCTGAACCTACAATAATTTTACTTAGCGTAAGTCATTTTCTTACAACATATTATTTCTGGTTAATTCTTCTCATTGTATTTATTATAGTTGTCTTTAAAATTGTGTATTCCATTAAAAGAGGGCGATACATTATAGACAAGTTAAAAATTAAAATTCCTATTTTTGGTAAGATTAGTAAGTTCAGTGCACTTTCCAGATTTGTACATTCCCTTTCGCTTGTTTTGAGAAGCGGAATAGATATTGTCAAAGCAATAGAAATAGCTGGAAAGGTTACAGATAACCTGTTCTATATTTCGGAACTCAGCAAAGTCAATGAAGGAATTAAAACAGGTTTGAGTTTTTCTGAAGCATTAAATGGGAGTAACGTTTTTCCAAAAATAATGGTTCAAATGGTTGCTGTAGGTGAAAAGAGCGGAAAACTTGATGATCTTTTAGATAAATTAGGTGAACTCTGGGATAGAAACATTGATCATCAAATTAAAAATATGTCTGCTAAAATAGAACCCACTATGATTATTATTCTTGGTGTAATCGTAGGTTTTATCGCTCTTGCAATGTATCTTCCTATGTTTGGGCTTCCAGGAGCGTACAAAAAAACGCTGTAAGTGTATTGCAATTTATTAAAATCCTTTTAAAATAGTATACAAAATAAAAATGGAGGTGAAAAAATGCTTAGATGGAATCGAAACAAAAAGGGATTTACCCTTGTAGAACTTGTAATTGTAATTGCTATTCTTGGTATCCTTGCTCTTTATGCACTACCAAAATATCAGAGCATTATTGAGGAAGCAAGGAGTTCCGAGGCAAAAGCACAACTTGGTTCTGTAAGATCGGCACTTGGAATTTATTATGCAAAGAACCATGGTGTCTATCCTGCAACTCTTGATGGTACTTTGTTTGCAAACGGTGCAGTTCCAGAAGTAGAAGTAACGGTAAATGGTAGTGTTGTGAGAAGCAATGCAGTTGCTGCAGCTGCAACTGAAGATGGCGTTGTTACTTCTACAGAAGTAACAAATGCAGGTGGCTGGATCTATGATAATGGTAGTACTTTAACCCCCCCTTATTCTAAGGCAGACGTTAGAATTAACTCTACAGACGAAGACCCAGCTTATCCAGGCAATTACTGGTATCAATACTAATAGTTTCTTTAATTTAAGTTGTCTTTTACATAGGGAAAGAACCGAGGGATTCTTTCCCTATGTATTAATATTTTAGTTATGATAAAGGAAAGATATGGACAAGCATTAATAATTACGATTATAATTATTGCATTGATTATGGCTATCTTTGCAGATGGCTTAACTACGGTCTTAAGATATCATTCTACACAAGAAACGGAGATTTATCAAAGAGAACAAGCACTTTATCTTGCTGAGGCTGGCGTTAACCAAATGTTATATAACATAAATTCAGGTATTATCTATAGTAATGGGGATTCAATTTCCGGCTCTGATCCTTATGGAATTGGTAGTTATATTACAACTTACTATTCTCCTGACACTTCTGGTTTTAGCGGGAGTGCATATATAAAATCCGTCGGGGTTGTTGGGGAATACAGGAGAACAATCTATACCTCCATAATAGGAGGCATCACAAGTGAAGCATTTAAATATTGCTTGTATACAGCGCCAGGGGGTTCTGACGGTGTTTACTATAGTTACTTTACAAATTTTATATATGGGAGCTCCTATTTATATAATACTGCTCCTGCTACACTTCCTTATCCAGATACCGTATATTACAGTTCATCATATGCTGGAGTTTCGGAAACTCTTTATGGAAGATGGCCTATATTTTATGTATCCACTGCCGATTTAAACAATGTAGTTTATATTCATACTGTTAACCCCAATGCAACTCTAATAATTAGTTTTGCCAATATTTATGATGCCTCATATAATATTTCTTTTATTACGGATGCTAAAAATGTTTATTTTACAGACCTAGGTGCTCCTTATGAGGATACTTATTGGTATGGTGCTGCTAATCCAAATGATAATAATTTAGTTTATCCTATTTTAGTTCATTTTGGGACAGGAACAGTTACTTTTGATTATTCGAATTATTATAATGATTATACAACACTCCATTTATACGGATTTTTGTATACATATGGTGGAATTGATATGGAGTATAACTATTACAGTTATGGTGAAATTGATGGCGAGGTTATGGAACAAAATCCCGTAGGCGAACTTGGAGGGCCGTACGGAGATACGCAAATGAGTTATGTTACTGATTATTATAATAATCCACCGCCACATTTTATAATTCCCGGAAGTATAATTGAGCCTTTAGTGGGAAGCTTCAGGGAGGAATATTGATGTTCTTTAAGTTTCGGAAAGGTACCTCTATTGTTGAAGTAGTTGTTTCTATCGCATTAATGGCGTTGTTGCTTCTGTGGTCCTGGAATCTTTACTTTAATGTCTCAAAAAATTCAGTTGTCACATCGGATATGGAGATAGCAACTCACCTTGCTTCAGATAGAACAGAATATTTAAAAACATTATCGAAATCCGATATTGATTTGATCGCTACAAGTTCGATCACTGCCTTTCCTCCTCCATATGATAGTTATGGTTACAAGTATGTTGTGCCTCCTACGGTTAATGGCTCGCCTAACCCTGAAGATAATGGGAAGGTTTATTTAAAATACATAGAAGTGGAAATCTATTCGTTAAATGATACGACAAAGCCTTTGATTTCAGTATGGTGTAATTATTTAAGGAAAGATTCGGATGGTTCGAATGCGGGTTTGTAGGATAAGAAAAGGGTTTACTATTCTTGAGGAAGCTATTGTGATAGGGGTTATTGCTATTCTTGCGATACCTGTAGTATTTCTTTTGAAACAGACAATAAGAGTTCAGGTGTATCAAGAGAGTGCCTTGAAAGGTCAGTATTATGCAAATTTGATAATGCAAGATTTTGAAAGAAAAATACGATGCGCAAAACCAGGCACTATAGTAATTGATTCTGCAACTTCGTACTATAGAGTCACTTTTACATATCCCAAATCCGATTCAAATGGTAATTATGTTTATGATGTTACGTATAATTATGAACTAGATAATCCTGGAACAGATAATTCTTTGTTTTACAGGTGGGACTCAACGGGAACTAAGACTTTATTCCCACAAGGAATAGAACCAGGATTGATTGAGGATTTTGAATTGCCTTCTTATAATATAGATGCTACTGCTCCTCCACCATATTATGTTGTAGTTAAAATAACCACTTCTAAAGGTTTGGTTTTGCAAAAAACAATTTATCTTGTAAACTATTAAAAAGAAAAGGTGCTATGAGACGAGGAAATAAAATAACAATAGGTGTGAGTATTACTGAGGAATTTATACGTTTAGTAAAAGTAAAGACTGATGGTAAAGCCATTACTATCTGTCGTTTGGGTGAGTTC
The DNA here is from genome assembly GCA_964465465.1 of uncultured Caldisericales bacterium. Lineage (GTDB taxonomy): Bacteria > Caldisericota > Caldisericia > Caldisericales > Caldisericaceae > AUK232. Next base: position 4,458 of record CAYXJW010000037.1, read on the forward strand.
CATTTGTCAGAAAGTTCAAATTTTAATAGCAAGAGTTTAAAGTCTATTTCAGAGATTAAGAAGTATATTAAAGAGAATTCTTTGCGAGGTGCTGGACTAATTTCTCCAGATGACAGAGAAGTTATTCTGAAAGATAGAACTCTTCCTCCTGTAAAAAAGCAAGAGATTTTCAAACTTATTGAATCTGAAATAAAAGATTATGCAATTTTTAACCATGAAAATGTATCTCTGGGTTTTAGTATTATAAACAAAGAAAAAGATAAAGTTTCAATTATATGGGCTGGGTTAAAAGAAAGCCTTCTTATGCAGACACTTTCTTTTGTTAAACACATTGGGATAAAACCTATTGCTGTTGTACCTTCTAATTTTGCTATAGCTAAATTTATACAGTATTTTTACCCTTCCAGCAAAAACTTTGTAATTATAAGTGTTGATAAATCAATGACAACACTTACATTTGTAAATGATGGAAGGGTAGTTTTAAACTACAAACACGATGTTGGCTTGGGTGATATCGAGGATGGAGCTTTGAATGTTGTAAACAACTGGGTAGGAACGATTCTTACAACAATAACTTTTGTTTCGAGAAACAGAAAAATATCTGTCGAAAAAATATTTTTAATTACACAATATGGAGATCCAGAAAAATTAATCCCTTTCCTTAGTTCTCGAATTCCACATCCTATTGTTCTTCCAGATGTAAAGTCTCTTATGAATTTTGAAGATGAAGAGGATTTTTTAAAAATACAAAAAACTGGTGGTTATGAATATATAATTCCTATAGGACTTGCACTTTTACAAGCGAGTGGAATAAATGATCCTTTATTTTGTGATATTTCAAAGCATATCTTAGTAGAAAAAGCTTCTGTAAGATTAAAAATATTTATAACTACTTTATTGCTTATAGTTATGAACGGTGCCGCAATTTATTTGTATCCTATTTTCTCTTCAACTTTATCTGATCTTAATTCTAATTTGAGGTACACAGACGAGAGAATAAGAATTGTATCTAAAGAGGTTCAGAATACGGAGAAAATTAAAAAAGATATCTCGAATTTAAATAATATTCTAGGTCAGTACGAATCTGCGTATGCAAAGTTGAAAGTAAAGCCTGTATCTTCTTCTTTACTTAGAGAGTTAAAATTAAAATTACCTAAAGATACGTTTTTGTCATCTGTGACTATCGATGTTAATGGAAAAATTCTTATTTCAGGAACAGGAAGGAGTTATAAGGATGTTCTTGATTATGAAGTAAATCTTTCTGAAGCGCAGTTTGTAAATGATCCTTATATTGTTGAGATGAGTCAGAATACATCCGGGATAGTGATTTTTAAGATGATAGCTCAATCAAATGGAGTTAAAAATGAAAAAGGGAAATAATTTAAAAATATTTTTTACGATTGCAATTGTTGAGATGATAATAGTGAGTATCTTCCTTGGATATTATGTTTATCAAATTATTTCTCAATCGGAGAGATTACACAAGGAAACCGTTGTTCTTCAGCAAAAAACAGAACTTGCCAAGGTAGCTAATAATCTAGAAGACAATGTGAACGAGTTGAATAATAAAATTGATCTTTTTGAAAATAAATTCTTTAATGATCAATCTTTTATGGAGTTTTTAAAGGGATTAAATGCAACGGCTTCTGCATATGGACTTTCTGTTAGAAGAATCACATTTAATAGAATGAAAATGATAGCGAATGTAAATCCTCCTATAATGGAATTACCTATATCCCTCTCAATATCTGGTAATAGCTATGATGGATTAACCAAGTTTATTGCTTATATAGAAAGACAACAGTTTTCTATAATTCCTGAGACTCTTTCGGTAACTTTGATTTCTGGAAGGAATAAATCGATAAAATCTGGAGTTACAGAAATAAGGATCTCATTCTCAGTTTTCATAGAAACACAAAATAAAACAAATTGGTCCTATAGGAGTGGGCAAAAATGAGAGAACTTATTTCTCTTACACAAATGTCTTTAGATGAAAAGCAAGATGCGACAATTTTATTTCAACGTGCCTTGAGTCTATCTGAGAAGTATTTTCGTCTTGGTAATGGAAAGTTATTTTTATTTAAAGAAAATGCTTTAATGGAAATTTCTTCGACTGGAGAAAATTTTATTACTAATAATTCTAACTTTGTTAAGGAATTTTCTTCTTTAAAGAAACCAATAATTAAAAAGAGCAAATCACAGCCTAAGCTTTATGCTCCGCTGTATTATAACGGGAAAAATCATGGAGTAATTTTGTTTGAAAAGTGTTCTATATTTACAGATGAAGACTTAAAGAACGCAGAACTTTTTTCTGCAATTGTGAGTGTGATGGTAGTGCATTATGAACTAAGGGAAGATATTGAATGGCGATTTAGAAAACTGCAGTTGTTGTATTATATCAGTAAAAAATTGAGAAAAACAACGAACATTGATTTGTTATTGAAAACAACGGTAAACACTATTAGGGAAGTTTTTAAGATAGATAAAGTAGCAATTTTGCTTTTAAGCAAAGAAAACAAATTAAAGATATATGCGGCAACTCCTGGCTATAAGAATAGAGAGAAAGTTATTATTGATGTATTAAAGGGTGAAGGAATTACTGGTTTGGCAGCAAAGAAGCGAGTACCTATAATTGTAAACGATGTGTCAAAAAACCCACATTATATAAATGCCAGTGAAAGTACTAAATCTGAAATAGCTGTACCTTTAATACGTGAGAAAAGACTTCTTGGAGTACTTGATCTTGAAAGCAATAGAAAGAATCGTTTTACAGAGGACGATAAAAAGATTTTACAGGCAGTTGCTGATGAGATAAGTGTTGCTATTGAAAATGCTTTGCTGTACGAAGAAATGAAAAAACTTGCCGAAAGAGATGAACTTACAGGCCTTTACAATTATCGTGCGTTCAGAAAAGAACTTGAGAAAGAGGTATCACGAAGTTTAAGATATGGAAAAGTATTTTCGCTTGTAATGTTTGATATAGATTATTTCAAAAATTACAACGACAATAATGGTCATGACATGGGTAATGTTGTTTTGCATTCCGTTGGAAGTATTCTGAGAAAAGCGACAAGAAAAACTGATTTTCCAGCACGTTTTGGTGGCGAGGAGTTCATTGTTATTCTCCCTGAAACTGGAAAGGGTGGTGCGCTTGTATTTGCTGAAAGAATAAGGGCAATTATAGAAAATAAGCATTTTCCAGGTGAAGAAAAGCAACCTGATGGCAAATTAACTGTTTCTGGTGGAGTTGCAGAGTTTCCATCTGATGGTGATACTCCGGAGAAAATTATAAAAGCTGTTGATATTGCTGCTTACAAAGCGAAAGAAAACGGGAGGAATAGAATAGAAATATTCAGAAAGGAGTGATTTTATGGAAATTTTGCATCTCCATACGAGATTGCATTCTGAGATAGTGGATATAACAGAAAGCGTGCAGGAAATTGTGTATAAAAGCGGTGTAAAAAACGGTATCTGTATTGTTTATGTGCCGCATACAACTGCTGCAGTGACAATCAATGAAAATGCAGATCCTTCTGTAAAAAGTGATATCCTTTCTGCTCTTAACAAAATTGTTCCGTGGAATTGGGGATATACACATCTTGAAGGAAATGCTGCTGCGCATATAAAAGCTGCCATTATCGGATCAGATAGGACGATCTTCATAAAAAACGGGCGCCTCGTTCTTGGCACTTGGCAGGGTGTTTACTTTTGTGAGTTTGATGGTCCAAGGCAGAGAAGCGTTTACGTAAAAGTTATCCAATCCTCCGATTAACTGTAAGTGATTTTTCATATTTCCATTTCGCTATTTACTTTCGAGTATAGTTAGGTTCTTTCATTTCATTGAGAATCCTCCATAGCAAATGTTTGGGATTTTTAAAATTTCTTAAACTACGGAATTGTATTATAATTAACTTATGGAGGTAATTTCATGGAAATTAAAAAAAGTATTTCTGAACTTGAGGAATCAATAAGAGTATTGCGTGAAGAAATTAGTAAAGAGGAAAACAAAGAGGAAAAGGCCAAACTTTTTATTGAACTTGGCAATAATTATCTACTTCTTTCTGAACGGGAAGATCCAAGAGATAATTTAGTGAATGCATTAGTTGCTTTTGGTGAAGCAGAAAAACTTTCAAATAGCGTATTTGTTATGGAAAATGTGGAGAATATGAAAGGTTTCCTGTTTTTTAAACTGGCCTTTATAGAAGATAGGAACTACAACTTAAAGAAGGCAATTGAACACTACAAGAATGCGCTTAAATACAGAACAAGGGAAACAAAACCCTATCAATATGCCTCCCTTCGGTACAATCTGGGTAATGCTTATCTTTCACTCAGGGATGGAAATGAGAGAAATAATATTCTTCGTGCAATCGAAGAGTTTAACGAAGCGTACAAAATCAGAAGCAAACAAAAAAATTCTCTGGAATTTGGAGTAATAAGCAATGCGTTAGGACTTTCGTATCTGATGCTCTCTGAAATTGCAAATGATCCAAAAGAGGCAGCAACTTATCTGTCTGAAGCACTTTCTTACTTTGCTGAATCTGCTGATGTATTCACTAAGGAGGAGTATCCAGTTGATTACGCAATGATACATAATAACCTTGGAGTGTGTTTTACACGTCTTGCTCTTCTGGGAAAGGACAGAAAGAAAAATTTTGAGGAAGGCATAGAGCATTATAAGAAATCGCTTGAAGTTTACACGGAAAACGATTTTCCTGACGATTTTGGAACCACGATGTATAACATTGGAATTGCTTATCACAACCTATCCAAAATCGTGCCAATGCCATACAAAGGGGAATATCTTAAAAATGCAGAGAAACATTTGAAATCTTCTGCAGATGTTTTCACTGGTACTGAGAAAACTGATTCTTTCTCTCGTTCAAATTACAATCTTGGTGCAGTTTACAAAGATCTTGCAGAAATTTTTAAAAAGAAAGAGTTTCTGGAAAAGGAATTGGAAGCGTTTAAGAACGCACTTGAAGGTTTTGATGACGAAAAAACACCTTTTGCTTATGCAACCACTCACTTTTACATTGCTCAGGTTTATTATTCATCCGGCAAGAAAAATGAAGCGCTTGACCATTACCGTGAGGCAAAGAGAGTTGCTGAAAAGTTTGACAAAAAACTTGCAACTGATCTTGAAAATATTATAAAGCAAATTGAGGCATTGTAGGAGGTTTTCTTGGATAAGGCAAAGAAATGTGCTGAACTTATAAATTCATCGCAATTTATTACAGTTCTTACAGGAGCAGGCATCTCCACCAATGCGGGTATTCCTGATTTCAGAGGTCCAAACGGGATTTATTCTACTGGAAAATACGATCCAGACAGAACTTTTGGATTAAGATTCTTTCTGGAAGATCCACTTCCGTTTTACAACTTTGCTCGTGATTTTCTCGGAGTTCTTGAAAAGGCAAAACCCACTTATGCGCATAGGTTTTTTGCAAAACTTGAGGGAGATGGTAAAGTAAAAGCAGTTATTACACAAAACATAGACGGATTACATCAAAAAGCAGGCAGTAAGAATGTCATTGAACTTCACGGAGGTTTCCAAAGAAGTTTTTGTCTTCAATGTGGCAAGGAGTATGGTTTTGAAGAAATGAAAACAAAAATATTTAAAGAAAAAGTTCCACACTGTGATGATTGTGGTGGATTAATTAAACCTGACATTGTGTTTTTTGGAGAACAGGTAAAAGATTTTAGCAAAGCAGAAGAATTTGTTTATAAATCAGACCTTGTTTTTGTTGTTGGTTCTTCGCTTGCAATTTATCCTGCAGCCATGCTTGTTGATTTTGTGCGTGGTGCACTCATCGTTGTTAATAAAGGTGAGGTAAACATTGATCCGGTAAGGGTAGACATTTTTGTTCAAGACGATATTGATTCATTTTTTATGAAAGTTTCAAAATATCTTTATGGAGGTGAAATATGAGCAAAGTCGTTTATCTTGGGCATGCGGCGGTTTCTCTTATAACTGATTGTTGCCACGTTATAATAGATCCGTTTTTAAATGAAAATCCACTATCTCCAATAAAGGCTGAGGATTGCAAGGCAAAGTATATCCTCGTGACCCATGGACATGCGGATCATCTTGGGGATACTGTGGAAATTGCTAAGAGAAACAATGCTACAGTGATTGCACCTTTTGAAATCACCCAGTACGTTCTACAAAAAGGTGTGAAGAATGTTCATCCTATGAACATTGGTGGAAAGTTTACATTTGAATTTGGGACTGTCAAAATGGTGGGAGCGTTCCATAGTTCTTCTATTATAGAGGGAGATAAAATAATCTATGCTGGAAATCCCGTCGGGTATGTAATAGAACTTCCAGACCAGAAGATTTACCACGCAGGCGATACATCTGTGTTTCTCAATATGGAAATTATAGGCGGGCAAACCTGGATTGATGTGGCACTTCTTCCAATTGGTGGAAATTTCACTATGGATATACACGATGCTGTTGTTGCAACGAAACTGCTTCATCCAAGAGCAGTGATTCCAATTCATTACAACACATGGGATATTATAAAAGCTGATCCTGAAGAGTTTAAAAGAGAAATAGAGTCTGAAACCAATGCGAAATGCATAATTCTTAAACCCGGAGAAGGATACTGATTGAAGGAACTTTTTTGAGCCTTCTTGATCGAATTTTCGAAGGAGGCGATTTAAAATGAAAAAATTTTTATCAACGGTGGTAGTAATTTTGCTTGTGTTTTCTTTGATTTACGGAGTGCATCTTAACGGAGCAAAGGGTGGAGATGCCTCTGATATCAGTTTATCTGTAAAAACAGATAAGACTTATTATAAACCGGGAGAGAAGGTTATTTTTACATTTATTGTGAAGAATAATTCTTCTGAACCTGTAGGGTTGAAGTTTAATAGTGCCAGGATATATGATTTTTCGATAGTGGGTGTAGGTGTAAACGGCAAACTCGTTTATCAATACTCAAAAGATAAAAAATTTGCGCAGATGATCACCTACCTTGACATTCCAGCAAAAGGAGAGAAAACGTTTACATTTGTTTGGAATCAGGAATCCAACACAGGTGTGACTATTACTGAAGGAAATTATATGGTGAGTTTCTGGCTTGCTCTCCCAATTTTTAAAGGCGGAGTGAAAAAAGTTGCTACTGCACTGTTCAGTATTTCAAGTACTGAAACCTGTCCTTTTCCAGATGTTTTAAATCCAGTTGTTGCACGATTTGTAGAAGTGCTTTACAGTAATGGTATTATTAAAGGATATCCAGATGGAACTTTTAAACCTGAAAAAACTCTTACCCGTGCGGAAGCGACCGTTTTAATCTTAAGGCTCTTAGATGTTAAGCCTTTCGGCACTTATAAACAACACTTTAAAGATGTGAGTCCTGGTTTTTGGGCATTTAAATGGATTGAGGAAGCATACAATCGTGGAATTGTAAAGGGAATTGGCAATGGAAAATTTGCTCCAAACAGGGAAGTTACACGTGGTGAATTTACCGTAATGCTGGTGAGAGAATTGAAACTTCCGCCAAAATCAGGGAAAATGCCGTTTAAGGATGTGCCTTCCAGTTATTTTGGATATAAGGAAATAATCTCTGCGTATTACAATGGCATACTTGGAAATCCTCTATTTTTTGAAACAACCAACACCTCGTTTTTTAATCCTAACAAGCCGATTACGAGAGGTGAAGCAGCCGTGGAAATGGGGCTTGCTTACCCAATTATAAAAAAGACATCGGTAAATCTTCCTGAAAAACTTTCAGAAGACACGTTCTCTTTTTCGGAAAGTAAAATTTCAGTTAACCCTTCATTTCCAGTTTACAGTGTTGACTTAAATAAGGCTGAGAACTTAAATCATATTTACTTAACTCAAGCAGAACTTAACTTTTTGAAGAAGAACGGATTTGTTATACAAAGATCTGAATTTAGCAGTTTTGACAAATTTTACGAAAAAAATGCTGGCCATCCGATCTTTATAACTTTTGATACTTTTTTGCAATCATACCACACGATTTTTGACCTTACATTGAGGTACGACGAAGTTCATTATTTTGCAAAATATCTCGACAGTTTGAACAGAGGAATAATTGAGAAATTAACAGATGAGTATTTTACTGTTCCTGAGTTCCTGCGCTCTACAGTTTTAAGGGATTTGGAGTTTATGGTTACTGGAGAAAAACTTCTTAATCCAGATTACAATTATCCAGACAGCCTTCCTCTGAATGCAGCAAAAGAATTAAAAGACAAAGTGAATGCAGAAATTTCACTTATCGAAGCGCATAGAAAGTTTGAAATCTCTCCGATATTTGGTTATCAGGAAGATTACACGCAGTATGTTCCGCGTGGGCATTACACGAAAACTGAGCAGTTGAAGAATTATTTTAAGTCAATGATGTGGTTTGGAAGAATGAGATTTTTGTTAAAACCCGGAGTTTCTAAGGAAGAAATTGAAACAGGGAGATCTCAAACGAGAAGTGCATTAATTCTATCTTTTGCAATTGCATCGGATCCTGTTCTTTCCAGTCTTTACGATAAAATTTACGAACCAACTTCTTTCTTTGTTGGAAAGTCGGACGATTTAAACTTTTACGATTATGTTTCAATCGCAAAAAGTGTTTATGGTAGTTCATTCTCTTTGAGTATGCTTTCTGATGATGCGAAACTCGATAAATTCATTGAAGAGGCGTTGAGCAGGAACAGTTCAAAAATCAGTACGGTTGGCGAAACAAATTCTACAAAAACAGCAGGATTCCGGTTTATGGGGCAGAGGTTTACTCCTGATGCTTACATTCTGCAAAACCTCGTTTATCCCAGGGCTGGTATGAGAATGATGCCAAAGGCGATGGATATATTCTTTGTGCTTGGTAATAAAACTGCTGCAAGTATTATGCTTGATACGTATAACGAAAAGGAGAACAGTGCATACGTTGAGGCTGTAAAGAGTCTTTCAAAAGAATTTTCTGCACTTTCTTTGAAAGATTGGTTAAAGAATATTTACTGGGGTTGGCTTTCTCTTTTGAAAGAATATGCAAAAGGCAGGAGAGGAAAGGGCTATCCTATATTTATGCAAAATGAAAACTGGGCAAAGAAAGAACTCATCACTGCACTTGCTTCTTACACTGAGTTGAAACACGATACAATTCTCTATGCAAAACAGAGTTATACGACGAAGTCTGCAATGCCTGTAAAAGTTCCAGGATTTGTAGAACCAAATATTGAAGGCTATAACAGGATGCTAACGCTTCTTAAAATGACGGAAAATGGATTGGAAAAAAGAGGACTTCTTCCGTATCTTTTAAAGAGTAAACTTGATCAACTTGCTTCTATTACCGAAACAGCCCTTGAAATATCCAAAAAAGAGTTGGAAAATAAACCTCTTTCGGATAGCGAGGTAATGTTCTTCTCGATGTTTCCATTAATCACTGAAACAATGTTTTCTTTTCCAGAAGATTTTACAAACGGTATAGGGGGCAGTGATGAAAAAGTTTCCCTTGTTGCCGATATTCATACGGATCCAAACGGTGGAAATGTTCTTGAAGAAGGTGTTGGTCCAGTTAATACTATTTTTGTGTTTGCTCCATTTAATGGAAAATACTACATATTCAAAGGGCCTGTTTTCTCTTATTATGAGTTTACTGAAAAAATTTCAAATAGGCTTACCGATGAAAAATGGCAGTCTATTATAGAAAAAGGAAAACTTCCAGAAGTACCTATTTGGGAGAAGGAATTAATGCCTTGATTAAGGAAAGGAGGTATTGTAAATGATAGGTTTAATAGTAATTAGTCTTTATGCGGTTTTCTTTATCCCGCTCATTATAAAACTTTCAAGATTGAAGGGGCGCAGAGCTGCCCCTTCGCAGATGAAGTGGGAAATTATTATTTCGTTTGTTGGCATATTTCTCGTTACACTGTTTCTTTCACTGATAAATTTTGATGTTGCGTTTTTGTGGTATAAAAGTCTTGGCTTTTTGAGTGCATTTTTAACGAGAGTTAAAGCACAGATCCTGCTTTATATAATTGGTTTCCTATTTGCGTGGGCAATTTATTCATTATTTTTCTATGTTCCAAAGAGGCGTGAAGAACTTGAAGAGGGGGAAAAGATTATAAGACTTTCAAAAAAATATGTTCCGGTTGTTCTTGCTCTTTTTACTGCTGGTGGTTTATCTTCAATGTTTATGAAAGTACTCCTTTTTATGAAAAAGGTACCTTCTTCATATACGGATCCCATTTTTCATAAATCAGTTTCGTTTTATATGTTCTCTTACCCATTTTATACGTCTCTTGTTTCGTTTCTTATAAGCATTTTCGTTACAGCGTTTATCATAGAAGAAGGGGTTTACTGGCTATTTATAAGGCAAAACTTTCATAAGAATTCATTTGCCACGAAACGTGCTACAAATTTGCTTTCCATTGTGGGCGGCATACTGTTCATATTGATTGGCTTTAAAATTTATCTAAGTATGTTTTCATTGCTCATCACTACGCATGGTGCAGTTTACGGTATAGGATTTACGGATTACCACATCCGCTTGCCACTTTTCAAATTCCTTGCGGTTATGTTCTTTGCAGGTGGAATTTTTTTGTTCATCTATGCTATCTTTCCCCGTTTTACAAACAGAAATCTTGTTATCAAAATTCTGGCATTTGGAGTTCTTGCTGGAGTAACGGTGTATGCATTACTCCCATCGCTCTATCAAAATCTTGTTGTTAAGCCAAACGAACTTACAAAGGAGAAACAGTATCTTGCATATAACATCAAAGGCACAAGGGAAGGATACGGTCTGGATAAATTTATATTAAAACAGTTTCCTGATGTGAAACCTCTAACGCTACAGGATGTAAACGAAAATCCAGAAGTTGTAAATAACATTCGCCTTTGGGATTGGCGTGCGCTTAAAGATACGTACCAGCAGATCCAGTCAATCAGGCTTTATTATACTTTTAAGGATATCGATATTGATAGATACATAATTGATGGAAAATACAGAGAGGTAATGCTTGCTGCCAGAGAACTTGATCATAATCTTTTACCTTCTAACTCAAAGAGCTGGGTGAATCTTCATCTTAAATATACGCACGGATACGGAATTTGTATGAATCCAGTAAATGAATTCACGCCAGATGGACTTCCTGTTCTTTATATTAAGGATATACCTCCTGTTTCTACTGTTAGCGGTATAAAGGTGACACGTCCAGAAATTTACTATGGTGAAACGACGAATGACTATGTATTTGTCGATACACAAACTCCTGAATTTGATTATCCAAAAGGAGAAGACAACGCCTACGTAACTTATAAAGGAACGGGCGGAATTCCGCTTGGTGGATTAAACAGGCTAATTTTTGCGATAAATTACAACGATGCAAGTATTATCTTATCCCGTTATTTAACATCTGAAAGTAAGATAATGATTCACAGAAATATAAAGGATAGAGTGGAAAGTATTGCCCCATTTTTGATGTACGACAGCGATCCGTATATTGTGCTTGGTGATGATGGCAAACTCTACTGGATGGGTGATGCCTACACCTATTCTGATATGTATCCCTATTCAGAGCCAATTCTTGCAAAAGGAAAAGTGTTTAATTACATAAGAAACAGCATAAAGTATGTTGTGGATCCATACAACGGTAAAGTGACATTCTACATAGTTGATAAAAACGATCCTCTTGCTGAAACGTACGCACGGGTCTTTCCTTCGCTTTTCAAAGATTTTTCAGAGATGCCAGACTTTATCAAAAAGCATATGCGGTATCCTGATGATTTAATGCGAATTCAAGGAGAAATTTATACTGTTTATCACATGAACGATCCTGAGGTTTTCTATAATAAAGAGGATAAATGGGCGATAGCAAAAGAAAAATACCGTGATGCTACTCAGGAAGTTCTACCGTATTACGTAATATTGAAAAATCCGGATACAGGCAAGTATGAATTTGTTTCAGTTTATCCTTTCACGCCTTATGGAAAGAATAATCTTGTTGCGCTTGCAGTTGCTCAGTGTGATGAGCCAGATTACGGAAAGGTTATAGTGTATCAATTCTCTAAAGATAAACTTTACTATGGTCCGCTTCAAATAGAGGCACGTATCGATCAAGATTCAGAGATTTCGAAGGTTCTTACACTATGGAATCAGCAAGGTTCAGAAGTGATAAGAGGCAATTTATTAACACTTCCCATAAATAATTCGATTTTGTATGTTGAGCCGATCTATCTGCAGGCAAGTGCCAGCAGATTCCCACAACTCAAAAAAGTTGTACTTGCTACACAAACGAAACTTGTATGGGGGGATACGTTTGACGATGCTTTAAGTTTGCTATTCTCAGAGTATGTACCCCCAAATGAAACCGGGAGTAATGGAGGCAACAATCAAAGTGAACAGGATTTGATCAGCCAGGCTTATGATCATTTGCAGAAATATAAGCAGTATGTAAGTGAAGGGAAATTTGACCTTGCAGGCAAGGAACTTAATGCACTTCAGGATATTCTAATCAGGTTGAACGAAGGTAAACAGAGCCCTTAAATCTTTGGAAGGAGGCAAAATATGTTTTTCACAGCAAAAGATGAAGATATAAAAAATGGTAAAACAACAGACGTTTATTTTATAAGAACAAAAGAGATTCTTGATAAAGAAAATGTAAGGAATAGAGTGATTGCAGAATTTACTACTCAGTCAAGAAAATATCCATGGAATGTTTTTGCCGGGCTTGAAGAGGTAATACGATTACTTGAAGGACTTCCGATAAATGTGTGGGCGCTTCCCGAAGGTACAATCTTTCCCTCGAAGGATAACAAAGGAATTCCCATTCCTGTGATGGTTATAGAAGGTATTTACAACGACTTTACGGTTTATGAAACACCCGTGCTTGGCCTTATATGTGAAAGTTCTGGAATTGCAACAAAATCTGCGCGGATCAGAAAAGTTGCAGGTGAAAAAACAGTGCTCTCATTTGGTATAAGAAGAATGCACCCTGCTATTGCACCTATGATTGATAGGTCTGCATACATAGGTGGTTGTGATGGAGTTTCCAGTTTGATAGGTGCAGAAACGATAGGTAAAAAACCCACTGGTACGATACCGCATGCTTTGATCATAAATCTTGGAAGTGGAGAAGTTGCAATTAAGGCGTTTGACAGGTATATTGACGAAAGTGTGCCAAGAATTGCACTTGTTGATACGTATCAAGATGAAAAATATGAGGCAGTGCGGGCTGCAGAGGCGATAAGAGATAAACTTTTTGGAGTAAGACTTGACACTCCCCGTTCCAGGAGAGGCTCTTTTCCTGACATAATTAGAGAAGTTAAATGGGAACTTAAAATCCGGGGGTTTGAAAATGTGAAAATAATTGTTTCAGGCGGACTTGACGAATATACCATTCCAGAGTTAATAGAGGCAGGAGCTGACAGTTTTGGTGTGGGCACGTCTGTCTCCAACGCAGACACAATAGATTTTGCAATGGATATAGTGGAACTTGAAGGAAAACCTGTTGCAAAACGTGGAAAGTTTGGCGGAAGAAAGAGTGTTTTCAGACGGGAGGAAAACGGTAGGTTTGTTTATGAAGTTGTTCCATCTGGCTCAAAATCCCAAGGAGAAGAACTTCTTGTTCAAGTTATCAAAGATGGAAAACGTGTTTATACTGAAAAGAACGTTGATAAAATAAGGGATTATGTGCTTAAACAACTTGAAAAGTTTGAAGGAATTTAATGGAAAAATTGTTTGGTGAAAGCGAAGAGGAGAATTTTCAACTCCCTCCACTTGCAGAAAGAGTAAGGCCTAAAACACTTGAGGAGTTTATAGGACAGGAGAAACTTCTTGGCTCAAATGGGCCGCTTGGGAGAATGATTCGCTCCGGGCGGCTCCATTCTTTTCTTATATACGGTCCGCCTGGAACTGGTAAAACGACTGTTGCAATGATTGCCTCAAAAGGTTTTAAGCGCATCTTTATTTCGGCTACTACTGCTCATATAAAAGACATCAGATCTTTAATTGCAAGAATGCGAAAGGAAAATAAGTTTTCAGGTTCAAGACAGGTGCTTATTATAGATGAAATTCAGCATTTTAACAGAAAAGAACAAGATGCATTTTTGGAGGCAGTTGAGAAAGGAGAAATCATTTTGATTGCGCTTACCACAGAAAATCCATCTTTTTATATAAATAGAGCGCTTCTTTCAAGACTTTCCGTTTTCACATTTTCTAAACTCACAGATTTGCAGATTGAACAAATTTTAAAAGGTGCTGTTTTACGCGATAAAATGTTTCAAGGAGTAGAGGTAGAAGAAGGCGTTTTTAAGTTAATTGCAGGAGTATCTGAGGGTGATGCAAGAAGGGCACTCAACATACTTGAAAGTGTTGCAACTTCCGGGAGTAAAAGAATAACCGTTAATTTAACAAAGCAATTTTTGAGAAAAGATCTTTCTTATGGAAAGGAGCAGCATTATGATCTTATTTCTGCATTTATAAAAAGTATGAGGGGAAGCGATCCTGATGCAGCACTTTACTATTTTTACAGAATGGTAAAAGCAGGAGAGGATCCTTTATACATAGGAAGAAGAATGATTCGCTTTGCAGCAGAAGATATAGGACTAAAAGATCCAGATGCACTTGTCATTGCAAACAGTGCTTTTGAAGGTTTTCAAAAAGTTGGGCCTCCAGAAGGATACCTTGTGCTTGCCGAGGCGGTTGTATATCTTTCAAGAGCACCGAAAAGCAACGCAGTTTACCTTGCAGAGAAAAAGATTTTTGAGGAAATAGAAAGAAGTGGTGATTTAGAAGTTCCAAAGAAGTTGAGAAATCCAGTTACGCGCTTAATGAAGATGGAAGGTTATGGCGAGGGGTACAGGTACCCACATAACTATCCGGGCCATGTTGTAAAAGGTGAAAAGTATCTTCCAGAAGAAATCGAAGATAAAAAGTTTTATTCCGAAGATTGATTTTCTTTTGTTAGAGTAATTTCTACTTTTTCTATTTCAGGCAGATCTTTTAACGTTTCAAGCAGTGCAAAAATCACTTTTCTAAAAACTTTGTAAACGTATTTGTTTGCAACAAGCCTTTTGCCGTTAATCTTTATCTCTGTCATTTTTCACCTCCATAATTTCCTTTTCAATGAGTTTACGCAATTCTTTAAGCGCGCGTGCTCTATGGCTAATTTTATTTTTAACTTTTTCTCCAAGCATTGAGAAACTCTCCTTAAAACCGTTTGGCTTGAAAATTGGATCATAACCAAAACCACTTCCGATTTTTTTCTGTGGTGAAAACAAAATTTCTCCGTTCACCTTACCTTTGGCAGTTAAAATTTTCCCGGTTTCAGGAAAGTACAGCACTGCAACGGTTTTAAAACATGCCTTTCTGTTTGTTTTGTTCTGCATAAGTTCAAGTATTTTTTCAATTTTCACATCAAAAGGCGTATTTTCTCCAAGGAATCGTGCTGAGTGAATGCCAGGCTTTCCGTTCAATGCTTCTATTTCAAGTCCTGAATCATCAGCAAGTGTTGGAATTTTGTATTTATCTGCATAAAATTTTGCCTTTTTTAGTGCATTTTCAAAGTATGTTTTTCCATTCTCTTCAGGCTCTTCATTGTCTTTTTCAGGTAGAACAATGATCTCTATTGGCAATGCAGAAAGTATTTTTCTAATTTCTTTGATTTTGCCTTTGTTGTGTGTTCCTAATAGTATCTTCATACAATCATTATAACTCGATTTTTTCAATGAAAAAAGTCGGGCAACAGTGCCCGACAATTAATATACGATCTTAAAGGAGGTGTGTAAATTTAAGATCAGGGGAAGATGGAGGGGTAAGGGGGGAGACCTCTCCATCTCTGATGTTTTGATGATATGTTTGGAGGGAGTTATGTGGCGGAGAGAGTGGGATTCGAACCCACGGAGGGATTTTACTCCCTCACTCGCTTAGCAGGCGAGTGCCTTCAGCCTACTCGGCCATCTCTCCACTCTGACTTATTATATTCAAGTTAAATTAAAATGCAATACCGCAGTTTCTCTTTTAGAAAAGCTTTCTTTTGTGTTTAATTTTGTTGCTGTGAACCAATTCATTTTTCCATCTTTTAGTTGTGAGAATAGTCTTTTTTATCTTATTGCGTATTTTCAATCTCTTAGTCTGTTTGATTTTGGCGTATGGGAATACTAATAAATCGTATCTTACGAAATCATAGTATTTATATCTTTATATCATCTTTATTTAGTTAAATTTAATATTTTGCGTTATAGTGGATAGTAGAATAATTGAATTAGCGTAAAAGATATTGCAATGTTAAAAATTTTATTTGTTTCTTTTAAAAACTTGCTCTCCACAGGCCGATTACTTTGCCAATTATCCTCACCTCTTTTGTTAGGGGGATCGGCTGATAAAGTGGATTTTCAGGAACGAGATATACTTTTCTTCCTATTTTAGAAAGCCTTTTTACGGTTGCCTCTTCTCCTATTATTGCAATGCAGATATCCCCCATCTCAACTGGTTTATCTGGGTCAACAACTACAAGATCGCCGTCTTTTATGTGGGCGTTTATCATACTATCTCCTTTTACTCTCAAAAGGAAAGCATTTGGATGCGATCTCACATCTATCGGTAAAGGCAAATAGCCTTCTATTTCTTCTGTTGCAAGAATTGGTGATCCTGCGTGAACTGACCCAATAAGTGGGAATTTATCCGGGTTAAGGTTTTTTACTCTTATTGAACGGGCTCTTCCGTCTTTCTCAATAAAGCCTTTCTTTTTTAATGCAGTTATATGTTCGTAAACGGTTGCTATAGAGGATAGGCCGAAGTGTTCTTTGATTTCCCTGTATGTAGGAAAATGCCCATTTAGTTGTTCTTCTTTCAAAAATTCAAGAATCTTTTTCTGTTTCTCAGTTATCTTTTTCATACTTAATTATACGAACATTTGTTTATATTGTCAAATCCCACCCTCAGGATTCTCCATTCCTTCGTACATATATCCATAAAACATCATTTCTGTGTTGTAATAAAATGCAATATTACCAGATGAATCAAGCGCTATAACCCCTGCCTTTCCGTTGATATCTGTGAGATAGTGGATTGCACTTTCTGTGGCTGTTTTAATGCCTTCGTTTAATTTTAGTGAGATCCTGAAAGTTAGAACTGCTTTCATAATGTCTTCTCCTATTCCGGTTGCCACTGCACCATAGGATTTGTTTGCGTAAAATCCAGAACCTACAAGTGGAGAATCACCTACTCTTCCTTTAGATTTGTTTGGTGTGCCTCCGGTTGATACCGCTGATACAATTCTTCCGAATTTATCCAATGCTACGGCTCCTACGGTATCGCCGAATTTTGAAAGGAAAATTTTCTTTTTCTTCCTGGTTATGAAATACTCGTTTGGTACCAATTTTATATTTTGCTTAATTGCAAATTCTTCTGCTCCTTCGCCTATTAAAAAGTTGTGCTTTGAATTTTCCATTATTGAACGTGCAAGGACAATTGGATTTTTTACATGCTTTATTCCAGATACAGCCCCTATTTTTAGCGTGCTTCCATCCATTATTCCTGCATCCAATTCTACTTCTCCCTGTTCGTTCAAATAAGAGCCAATACCTGCATTGAATAGAGGATCATTTTCAAAAATCATCACTGCTTTTACTGCGGCATCAATTGCTGTTCCCCCATCTTTTAAAATTTTGTATCCTTCTAATGCTGCATTCTTGCAAGTTTCAATTCTTTGAGGAATTTCCTCTTTTGAATTTGCCTTCCCTGCGCCGCCGTGAACTATAATTGCAACCATTTGTGCCTCCTTCCGAAATATTCTACAACGATTTTTGTTTTTGAAAATAGTTTTGTGTTGACAAAAAAGTTTCTCCCTGTAAAATTAAATTAAAAACAGGCAGGTGATTTATGGATAGTAAGGAGATAAGAGAGAGTTTTCTTAAATTTTTTGAAGATAAAGGACATTTACGATTGAAGAGTGCTTCGCTCATACCAAAGGATCCTACGCTTCTTTTCACAGCCGCAGGTATGGTGCCGTTGAAAGCATACTATCTTGGGGAGGAAGAACCTCCGAAAAGAAGGATTACAACGGTTCAGAAATGCTTGCGCACAAATGATATAGACAATGTTGGATACACCACGCGACATCATACTTTTTTTGAAATGCTTGGCAACTTTTCAATTGGTGACTATTTTAAAGAGAAAGCGATTCCATGGGCATACGAATATGTTACGAAAGTTTTGAATTTGCCGAAAGATAAACTCTGGGTTACTGTATATAAAGATGATGATGAATCAAGAGAAATCTGGAAGAAAACAGGTATACCCAATGAACGTATCATTTCACTTGGAGAGGAAGATAATTTCTGGACAATGGGTCCTGTTGGGCCATGTGGCCCTTGCTCTGAAATTTATTATGACAGAGGGGCAAAAACTCCTGAAGAAGAGAAACAACTTCCAGGTGATGAAGGAGAACGCTTTCTTGAGTTCTGGAATCTTGTTTTTACTCAGTATGATAGGCAACCGGACGGCTCTTTAAAACCGCTTCCAAGAAAAAACATTGACACCGGTATGGGACTTGAGCGTATAACAAGCATTCTTGAAGGTGTAGAAACGGATTTTGAAACAGACCTTTTTGTGCCAATTATTGCAGAAATAGAAAGACTCAGTGGGGAGAAGTATCGCACCGATCCAATAAAAGATAGGTCATTCCGTGCGATTTCTGATCATATACGTGCAGTTTCATTCCTCATAGCTGATGGGCTTATTCCAAGCAACGAAAAAAGAGGATATGTTTTGCGGAGGCTTATCCGAAGGAGCGCCCTTTTTGGTAGGGCGATTAATTTAAAAGAGGCATTTTTGTATAAACTCGTTCCTGTTGTTGTAAAAATTATGGGAGATTTTTATCCTGAACTTTCAGAAAACGAAAATAAAATTATTACAAACTTGAAGCGCGAAGAAGAACGTTTTATGAACACGCTGAATAATGGATTTGCGTACTTTGATGAAATATACGAAAAACTCAAAAAGGAAAAGAAGCAAGAATTCCCTGCCGAGTCTGCATTTTACCTGTATGATACGCTTGGCTTTCCGTTGGAACTTACTGAATCCCTTTTGAGAAGTTATGGCCTTTTCTTAAATAAAGAGAGATTTAATGCTTTACTTGAAGAACAGAGAGAAAGGGCAAGAAAAGCATTTAAAGGTGGAGAAAGTTTTGTGGAAAGAGTCACCCTTGTAAAAATTAAGGAAAAGGCAGGAGAAACACAATTTACAGGATATGAAAGATTAAAAGATTCTGCAACTGTAAAGGCAATACTCAGTGGCCAGAAAGAAAAGCAGGCTGCAGAATCAGGGGAAAAAGTTGCATTAATTCTTAATAAAACCCCATTTTATGCAGAGAAAGGCGGTCAGGTAGGAGATACTGGAATAATTAAGAGCGAAAATTTTGTTTTTGAGGTAGAAGATACACAAACACCTGTTCAAGGCCTTGTTGTTCACATAGGAACTGTAAAAGAAGGTGTTGTTTCTGTGGGTGATAGAGTAGTTGCGGAAGTTGATGAAGAAAGAAGAAAAGCAATTATGCGTGCACATACGGCAACCCACATTTTACAGGCAGTTTTGCGAAAAGAATTTGGAGAAGAGATTGCACAGCAGGGTTCCGCTGTTTATCCAGATGAGTTTCATTTCGATTTCAATTTCAATGACAAAATTCCCTTTGAAAAACTTGTTCATTTGGAAAGGGAAATGAACGAAGTTGTGATATCCGGAATTCCGCTTGTTGTTAGAGAAATGCCTATTGAGGAAGCAAAAAAATCTGGTGCACTTGCGTTTTTTGAAGAAAAATACGGAGATGTAGTACGAGTTGTTGAAATTCCGGGAGTTAGCAAGGAATTCTGTGGAGGAACGCATGTTTCTAATACAAATCAGATAGGTATTGTGATGTTGAGATCTTTTAAAAGTGTTGCATCTGGGATTAGGAGAATAGAAGGAATAACAGGGAAAAAAGTTTATGATAAAATTGCTGGAATGCGATTGCTTGCAAATAATGCTGCAAAAATTCTTGGAACATCTTCGGAAACAATTGATAAAAGAGCAGAGAAATTAGTTTCTGAGTTTAAAAAACTAAAAAAGGAATCTGAATATTTAAAGAAAAAGTTATTAGAAAAAGAGGCTGAGAGTTTAAGAGTGGTGGAAAAGAACGGAAACAAATATTTTATAAAAGGTTTTGGCGATGCAACCCTTCCAGATTTGCGGAAGATATTTGATTCGGTAAAGAAAAAATTTGGTGGAGGAATTGTAATTCTTTGGAGTAGTTTTAAAGGAAAGTATTATCTTCTTGTGGGAAATCTTGGTGGAAACAGTGCAAATGCCAGGGACGTTTTTGATAAAATTTCTTCTAATATGGGTATAAAAGGAGGCGGTAATGAGAGAATTGCACAGGGCAGTGGAGAAAAGAAGATTAAACTTGAAGAGATTGAAAAATTGCTTTAAGAAAAATGAAGTTGGATAGTCCTATTGTAGCGCTTGATGTAGGTACTGGCCGTATTGGTGTTGCTGTTTCTGATGCACTTGGAATTACCGCAAATCCTGTTGCTGTATTGGGAAGAAACGGAAGAGAGTTTGATGAAATACGGGAGATTCTTTCAGGACATAATTCGAAAGTTTTGATAGTTGGGTTTCCGAAAACACTTAAAGGTCAGGTAGGATCTCAAGCTGAAAAAGTGCTTGCATTTGTTAATGAACTAAAGAAACATCTCAGTGGAATAGAGATTATCCTGTGGGATGAGCGATTCACAAGTGTTATTGCGCATAGAATGTTTCAAAAAGTTGGCATAAATTCGAGAAGAGAAAGAAAAATAAAAGATGCTGCTGAAGCGGTACTTATATTACAGAGTTATTTAAACTACCTCAGGAGGGAAAAACGCGCAGAGCAATCAGAGGGATAGTTGTATCTCTCGTTTTAGTACTTTTGTTTATTATTGAAATTTATCCTTCAACTATTACCAGGGTGTATGGAGCAACGGTTACTATCCCACAAGGTGCAACCGTAAAGGATATTGCAAGAATTCTGAAGGAAAACAACCTTATTTTGGATCCTGTGGGTTTTGAAGTAATAATCCGTCTACGGAAAATGAGTAAGAAATTGAAAAGTGGTGAATACCATCTAAATAATGTAAAAAGCATTTTTGATATTATTTCTGCACTTGAACATGGAGTTCCAAGAAAGGAAATCCGTGTTACTATACCAGAAGGTTTTACAGTTTACGATATTGCAAAGCGTTTAAAAGAGCGCGGTGTAATTTCAGATGAAAAGCAGTTTATTAAAAAAGCTCAGCCATTTGAAGGATATCTTTTCCCGGATACATACTTCTTTTATAAAGGTGAGAGCATAGACAAAATAATAGAAACCATGAAAAATAGGTTTTACCAGGTTTTACCCAGGAATTATGCAGAAATGGTTAAAAGCAAAGGACTGACTTTAAAGGAAGCCGTAATACTTGCTTCAATTGTTGAAAAAGAAGCGAAGTTTGATAAAGATAGACCTCTTGTTGCAAGCGTTTTTCTTAATAGATTAAAGATGGGCATGCCTTTGCAATCAGATGCCACGGTAAACTATGCATTGCATAAGCATAAAATGTGGCTTTCTCAGAGTGATCTAGATATTGACTCTCCGTACAATACATATAAACATATAGGGCTTCCACCAGGGCCAATTTGCAACCCTGGATTAAAGTCGCTCCTTGCTGTTGCAAATGCTCCTAAAACGGATTATTATTATTTCTTAACAAAACCGGATGGTGAAGCGGTGTTTGAAAAAACATTAGAAGAGCATAATAAAGATATCAGGAAATATTATGGTGGATAAAGCAATAAAAGATCGTGAGGTTATAAAGAAAATAAAGATACCAAAAAAATATACATGGTTTGTTCAGGCAATTCTTGAGGATAGTGGTATTGTTTCTGTTTCTCTTGGTGGTAGGGAAAGTCTTACTATATTTTACGATCTAGTAGTCGAAAACGAGGTGAAATATGTTTTAAATAGGATATCTGAATTTTGTTCTGTAGAGATATTTGAAATATTATAGCAAAAGGTATATAATAAGTTTCAAAAAGGAGAGGTGAGAATGAGCGCATTATTTTTTAAGAAGGATTATTTTAAACGAATCGAATCTCTCGTTGATACGGGTAAATTCGAATCTGCTTTAAATTTAGCAATTAAAATAGGAGATTCTCTTTACGATAAAGGGGATCTCAAAGATGCTCTGGATCTTTATGAAAAACTCTTAGATCTGTTTAAAAGATCGAATTTTTCAGATAATAAAGTATTTGAAAAACTTTATGAAAAACTTATTCCACTGCTTTTTGAAATAGGTAAGACCGAGCAAGCTATTGAAATGTCGCTTATTCTTGTTGATATAAAAATTGCTCTTGAAAAAAGTGAAGAGGCTAAAGAGATACTTTATGCTTTGAAAAGAGAGTTTAAGGATAATGAAAAAGTACTTCTGAGAGATGTTGATATTAATTTAAGAGAGGGAAGAACGGAAGATGCTTTACAAACTCTTAAATATATGATTTCTCATATTTCTCCGGATCCGAAGTATATCGAAATTGCTGTGGAGATTTTGCTTAAACTTGGCAGAAAAGACGAAGCGCTTGATTATCTTAATACTTTAATTTCAATAGATCCGGGAAATGTTTTTGCAGAAACAAAATTAAGGGAAATAAAGGGTGAGAGTACCAGTGTAAACCAGAATGAAGAGCCCATATTTAATGAAAGTAAAATAGCTGAATCTAAGGAAGAGCAAGGGCCGAGAGGACAAAAAAAAGAAGTGTTTAATGGAGAGGTAAATCCAAAAGTACCTCTAAGCAGGAAAACTGCTTCTGTAAAGAAAATAAGTGTCTTGAATAAGGGGCAAAAACATAGTTTTAAAAAGGAAACTGAGAATGTAGAAAAGTATAATGCTATATATGATGAATTTTTCAAGAAAAAAGAGTACAAAAATGCTATTGTAAAGGTACTTGATAATCCTAAAAGGTCTTTTACTTTATTGTTAAATCTTGCAGATGACTGTAAAGATAGAAAAAAATTTCTGGAAGCTGAGTATTATTTTTTAAAAGCATTTCTTATTGAACCTGAAAGTAAACTTGTAGTGGAAAAACTTGCAAATATTTATGAACAAACAGGAAGAAAGGAAGACAAGGTTTTTGTTTTAAAGGCTGCGGTAAAGTATGCAAAAGGTAATGAGAAAATTAATTATCTCGTGAAAATATCAGAGTTAGTACCTGATAATTATACGGTAAAAGCAGAAATTGTTAGAGAAGCGTGCGCCATAGGCGAAAAAGAAGTTGCGTTAAAATACTTCAATCAAATTAAAAGTACTGATAAAAACCTAATAAATGAACTCTTTGAACTGTTGTTCCCGCTTGTAAGTAAAGATCTTAATGTTTTAAAAAATCTTGCTCTTAAAATGAAAAGTCTTAATATGAAAACAAAAACGACTTTTAAATATTATCTTACGGTGGGTAAGTTACTCTTTAACATGGGTGATAAACCAGAAGGTTTGAAATGGTTAATGAGGGCAAATGAGATAGGTAAATTACCGCTTGAAGACTATGTTCAGATAGCAGAATATATAAAGGATATTCCACTCGATACAGAAAAAGATATTGTGGCAGCTGCGCTTAATGGTTATGCAGATGTTATTACTTCTGACGAGGAAAAAGGACGAATACTTAAACTTATACTTTCTTTGAAGCCTAATAATACTCTTTATATTAAAAAGTATGCCGAATTTTTGAAAAGTAAAGGAAAATATAAAGATGTTGCTTATCTCATAAAGAAATTAATTGCTAAAGCAGATGTTAACAGTCTAGACTTAGTTGGTTCTAGTCTTTCTAAAATTGCTGAATATTTGGATGACAATATATTGATAAAGGCAGCAGAACTGTTTATTATAGAAGGAGATACTGTTAAAGCAGGTGAAATTTACGAGATTTTGCAAAGGAGAAATCCAGACAATAAACAGTATGTTGTTAAAAATTTTATTTTGCAAGTTGAAAATGAAAATATTGAAAGTATCGTTAAGTTTTTTGAGAATGTATCCCCTAACCATAATTTTGCAAATTTTGTAGAACAGGAAATTTCTAAATTTGAGAAGAAGCGTACTCTTTCTCCATTTGACTATCACGTACATTTTGTTCTTGGTTTCCTGTATTATCTTATTGAAAGGTATGAGGAGGCAATTGCCTCGTTCCAATTCGTTCTTCGCTCGCATCGATTCGAAATACTTATGTATTTGTTCCTTGGGATGAGTTTTGAAAAGATTGGGCTACCTGATTTTGCCATAAAGCGTTATCAATCTGCTTTAGATTCAAATATAGAAAATGATTTTATTAGAAGAGTGATATTTGAACGAATCATTTCTATTTTAACGAGACAGGGGAAGTTTGATGAAGCGAGACGATTTGGGGAAAAAGCACTTCGCTCTGGGGTGAAAGATGAGAAGATTGTTAAGTTAGTTGAATCTATTCCAAATGAAGATAAAATTATACATATGAAGGAGATGAAGAATGATTAACAGCAAAGGTAGTGCAGTAGGTAGGATAGTACTTGTAAAAGGGTTTGCAACTGAAGAAGAAGTAAACAAAGCTCTTAGTATTCAGCATGTTACAAAGGAGCCGTTACTAAAAATACTTGAAGACATTGGTGCAATAACTGATGAACAGGCCGCTCAGGTTCTTGCTGAGCAGTGGGGCCTGGATTACGTAAATTTGTTAAACTACAAAATAGATAAAGAGATATTGAATTTGCTTGATCCCGATAGGGCACGTTATTATGGTATATTCTTGCTCAAAAAAGAAGGAGATACTTACCATGTTGCGATTGCTGATCCTACAAATATAGAAGCAATGGATTACTTAAGACTTATATTGGGTAATAATATTAAATTCTATGTTTCTACAAGGGCGGCAATTAATCAGGCAATTGAGAAGTACTATGAAATGGAGAGTGCTCTTAAACAGGCAGAGGAAGAAGCTGGTGGTCCTTCTCCAGAAATTGTTCGCGAAGAAGAAGAGGTGGATATTTCAAAATTAAGACAACTTGGTGAGGAGGCACCTGTTATACGTCTTGTTAATAATATAATCTCCCAAGCAATAGTTGAGGGTGCATCTGATATTCATGTTGAACCTCTTGAAAAATCATTAAGAGTTAGGTACAGGATAGATGGTATTCTGTATGAAAAACAGACTTTCCCGAAGTCTGTTCAACCCGGGATTATTTCGAGGTTTAAAATAATGTCGAATATGGATATAGCAGAAAAGAGAGTCCCGCAGGATGGTAGAATTTCGTTGAAATTTGAGGGCAGAAAAATAGATTTCAGGGTTTCCACTTTACCTACTGTGTTTGGAGAAAAAGTTGTTTTAAGGATATTAGATACGAGTAAAGCATTAATGCCGCTTGAAAAACTTGGTTTTTCAGCGGAGAACTTAAAAAAGTTTGAAGATATTATTAACCAGCCCTATGGAATGATTTTAATATCCGGTCCTACTGGTTCAGGTAAAACAACAACGTTGTATTCAGCATTACAGAGACTTAACACACCTACGAGAAATATTATTACGGTAGAAGACCCTGTTGAATATAGATTAAAAGGTATAAATCAGGTTCAAGTTAATGAAAAGGCAGGCTTAAAGTTTAGCACGGCATTGCGATCTATTTTAAGGCAGGATCCTGACATTATACTTATCGGAGAAATTCGTGATGCAGAAACCGCAAAAATAGCAATTGAAGCGGCTCTTACGGGTCACCTTGTATTTTCCACAATTCATACAAATGACTCTGCTTCTATACCTACAAGGCTTATAGATATGGGTGTTGAGCCTTTTCTTGTTGCATCTTCTCTAATAGGTGCTACGGCCCAGAGGTTAATTAGGAGAGTTTGTAAATATTGTAGAAGACCATATCGTCCTTCCACTGAGGTTCTGGAGAACCTTGGCTTTGTTACTTCAAGGGATATTAGCGAGATAGCTTTTTATAAAGGTGAAGGTTGTGATAAATGTAATCATACGGGATATAAAGGCAGACTTGCAATAAATGAAATATTGCCAATAACTCCTGCTATACAAAAACTCATTATGCGAAATGCAAGTTCAAGAGAGATTTCAGAACAGGCACGTAAAGAAGGTATGAAAACGTTGCTTGACGATGCTTTGAATAAAGCTGCTGAGGGACTTACAACGATAGAAGAAGTATTAAGAGTTGTCTCCACAATAGAGTGAGGTGATGAACGATGATTACGCTTGAGGAATTGTTAAAGTTTGCTACTGAACAAGGTGCTTCTGATGTGCATTTAACGGTGGGATTACCACCAGTATTGAGGATCAATAAGGAACTTGTATTTTTAGAAGAGGATTCTTTAACTCCAGAAGATACCGCTGAAATGATTTTTTCTATAATGACTGATAAACAGAGAGAACTTTTCAAGAAAAATCTTGAATATGATTTTTCTTATGCGATACCTGGAGTTGCGCGTTTCAGAGTGAATAGTTTTTTCCAGAGAGGTTCAATAGCAGCAGCTTTCAGAAGAATTCCATTTGAAATTCCCTCACTTGATTCGCTTGGTGTTCCTGAGGTTGCGCATAAAATAATAGAGCACGAAAGGGGATTTGTACTTGTTACAGGACCTACTGGTCATGGTAAATCTACTACTCTGGCTGCCATGATAGATGAGATAAACACAAATAAGTCTGTTCATATAATTACGATAGAGGATCCTATTGAATATTTATTTCATCACAAACGTTCTGTAATTGCTCAAAGGGAATTAGGAAGTGATACATGGAGCTTTCCAAATGCTCTTCGTTCTGCATTGAGGGAAGATCCTGATGTTTTACTTGTAGGAGAGATGAGAGACTATGAAACAATTGCAACTGCGCTTACAGCTGCGGAAACTGGACATCTTGTGTTCGCGACACTTCATACAAATTCCGCTGCACAATCCATAGATAGGATCGTTGATGTATTCCCACCGCATCAGCAGGAACAGGTGAAAACTCAGTTGAGCAGTGTACTACTTGCAGTTTTTTCACAGCAACTTATTCCACGTGCTGATAAAAACGGCCTTGTTTTAGCAACAGAAGTATTGATTGCAACACCAGCTGTAAGAAATTTAATAAGAGAAGGAAAAAGTTTTATGATTCCGTCTATAATCCAAACAAAAGCAGATGTTGGAATGCAAACAATGGAGGCATCGCTGAAATCCCTTGTGAATAAAGGATTGATTACATATGAACAGGGCTTGCAGTATGCATTTAATAAGGAAAGTTTTATGAATCTTATGGGAAGGTGATAATGAATGGCGACTTTTACATATAAAGTAATAAGGCCTGATGGGAAACTCGAAACAGGCAGGATTTCAATGGATTCTTCGTCTGATGTCGCCGATTATTTAAGGTCGAAAGGGAATAGAATTGTATCAATTAAGGAAGTAAAGGGACGTTTTCAGGGTGGTAGTTCAGCAAAAGGGGAAAGTCTTCTTTCTAAACTTAATACTATTTCAATAAGAGATTTATCTATATTCACCAATCAATTTGGAACGATGCTTAATGCCGGGCTTTCAATCTCTCGTGCGTTGTCTGTACTTGCAAAGCAAACAGCAAATCCTAAACTTGTAGGCATTATTGTAAATTTATTGGAAGAAGTAAAGAAGGGAAATTCTCTTTCTTCTGCTTTAGCCAAATTTCCCGATGTTTTTAGTCAATTATACATAAGTATGGTAAAGGCAGGGGAAGTAAGTGGTAATTTAGGTGATTCACTCTTAAAAATGAGTACATTTTTGCAAAGGGATTACGAGACAAAGCATAAGTTAAAAGGTGCAATGACTTACCCGCTTGCCGTCCTGGTTTTTTCTATACTTATTGTAATAGGACTTTTTATCTTTGTTATACCAACTTTTGAAGGCTTCTTATCTCAATTAGGTGCTCCATTACCTGCACCTACAAAAGCAGTATTTGCGATGGCAGATTTTCTTGTACATAAAGGTTGGATTGTATTTGGTGTCCTTGTTGTAAGTTATATTGCTTATGCTAAATGGGCAAAAACTCCTAAAGGTAGAAGACATGTAGATGCAGGCAAGCTGAAGATGCCTGTTTTTGGGGAATTGAATTTAAAATCAGCAATGGCGCGTTTCAGTGATACACTCGCTACTTTGTTTAGTGCAGGAATTCCACTTGTTGAATGTCTCGAGACTGTGAGAGGAATAATTGATAATGTGGTCATAGGAGATGCAATAGATGATATTGTAAACAGGATTAAAAGAGGGGAATCACTTGCTGCTGCTCTCGAAAAGAGCGGAATGTTTACACCAATGGTTGTTGAAATGACGGGAATTGGTGAAGAAAGCGGAAGTCTTGATGAAATGTTAAAAAAAGTGGCGGAATTTTATAATGAGGAGGTGGATTATATGATAAACAATATATCTGCATTGATTAATCCAATAATGATGGTCTTTGTCGGAGGCCTTATTGGTGGCGTTCTTATTTCTCTTTATCTCCCAATATTCCAGATGGCGGGGTATGTACACTGATGAAAAGAAAGGGGTTTACTCTCATAGAGTTAATGATTGTTGTTGCTATAATAATTATTCTTGCCTCTATTGCAATACCTGTGTATGCAAAATTTGTCAATAGAGCAAGAAGAGCAAGAGTATTGGGAGATTTTAGGACTATTCAAGATTCTTTAGAAGCGTACCGGGCAGATTGGGGGACTTATCCTGTAACGGGTTCAACGGGTGAAACATTCGGTTATCATACAGACTATGTTACGCCCACGAGTACGATAACCAGAGAACTTACAGGAGAAGGGGCAACATTGAATACTCCAACTCACACTACTGCAACAGGAGAAAAAGGTGGAATAGACTATTTTATGAGAACTTGGATAATTAGGGAAATGAAAGATCCGTATGATCCTACCAAGGATTATGAATATTATTCGCAAGACGGGAGTTCCTATATGCTTGCTTGTGAATATAAAAATAACGGGACAACACACTATATTTTAAAAGGAAGCGGTGTTAACTATGAGGATACAGCTACAAAACCTAGTTGGTATGTTGTTCAATAAAACTTTCAAAAACCCCTTGATTTTTTTTCTGTAATTATTACAATTTATAAAAGCAATGAGGGCAGTGATTCGTACCTTCAAT
Organism: uncultured Caldisericales bacterium; assembly: GCA_964465465.1. Taxonomy (GTDB): domain Bacteria; phylum Caldisericota; class Caldisericia; order Caldisericales; family Caldisericaceae; genus AUK232. The sequence goes on from CAYXJW010000037.1 coordinate 33,598, forward strand.
ATGGACGCCATGGAGGTACGAGGAGCCGAGTGGCGTAACCGGCATTGCATTTTTTATAGGTATAGTAAAGATTATGTTTAATAAATGTGATGGATTTGACTTATTGTTGAATTTTGTATATAATAGAAAAATCTACAAATGAGGAGGTGATTTGGCATAAAGAAACTCAGAAAAACATCACTTGCTGTTATTCTAGACCTGTTCGAAAAGAAAATTTTAATAGGAGGCGAAAAATATGTGGACAATTAGTAAAGCAAGAAACAGAAAGGGTTTCACATTGATTGAACTTATGATTGTAATTGCGATTATCATTATCTTAGCAGCAATTGCAATACCAAACTACTTGAAAATGACAGAGAGGGCGAAGAAAGCAAGAGTTGCGTCTGATTTTGAGTCTCTTGCAACTGCACTTGAATCTTATAGAACAGATTGGGGTTCTTATCCTGTTGCTACCTCTGCGGTAAAGGTTAATGATTCTACTGCTGTACTTTATCAAGAGTTAACAGGTATAAGTGCTACAACTAATACTTCTACGAACACTACCGCTACTGGTGAAAAAGGTGGAATTCAATACATCAAGCCCGCTACATTAGATTCTATGGTGGATCCGTTCTTCCCTACGGATAGCTATTACTATGGTTCTAGTGATGGAACTGCATGGGTTCTTTACTGCGGTTATAAAGGCTCTGCTGGTAGTTATACTGACTATCTCTACAGAACAGATTCCACGACTCAGCTTCAGGAAAGCGCTACTGCTCCAGCAATTCCGTAAAATTACTATTTAGATCGATTAAATTAAAAGAGAGGGAGTGAATAACTCCCTCTCTTTTAATTTAAATAAGTTTTTTTAGTGTTAGTTTTGGATTGGGTTGTATTTAGAAACAATTTCAGAAACAGGTAAATTATTGTTATCCAATGCTGTTATTGAAATTTTTACATTATTCCTTCTCACAAATGCGAAATTCTTTATTTCGATTTTGTTTGTTGCATTATCTACCTGGATTGTTTTTAGAATTTTTCCGTTTTGAGATTCAATCTTAATTAAAAACGTTTTTATAAGATTTTTGTTTTTTATAACAGACCAGCTTAACAGCAAAGATGAGCCAGAGATTTTATATGAATCTATTTTTATTATAGGCGCTGTTTGAAGATATTCTGTCCATCCCTCTTTTAGACAATGAGATATCCTGGTAAGTTTAAATAAGTTCTCTACTTCTTTTTCTTTATCGTTTATATGTTTATAGTAAAGTGCTTTTCCAAGATATGCAAATGAGTTGTATTTGTCTAATTTTAATGCTTTTGTGAAATACGATAAAGAAGATGGTGATGGTAGCTCACATAAACCAATTGTTGTTAGGGCAATAGAATTATTTGGATTTTTTCTGAGTATCGTCTCGGCTAGATCTTTTGCATCTGAAATATTGTTTTCTGTATAAACAATTGCTAACGATTTTAATGCTGGAATATTTGGATCTGTAGGATTTAGTTCAATTGTTTTGTTAAAGTATGCTATTGATTCCTGGTTCTTTAGGGCTAATTTTAATATTCCGTACATTTCAGGATAGTTAAAATTAATGGGGTTTAGTGTCATTGCTTCTTTTAGTTCTTTAAAAGTTATCTTGTTATTACAGGAAAGTGTTTTTGAGAAGGAAAGCTCTCTGTAGATAGAAGCAATTCGATAATGATATATGTCATTGTTGAAATCATGTTTTATTGCTGATATATATGAATAAGCAGCATTTATTAATTCTCCATTATTAAATTTGTAATTACCTGATAGCCCATACACGGAAGATATTGCCTTAGGACTTATTGAAACTATGAGAAACGCAAAAATTGTCAACAAAACTACAGAAACAAATCGTTTGTTGGGCAAGTATATCTTTTTCCCTTTGTTATCTGAGAGGTTTACTAATAAGCCAAGTAGTATAAAAGTGATAGTAACAGCTAATGGGTAGATAAAATCTATATCTACAAATGTATGCAATAGTAGACTTATTGTTGCTGTGTAAATAACGGCGAATAATGAACTTTTTTTCGCTAACGGGAATGATTTTACTAGTATCGAAAAGATAGTTAACAGAAAAAAGAAGGTACTAAATATTCCTGTTTCGGAAAGTAACATTAGAATTGATGAATGGGGTAATATAGAGTATAGTCCTCCAAATGGTCTAAATTTTACCATTTCGTATCTAAAGGTTCTTAATCCGTATCCAAATATTGGTTTTGTAAAGAACATTTTTATGGCGTCCTTTGCAAATTGTATTCTTGCTGGTATAGAAGTTCCATTCTTTTTTAAGATTTGTGAAGCAAGGTTGTTTGTTTCTGGAGTGAACGTTGGTAAAAGTTTAACGAAAGTATGACTTAAGATTATCAATATGAGCACTCCTCCGGCTGAAATTCCCAGGTTGAGCAGTAATCGTTTTTTGTTTTTAAAAAAAGAGAGTAAAAGGATTATACCAATGATAAGGGAAATAAAGATGGCTCCTCTAGATTTTGTTAGATAAATTGAGTAAAGGATTAAAATGCTGCTCAGATATCCAAATATCTTTTTTGAAGTATTTAATTTCTTTTCTGTTATAAGGTACAGTAAGAAAAGTAAGGAAATAGAGAGGAAAGCTCCATATGTATTTGGGTATTGCATAAGCGAACCAACACGATTATTTAAAACAAAACCATGCTTTATTACAAAGTACGAGAACTGGGAAGATGGAAAAAATACCATGCTTAAAAAAGAAAAGATGCCTATTACTGAAGAAATTAGCCCCATTATAGTAATGGATTTAAGAAAAGACATTATTAAACTATATGTTCTTTTGACAGTGCTTATTAAGATAAATGTTATCAGAATTGCATTAAAAAATTTCAGAAACTCCAAAATAGAGCCGTATTTATATGGAGATAATAAACATGAAACAAAGATGCCGGCGATAAATAATATAATATAAACAAAGAAAGGTGTATACATCACTAAACTTTTGCTGTTCTTTCTGATGAGATTATTAAACAGAAAAAGAACTCCAGCAATGGATGTGATTAATGTGGATATGTAAATTTGAAAGAAAAGCTGTTCATCCCCAAGTTGAGAAAATAATAGTAAGAAACATAATTCGAAAATTGCTAGAATAAATAATATAGTATCTATAGTATCGGTAAGATTATTCTGCTTTCTTTGATATAGATTTGTATATTTTTGCTGTTTCCACATAGTGTAGTGCATTCTCCTTTATGAATTTTTTTTCATCATTGGTTAATGCTCGTATTACTTTTGCTGGAATTCCCACAGCAAGTGAATCTTGCGGAATTTCTTTGTTTTCTGTTACAAGTGCATTTGCTCCTATTATGGAATGTGCCTTGATGTGTGAACCAGTGAGTAAGGTTGCGCCCATTCCTATAAGAGATTCTCTTTCAATTGTAGTTGAATGTAATATTGCTGCGTGGCCTACTGTAACGTATTCTCCAACGATACAGGGAATATTAGTGTCAACATGTATAACGGTATTGTCCTGTATATTTGCTCCTTTCTTAATAATGATTGGTGCTATATCTCCTCTTAAAACTGCGCCGAACCAGATATTTGCCTCCTCTTCTATTATTACATCTCCGATAATAACAGCAGTTTCGGCTATAAAAGCGGATTTTGCAATTTTAGGTTTCTTTCCGTTGTAATCTATTATCATGTTTTAGTTCCCCTATATTATTTATTTAAGAAAAATTTCCGTTCCGCAGTATGGACACCTTACTACTCCTTTACCTGCAAGTTCAAGTGGTGCACCGCAGTTAGGACACTTATGCATATCAAGTTTTGCTATGTCTGCAGAAACAAGTTTACCACCTTTCCAGTCCACGTATCCTGTAAAAAGCCCTTTTCCTACTAAATCTTCAAGGTAATCACGAAATTTATCCCGGCTGAGCCCTGTTTCAACTATTAATTGATTAACTTTAACTGTGCCTCTCGTTTCCACAGCATTGAGGATTTTTTGTTCTATTTCAACTTTTTTCATTTCTTTCTCTTCTTTTCCTCCGTTTATAAACAGGTATGTGCCTATTATTCCGGGCAGTATAACAAGAATTATGAATCCAAGTGCAGTTCCTCCAGGGCTTCTTGCTCCAGTTGTTGTACCGAGCCATACAGCGAACCCAAGCGCAATTATCCCAAATGCAATGCCTATCATTTTACTACCGTTCATTATTCACCCCCTAAAAGTTTTTGATCTGTTAAATTATATCGAAGTAATGCATAGAATAAAAACTCTTGCAGAGTATTTTTAGGTGAATTATTCAGAGTTTTGCAAGATATTTTCTGTATCGTAAAGCAGATTGATTGGTTTTAAAAGATTTGATATTACACTTTTGTTTCCATTGATTATTGTTACAGATTCACCGATGAATGATTCTTTCGAAATTTTCAGAATATCTGAGTTATTCATGCGAACGCATCCATGAGATCTGTTTCTTCCCGGTGATAACGGTTCATTTGTGCCATGAATTCCGTAGGAAGGAAGAGATATTCCTATCCAGCAAACACCGAGACCGTTTTCAGGATCTTCAATGTATGGGGGGTAAACTTTTCCATTGAAATACCATTTTGGATTGTGTACGATACTTACTATTGTGAAGTTTCCCGTAGGTGTTTCACTTTCTCCTCCCTTTCCGATTGAAACAGGGACAACATCTGTAATGGTATTTTCTTTAAGAACGAATAGGAGATGGTAAGACTTATTCACAAGAACCGAAGTTTTGTTTTCGGCATTTGCTGTAACTCCAACTACACAATTTATTGCTATTATAATTGCCATTAATATGGCTACAGTAAAAAATTTTTTCATAACAGAATTATATTACAAAAATCTCGTTTATAAAATAGATTTTAAGAGGCTTAAGATACTTTTAAAATTTGCATTTTTGTGGTAAAATTAAGCGGTAAATTTGCGTGAAAGGGGGTGGAAATATGGATCAGGAAAAACTTACCGAAAAAGCACAGGAGGCTCTTGTTGCTGCAAAAGATATAGCAGCCAACGAGAAAAATCAGGCAATTGATGTTGAACACCTTCTTGTTGCTCTTGCAGATCAGCAGGAAGGGATGGTTCCAGCAATTTTAGATGCTTTGAAGGTTGATAGAAGCATATTTGTTAATGCACTTTATGATAAAATTTCTAATTTTCCGAAAACAGAAGGTGCTTTTTCCGATAAAGTGTATATAACAAGCAGGCTTGATTCTTTATTTAAAAAGGCAGAAGCAGAGACTCAAAAAATGCAGGATGAATTTATTAGTACAGAGCACCTGTTTCTTGCTTCGATGGACGATCCTGAACTTCAACCAATTTTTGCCCGTTTTGGAATTAGAAAACAAGATGTTCTTAAAGTAATTAATGAGATAAGGGGAGGTAGAAAAGTGACGGATAAAACTCCTGAAAACAAATATAAAGTACTCGAAAAATACGGAAGGGATTTAACTGATCTTGCAAGAAAAGGAAAACTTGATCCGGTTATAGGAAGAGACGAGGAAATCCGTAGAACAATGCAGATCTTAACGAGACGAACGAAGAATAATCCAATTCTTATTGGTGAGGCAGGAGTTGGTAAAACAGCAATAGTAGAAGGGCTTGCGCAACGAATAGTTGCAGGAGATGTTCCGGAAACATTAAAAGATAAAACTATCTTTCAACTTGATCTTGGAGCACTTGTTGCTGGTGCAAAGTTTAGAGGAGAATTTGAAGATAGATTGAAAGCAGTAATTGAGGAAATCAAAAAATCCGAAGGTAGAATAATCCTGTTTATTGACGAAATTCACACTGTTGTAGGTGCTGGTGCAACCGAAGGATCTCTTGATGCATCTAATATGCTTAAACCGGCTCTTGCGAGAGGTGAACTTCGAACAATTGGTGCAACAACTATTGATGAATACAGAAAATACATAGAAAAAGATGCTGCACTTCAAAGAAGGTTCCAGCCTGTTTATGTAAAAGAACCTTCTATTGAAGAGACGATTGCAATTCTGAGAGGATTAAAAGAAAAATACGAGGTTCATCATGGTGTAAAAATTAAAGATTCTGCATTGGTTGCTGCAGCAAAACTTTCTGCACGGTATATTACTGATAGATTCCTTCCAGATAAAGCCATTGATCTTATCGATGAGGCGGCTTCCCTTTTAAGAATGCAAATAGACAGTATGCCTGTGGAACTTGATGAATTGAAAAGAAAGATCCGAATGCTTGAAATGGAGAAAAAAGCATTAGAACGTGAAAAATCGGATCCACAAACCGCAGAGAGATTAAAAGCAATTGAAAAAGAACTTGCTGATCTTAAAGAAAAAGATGCAGCGCTCACTGCGAAATGGAAACAGGAAAAGGCTGCAATCAACGAAATTCGGCAGATTAAGAAACAAATTGATGATTTAAAAACCAGGGCAAAACTTGCTGAACGAAAAGGCGATTTAGACGAAGCGGCACGCATACTTTATGGAGAAATTCCTGCACTTCAAAAGAAATTGGAGGAAGCAAATAAACGGCTTGCAGAACTTCAAAAAGAGAATCCACTTCTTAAAGAAGAAGTTGGCGAAGAAGAGGTTGCAGAGATTGTTTCGAAATGGACGGGAATCCCGGTTTCCAAAATGCTTGAATCCGAAAGAGAAAAATTACTTCATCTGGAAGATGAACTTAAAAAGCGTGTTGTTGGTCAGGATCAAGCAATTATTGCAGTTTCAAATGCAATAAGAAGGGCACGTGCCGGGCTCTCTGATCCAAACAGGCCGCTTGGATCATTTATATTCCTTGGGCCAACTGGAGTTGGTAAAACTGAACTTGCAAAAGCCCTTGCAGAGTTCTTGTTTGATACAGAAAAAGCACTAATTCGTATTGATATGTCTGAATACATGGAGAAGTTTTCAGTTTCAAGACTTATAGGTGCACCTCCTGGATATGTTGGGTACGAACAGGGTGGACAACTTACGGAAGCGGTAAGAAGGCATCCATATTCTGTTGTGTTGCTTGACGAGATAGAAAAAGCACACCCTGATGTATTTAATATACTCTTGCAAGTTTTAGATGACGGGAGACTTACCGATTCCAAAGGCAGGACTGTAGATTTCAGAAATACCATTATAATAATGACTTCCAATATTGGGAGTAGATATATCACAGAGATAAATGCAATTCCGGGAACAAAGGAGTATATGACACAGTATGAACGTGTTGTTGAGAGAGTGCAGGAGGAAATGAGGCACGTTTTTAGACCAGAGTTTCTTAATAGAATTGATGAGGTGATTGTGTTTAATCCTCTTGGAATGGAACAACTCAGAAAGATTGTGGATATTTTACTTGGTTATACGCAGAAAAAATTGCAGGACAGGGGCATTACATTGCTGGTAAACGATGATGTAAAAGTATTCCTTGCAAACAAAGGATTTGATCCAATATATGGTGCCAGGCCCTTAAGAAGGACGATTCAGAAGTATCTTGAAAATCCTCTTGCTGAGTTTATACTTAAGAACCAGCCTCAACAGGGAAGCAAAATTGAGGCGTATATGGAAAAGGGAGAGGTGAAGTTTAAATTAGCGAAATAACTTTTGTAGAAGTTGTTAGAGAAGAGGCAAAGAAATTCGGTGTGGAGCTTGATGACCGAGCTCTACGCCGAATGCTTATTCATAAAATGATGCTTTCAGATTGGAATGACACTCGTTTTAATTTAACTGCAATAGAAGGCGATAGAGAAACTGCATTAAAGCATTTTACTGATTCTCTTGCTGCATCGTTAGCCGTTAAGTTTGAAAAGCAAAAGGTTATTGATATTGGAACGGGCGCTGGCTTTCCTGGAATTCCCCTTAAAATTGCTTTCCCATCTATTGAGTTAACACTTCTCGACTCAAAGGAAAAGAAGGCTGCCTTTGTGATGATGGTATTGAGAAGGCTTGAATTTGATTCTGAAGTGGGAATTATTGTATCACGGGGCGAGGATATCGGGAAAGATCCTTCTTTTAGAGAGGTTTTTGATGTTGCAACTATGAGGGGCGTGAGTAAAATCCCGATTAATGCGGAAATAGGTTTACCTTTTGTGAAAATTGGAGGTAAAGTTATTCTGTGGAAAGGAAGAAAAGACATTGATCGGCTTGAAAAATATGAAAGTTTTATAGAAAAACTTGGAGGTAAGGTAAGCAAAATTATTCCATACAGGTTAGGTGATATACCTTTTGAAAAGTATCTCCTTGTGCTCGAAAAAGTTAAGCAAACCCCTCCGAAGTACCCCAGACGGTATTCTACAATGCGAAAATCTATGAGAAAGTTATGGAACGAGTAAAATTTGACTACTTTTTCCTACCAGTTTATTTTATCTTCCTTTTTTTAGTACTTGAATTGTTTTTATTTACGTTTTTTAATCTAAATAGTTCATTACTGTATGTAGTTGCTGCCTTGCTTTTTGTTTTTGCCTTTTTCCTTATGCGTCGTGCGGGAAAGACAAACTCGATTAAAAAAGAGATATTTTACTCTGTAACTGCTGGTATCTTTTCTTTTTATTCTCTGTTTGCTATCCCGATTTTTACCGGAATTATGAAATTTACTCAAAGTGCTTTTTTGTTTCTGATTTTATTCGTTCTTTTCATTGTTGCAGAAAAAGGAAGTTTCAGGAATGTATTGGTGAACATTACTGTATCTCTTATGCTTTTATTTGAAATGATATTTTTTGGCAAGCACGGAAGTTTGTATTTTGTTTTAGTTCTTTGTTTTTCAGGATTACTGTGTGGAATTTTGGGCTGGCTGTTTCTCAATGCGAAACCGTCCAAGTTTGAGAGCAGGGCTATTTTGCAGACGGTTTTTTCATTTTCGGCAATTACTGTACTTTGGAGCGTTTTTAACTTGTTGAGATGAAACTATCTTTAATATTAGGGCACAGAGGTGCCCGATTTACAGCGCCTGAAAACTCAATTGACAGTTTTAAAAATGCCTTGCAATGCGGTGCAGATGGCATTGAACTTGATGTTCACCTTACAAGCGATAATAAACTTGTTGTTATACATGATTCTGATTTAAGACGGATCACGGGAAATAAAATTCCGATCAGAAATTTGTCGCTTTCAGAAATAAAATCGCTGGATATATCACACCTTGTAAAAAGCGGAGATCTATCTGTTCATTGGCATATTAAAGTATATAGATTGTCTGATAGCGAATTTTTTATTTTAATAACGGATAAAATAGGTTGCAAAGAAAGAAAATATTTTATTGAAATCGATAAAGGTGTTGTTAAGTCTCTAAGGAAGGCAAGGTTGTACAATAAAAAGTATGTGGGAGATCTTGTTGCAGAAAGCGATTTTTCTTATGAATCGGGTGATAGAGTTTTTTCAAACAAATATACAAGAATACCGGAACTTCACGAGGTTCTTGAAAATATTAACTCGGATTTTATAAATGTTGAAATAAAGCGAGGGGAAAGTTTTTATCCAGGAATTTCAGAAGAAGTGGTTGAAACGATTGAGCCATTTGGCTTTGATAGATTTCTCATAAGTTCGTTTAATAGAGAGACGCTTTTAGGTATGAAAAATAAATATCCATTTTTGAAGATCAACCAATTGTATGAAATACCAAAAAATCCAGTTAAAGCCGCAGAAGGGCTGGACGGGGTAAATCCATTGAGCCTTCTTATTGGAAAGAAAGGCATAACCCGTGTTCACAATGCGGGTAAAACAGTTTTTCCATGGGTGGTTAACAGGCCTATTTCTATTGCAAAATTTATTCTGTTTGGTGTTGATGGTATTATAACAGATCGGCCGTGTTTTGCAGTTTATTTGAAAAACAAAATAAGGAGATTGGTTAATGAAGCAACTAAATAAATTTATCATAGTTTTGTTTGTTGTTTTGATAGTTATTTTAAATTTAGATTTTCCGCATTCTGCTTATTCGGGAATTAAAAAAATGAACTATATAATTCTTGCGCCGGATAGCCTTAAACAGAGTGCAGAAATGTTTGCACATTATAGAAGTAAAGAATTTAATGTGAAGGTAATCTTCTTATCCGAGATAGGTTCAAATAGGGCAGAAGACATCAGGAATTATCTTAAAATGCATTTTTCTTCTGGATATCTCCTTATATTAGGGAACAGCGATTTGATTCCCAGACCGTTTATGTACCCTTCTGAGACTATACACCGGCAATCGTACAATTCCGCCGGGGCTACAGAAACTGACCTTTATTATGCTTTACTATCGGAGAACATTGATAAGGACAAAGACGGATTTCCTGGAGAACTCTGGGACGATAGAATTGAAATCAAACCAGACCTTATTGTTGGAAGAATTCCGTTTAATAACAATGCTGACATAGAAAGGGTTTTACTGAATACTGAAAAGTTTGAAAAAAATCCACCTCAAAAATCTGTTCTTGCTGCCACTTTTATTTCTTATCCTGGTGAGATGTACCAGGGAGCAAAGATTTTTAATGGGGATGGTGCAAGGGAAGAAAATCTCATAGGAAGTCTTATTCCAGTTAAAAAAATAATGCTTTTTGATAAAAGCGGTAGTTTTCCTTCAATATTCAGTTGCACTTTTCCTTTAGACAGGAAGAATTTTTATTCTTCTATAAAAGATGCAGGATTTACCGATTGGGTTGCTCACGGAAGTTCATACGGTGCGTACAATACAGTATGGGTTGATTCAAATAGGAATGGGGTACCAGATGATGGTAATTCATTTGAAAGTTTTGTTAGTAAATCGGATCTTCCCAAGAATGTAAGTGGAATCTTTTTTTCAGGGAGTTGCCTTAATGAGCATGGAAACGATAATCTTGGGATTGCTTTGTTGAGGAGTGGTGCCGTTTCATTTTTGGGATCTACAGAAATAAGTTTTTCCCCTTCTTATTTTGCGAACAAAAATGATGGGGGCACGGGAAGTATAAATTATTATTTTGTAAAAAATCTCGTTGGTGGAGAAACAGTGGGAAAGGCACTATATGATTCCTTCGAATTTTTTTTCAATAATCTACTTTTTGCAGATCTTGAGGATCCTGTCGAGGGTGCTCTCATGGATATTTATGATTACAATATATACGGTGATCCTGCTTTGAGATGGAATATTAACGGTTTGGAACAATCATCAGAAGCAAGGCAAAACTACGAAAAATCTGATATAAAAATTAAATTCGAAGGTGGAAAAAATTTGCAGATACAATTGCATGTTCCGATAAATGAAAATTTCTTTTTTACATTTCCTGAAAAGAATTTTTTTGTTGAATCTGTATCATTAAAGAAGGCGATTATTGATAACGGTTTTGGCATAATACGATTCAACGATTGTTCTGGCGATATCGTAATAAGCGGAAGAGTGAGGGGAAACTCTGAAATGCATTTTTATGTTATAACTGATTCTAATAAAATAAGTGAAGAGAGTTTTAAAGTTGATGGATATGCCGTAAATGATGTGAATTTTGATGGAAAAATAACAGATGAAGATTATTCTGCTTTATTAAAATCGTTTGGTCTTACATATATGGATAAAGGCTTTAATCACTACTGCGATTTAAATTTTGACCACAAAGTTGATGGTGGAGACTTAATTCTGTTTACAAAAAACGAATTGCGCCCTCATTAGGATTTGAGGGCGCTTAGATATCAGGCGTAAATTCCACGCATTTTTGTAATATCTGCAACTCGTTTTATTGCTACCATATATGCTGCAAGTCTCATATGGACATCAAATTTTTGGGACATCTGGTAAACATCAGTAAATGCATCAGTCATTACTTCTTCTAATCGATCATTTACAATACTTTCTTTCCAGAAATATCCCTCTCTATCCTGTACCCATTCGAAGTAAGAGACTGTAACCCCGCCTGCATTAGAAAGAATATCTGGAATTACAATTACTCCTTTTTCATTGAGGATCCTGTCTGCCTCGGTTGTAGTTGGACCATTTGCACCTTCAACGATAATTTTTGCTTTGATATTTTCTGCATTTTCTCTTGTGATTTGATTTTCAAGGGCTGCAGGAATTAAGAAGTCCACATCTAATTCGAGTAAGTCTTCGTTGGTGATTGGTTCTGTACCTTCTAGGTTCACTACTGTACCGGTTTCTTCAACCTTTCTCAATGCTGCATTTACATCTATTCCGTTTTTGTTGTATATTCCCCCATTGACGTCGCTAAGTGCGACTACCTTTGCTCCTTGTGATGCAATGAGTTTTGCTGCAACTGACCCAACGTTTCCGAATCCTTGTACTGCAACTGTTGCGTTTTTTAATGGAATCCCATAAGCATCTCCTGCTTCTTTTGCTATGATCATTATTCCTCTTCCTGTGGCTTCTTTTCTTCCGCGAGAACCTCCTAAGAATACGGGTTTGCCAGTTACTACACTGGTTACTGTTTTTCTCATGTGCATGCTGTATGTATCTACTATCCACGCCATTATTTGTGGATTTGTATTAACATCTGGTGCAGGTACGTCAATTTCTGGCCCAATCAAGTCAATGATTTCTGCTGTATATCTTCTTGTCAACCTTTCTAACTCCTTTTTAGATAGTTTCTCAGGATCAACTGCTACACCGCCTTTTGCTCCACCAAAGGGAATGTTTACAACAGCGCATTTCCACGTCATCCACATTGCGAGGGTTTTTACTTCATCGAGAGTTACATTTGGGTGAAATCTTATCCCACCTTTTCCAGGTCCCATTGCAACATTGTAATGTACTCTGTATCCTTCAAATACTTCTATCGTACCATCGTCCATTTCAACGGGTATGGAAACTATCACTTGTTTTTTAGGTTTTCTTAAGATTTTGTAGATGTTTGGATCAAGGTTCAGCCTTTCGGCCGCTTCATCAACACGTTGTAAAGCGTCTTCAAATAAACTTTTCATACGCTACCTCCAATTATGTTATAAAATTTATGCCGCTATATTCTATTCAAAAACGGAAATTATTAAAGTAAATTTTTTAAAATTGAATTTATATTGTTTTTATCTGACACTTTTAAGAATTTAAATTTTTCTTTGTATTTTTTATTGTAATTTTCCACTAACTTTTTATCATTTTGTGTGTCTCCTATGTAGAGACCAGATGAAGTTTTATTTACGATTCTGTATAATAAATCTGGGTCTGGTTTTAGCCCATATTCTCTTGTTATTATGTTATTCTTAAAATCTATACCTATTATTTGCATGGCAAGTTTTAATTCCACTTTATTCCTTCCTGTTATAATTCCAGTTTTATATAAACTTATAATTTTTTTTAATAATCTTTTGTTTACAATTCTTTGTTCTTTTTTCCATAAACCATTTTTTGCGAAGGTGTTTTTTCCGAGGTATAAGGAGTTAAAAACTTCAACAATTTTTTGGGGATTAAACTCTAAACCTGGATATTTTTCTCTGATATGTTCTATGTTAAGCATTCCGTTTTGAAGCTCTGCTTCGAAATCAGCGTTATACTTTATCATGCGTATTATTGCCTCAGTTATTTTAAAATCATCCCCAAATTCGCCTATATTTCTCATTTTTCTTATGATGTCTATTGTCAGTTCTTTTGGTTTGTTTGGAATAAGATATTCTACCGTTTTCAAGACACATTGGTCAAAGCTTTTGCTAACATCTATTAGAACCCCATCTATATCAAAAATTACCCATTTTAGTTTATCTTTTAATAAATTCTTCGAAAGCATTTATTATTACCTCATTTTCTGCTTTATTTCCGACTGTTATTCTTACGTGGTTTTTCAGTATACCATTAAGGTTTCTAACAAGTATTCCTTTTTTCTTTAAAAACGAAAAAGCATTTGCATGGACCAGTATAAAGTTTGTTTCACTTTTATATGTTATTTCTTTTGGTAACTTTTGTAATAGGATTTCCCTATTTTGAATTATTTTTCTTATATTATTTTTAATAATTTTATCTTGACCTAGCAAATAGATTGCAATTTGCATTGATAATCTGTTTACACTGAAAGGAGATTTTACTTTATGTAGTCTTTCTATAATGGGCTTGTTTGAAATTGCGTATCCAACCCTAATTCCTGCAAGAGAAAAGGCTTTCGAAAAAGTTCTCAATACGATTACGTTTTCACGATTTACGGCTTCGCTAATAAAACTTTTCCTTTTCGAAAATTCTATATATGCTTCATCAATTACAACAGGAACACCTGTATTTATGATCTTTCTGATATCTTCTTCTGGGAAACCATTTCCAGTAGGATTGTTTGGATTAGATATAAATACGGCTTTTGTGTGTCTGTTTGTTTTAGCAATGATTCTTTCGGTAGGCAGTTTAAAGTTGTTTTTATCAAGAAAAATTTTAACGTTCTTAATGGAATCCATTCGTATGTAGTGATCATACATACTGAAAGTGGGAGGTGTCGTAATTGCATGATCCCCGTTGAATATTTTCAACAATACGGATAATATTTCGTCACTACCATTTCCTATGATTATATTTTCCGGACTTACATTGTGAATTTGTGCAAGTGCATTTTTGAGAGGTTCTGCGGATACATTAGGATATCTGTTCCATTTTTCTTTCAAAAGTATTTCAAAGATTTCTCTCTTGATTTCAATAGGAATATCAAAAGGGCTTTCATTTTTATCTAACCTGATTGGTAAATTTTCTTTATTGGGCGTATATTCACTGAGTGTTTCTACAAGTTTACTAAAATTCATTTTCTTCTCCTTGCTAGTTCATTCATTATTTCTTTTAAGGTAATTTCATTGTACGATAAAAGAACGAGGAGATGATATAACATATCCGCAGTTTCATAAATTATTCTTTCTTTTGTTTCAGCAACAAGCACTTCTATTGCCTCTTCTCCGAACTTTTTGTAGATCTTCTCTCTTCCCTCTTTAAATAGGGACGAAGTGTATGAATTTTTAGGCAAAAGCTTTTTTCTTGAGTTTACTGTATGTTCTAATTCTTTGAGAATATTTAGAGAATAATCTATCGATGCATGTTCGCTAGAATCCATTTCACCGAGTTCTCTATAAAAGCAGGAGTAATTTCCTGTATGGCAAGCAGCTCCCTTTTGTTCTACTGTAACAAGTAGTGCGTCATTGTCGCAATCAATTTTGATATTCTTTATTTTTTGAATATTACCACTTACCTCTCCTTTCATTCTTATTCTTTCTTTACTTCTTGAAAAGTAATGCATTAATCCACTTTCCAAAGACATTTTCAGCGCTTCTTTGTTTACATATCCTAATGTAAGGACTGTGCCATTTGTGTCTTGCACTACTACAGGTATGATCCCGTTCATTTTATCCCAGTCGATTTTGTTTATCAGACTATCTATTTTTTTCATAACCTTACTTTCACTCCTTTACTGGTTAGATATTTTTTAAGTTCATAAATAGAGATGAGATTGTAATGAAATACTGAAGCAGCAAGTGCTGCTTGGGCACCATGTTTGAATGCTTCAAGAAAATGTTCTTTTTTTCCTGCACCACCCGAGATTATTATTGGTAAATTCGTCTTTCTTCTTATTGCGTCAAGTAGATCGATATCAAAACCTTCTTTTGTTCCATCTTTATCTATGGAAGTAAGTAGAATTTCGCCTGCGCCACGGAGTTCAACTTCTTCTGCCCACTCTGTTGCGTCTATGTTTGTCTTTTCTTTTCCACCGTGAGTGTAAACCTCGAAGTATTTGCCGTTCCATTTAGCATCAATTGCTATTACAATATTTGCTGATCCGATTTCCTTTTTAGCCTTTTCTATTAGATGTGGTTCGAGCACGGCTCTTGTATTTATAAAAATTTTATCAGCACCGTTCGCAATTATTTTTTTCATTTCGTCTACTGTTTTTAAGCCGCCACCAACTGTTAATGGTACAAAAAGTGTAGTTGCGACTTCTTTTACTAAATTTAGTATAATACCTCTTTTCTCCACGGAAGCTGTGATATCAAGAAATACTATTTCATCTGCACCTTCTTTTTCGTATCTTTTTGCAAGCATTGCTGGATTGCCTGCCTCTCGGATGTTTTTGAATTGAATTCCTTTTACAACTTTTCCATTTTTTATATCAAGGGCTACTACTATTCTTTTTGCAAGCATATTTCTACCTCTTTCAATTCCTCGAGAGATATTTTCTTCTCATAGATTGCTTTTCCCACGATAGCTCCAGAAAAGCCTATTTTGTTTAAACTTTTAATATCGAGAATTGATGCTATTCCCCCAGCATATATAAAAATTTCTTTATCCCAAAATTTTTTAATTTGAGATGAGCCCATAAGAGTTCCATCTTTATTTATATCAGTATATATAAAGCGTTTTACGTACTTTCTTGCATTTTCAAAAAAATCTTTTAGGTTACCTTCTTCATTTACCCAACCAGAGGTACCAATCTTTCCATTTTTAATATCGAGGCTTACAGTAATTCCATTATACTTTTTAGACATGCTCTTTAGAAAATCGAAATCAAGCGCCTTTGTCCCTATAATTACATGCTTAATTCCAATTTCAAAAGCGTTTTTTATAGAGGTTTCTGTTCTGAAACCCCCACCCATCTCTATTTCGAAATCGAATTTCTTTATAATTTCTTTGACGATATTTAAATTTCTTGGCTTACCCTCGAATGCACCTTCTAAATCAACGATATGAAGTCTTGTAAAATATTTTGAGAATTTTCCTGCGATTTTTATTGGATCGCCATATATTTTCATGTTTGAAATATCTCCCCTAGTTAACCTAACAACTTTACCTTTATATAAGTCTATAGCGGGATAGATGTACATTAAAGCCTCCTGAAATTATTAAGTAGTTTTAATCCATTATCTGATGATTTTTCTGGATGAAACTGTACACCAAAAATAGTTCCTTTGGCAACTACTGATGGAAATTCGAACTCACAATATTCTGTAAATCCTTTTACTATCTCTTGATTTTTTGGTTGGACATAATATGAGTGAACAAAATAGAAGAAAGAATTATTCTTAATTCCCTTGAATAAGGGAATATTGTCTATAACAACATGTACTTGATTCCATCCTATATGTGGAATTCTTACGTTTTTGAACTTTACTACTTTACCTTTAAGGAGGCCAATTCCTTTGCCTTTACCTTCCTCACTCTCTTCAAACAAAAGTTGCATTCCTAGACATATTCCTAAGAACGGTTTATCTTGCGATATTATTTCGGAGAGCGCCTCTTTTATTTCGGAGAGTTGTTTTGAGGCATAACCGAATGACCCCACTCCAGGAAGAATTACTTTATCTGCCTTTGTAATTTTATCTGGATCATTTGTTATTATTCCTTTAACAGCTTTTTTGACGTTGGAAAAGTTTCCTATACCTAAGTTTACTATTGCGATCATACGGTTCCTTTTGTGCTTATTGCAGTGTCAGTATTTTGTAGGGCTTGTTTTAAAGCAATACCAAGACCTTTAAATATTGCTTCAGTAACATGATGAGCATTTTGTCCAGAGAGCGTTTTTATATGAAGGGTGGCACTTAGTGATCGTGAAAGCCCCTTGAGAAATTCTTCTATGAGTGATTTTTCAAATCCAGTTTCATCCAGATTCCATTCAATTTCAAAATTTGTGTAAGTTCTCGATATGTCTAAACTTACTAATACAAGAGCATCGTCCATAGGCATAATTGCACTGCCAAATCTTTTTATTTTATTTTTGTCTTTTGATAGTGCCTCTCCAACTACAATACCAGTGTCTTCCCATAAATGGTGTTTAAGATCCCACTTTTCTACTGTTATGCAGATTTTTTTATTCATGTAGAAAAACATTGTTTTTAACAGATGATTTAAAACTTTGTCTCCTGTACTGATTTTTTCGTTGTTTTCTGAGAAGTCGATGATGATTTTTGTTTCTTTTGTCTCTCTTATCATTCTCTAACCTCCAAAGATTTTTTGTGTTTTTCTAATCCTTCTATGTCTGCCATCTTAATACCTATATATCGGTTTTCAATATAATCCATTCTTGATAGATTAGCAATGCTTATTCTTTTCACGAAGTCCCATACTCCCAATGCTGATGAAAACCGTGCTGTGCCACCAGTCGGTAGTACATGATTGGTTCCTATAAAATAATCTCCTGCTGCGACAGGTGTATTTTCTCCAAAATAAACAGCTCCTGCATTCTCTACTAAACTCAACAAAGAAAGAGCATCCTTTGTTAGTATTTCTAGGTGTTCTGGGGCTATTCGGTTGGATTCTTCAATACATTCAGTTGTAGTTTTAAAAATCTTTTTTATTACTCCTCTTACTCTAATTTTTTTGTATATTTCGGTGGATGTCGTAAGGAGGTATGCCTTGGTTCCTTCGCCGTGTTCGAGCTGTGCTTCTATATCAGATTTTACTAATTTGTAATTTGCTGTTTCATCTGCAATAATACAGATCTCTGAAGGGCCTGCTATTTTATCTATTCCACATATTCCAAAAACTTGTCTTTTCGCTTCTGCCACGAATTGGTTTCCTGGTCCTACTATCTTATCAACCTTTTTCATTCCTGCACCGTATGCCATTGCACCAATTGCGTGAGCTCCCCCTATTTTGTATATCTCAGTTATGCCAAGTATCTTTGCTGTGTAGAGTATGTTTTTGTCAAGTTCGTTGTTTTTTGGTGGAGTCGCCACGACTATTTCTTTTACTCCAGCAATTATTGCTGGAATTGCACTCATAATAAGGCTTGAAGGAAGAGGTTTTCCACCAGGAACATAAATTCCAATTCTATTAATTGGTTTTACCATTATGCCAAGAAAAGATCCGTTTTCTGTTAAGAAAATATTGTTTTCAGTTTCAAGTCTGTGAAACTTTTCAATTCTTTTTATCATTTTATGGATCGCATTTTTAACTTCAGGGCTAATATTTTCCGATGCTTCTATTTCTTTGCGCGTTACTCTAAGCGCTCCCTCATATTTATCAAATTGTTTATTATACTTTTTAACAGCGGCGATACCGTCATTCTTAATGTTATTTAAAATTTCTGAAACTATTTTTTCTACTTTGCTCATCTAAATTAAAATGCCTCCTTTATTTTATTTATAATTGTATTTATTCTATCAAAGTTAACCTTTTGTGAAATTCGATTAACAAGAAGTAATGCAGATACGGTTTCTATTGTATAGATCTCTTTTAATCCATTTGCTTTTATTGTTGTGCCTTTTTCTACTATATCAACAATTGCGTCAGCAATCCCAGTTCTAACAGACACTTCAACAGAGCCATTCAATTTTATTATTTCCGGTTCTACATTTAACTTCTCAAAATATTCAAACGTAGTCCGAGGATATTTCGTTGCGATTCTCCAGCCGTCCATATCTTTGGGTTTAACATTAATTCCCTCTGGTACGGCTAGACTTAATCTGCATTTTCCAAATGGTAGAACAAGAGGTATAAAAAGATCAAATTTCCCTTCTCTGATTATATCACTCCCGGTTATTCCAATATCTATACCGTGTTCTACAAATATTGGTACATCAGAGGCTCTTGCGATTACAATGCGGTAGTCTTTCTCTTCTTTAATGAGGCTCCTATCTTCTGGAATTTCAAAATCCATTCCAGTTTTTTTGAGAATATTTTTTGATTCGTTTAATAATCTCCCTTTTGGTAAGACAAAGCTTAATTTAGTCTCCAATTTTTACTGCGCCTCCTTTTTTAACTATTTCATATGCTTTTTTTAATTCGTGGGGTTTGAGCTTTGCAACTTTTTCTCTGGGTTTAATTGTAGCGAGGTTTGAGATTACATCAAGATTAAGCCCTACTCCTACGCCTTTTGTTCCATTTTGAAGAATATAATCTCCACCCCCACCGATCGGTTTTCCGGAGAGATTGGTGTAAATTTCAAAAACAAGGTCATCGTAGTATGTTAGAGGCCTCATTGTTCCAAAATCTATAAAAATCCGTGGATCTCCTATGTTTTTTACAATATCGTTAAGTTTTTTATATTCAGAAAATTTACCTCTGAAATTGAATAGTTTCCATAATTTCTCTTTAGTATTTTTGTTAAACTTTCCAGATTCTATAATTTCGAAATCTCTATTTTTGAGTGCCATTAAAATGGTCTCCCATTGTTTTTTGTCTTTGGCATTTTCCTTCCAAACTTTTAAACTACCGATATCAATATAAAAGTTTTTAATACCTAACCTATCCAGTACTGATAAAATAACCAACATGATTTCGATTTTGCTATCCTTCGTATTTATTGCTTCTATACCAAGTTGAAATTCTCCTTTTACTCTATTTTCTAAAACTTCAGAAATGTAAAATAATCGATAAGTTCCACTTTTCTTGCTTATGCTATGGAAAATGCGAGAAGTTGCATCAGGTTTTATTAAATAAATTTCATTGCAATATATAAATTTTAGACCCCGACGTATATCGGGTTTGTATTTTGCAATTGTGGGAAGGAATACTTCCTTATATCCCCATCTATATAGTATGTCTCGTGCATTTTTTATAATGTTGTTTAGTACTGTTGATTTTGCTATTATATCTTTATCCATCAAATTTCTCCTTTTTGTTTTAGGTATTATAAATAAAACCGTGATTTTTCAAAAACCATTTATTGAAGTGTAATTTGCGATTTTTTTAAAACAGTTGTAAAATAGTGAAAATCATTTTAAGTAAGAAAGGAGGGTACTTTTTATGAGAAAAAGTATCAAGATTACAGTCATTCTGGCTGTAGTGTTAGTATTGACCGCATCTTTTTTTGCAGTAAATGGGTTTAGATTGCCACCGCAGAGGATAACAATCCTTACTACATCGGATTTTCAGAGTCAGATTACCCCGTTCAAAACAAAAATTTACGTGAATGGTGTTAAAGAAAAAGTAGAGGTTGGAGGAGCTGCAAGGCTTGTAGGTTTAGTAAAAGAACTAAAGTGGAAAAACGGAAATGCAAGTACGCTGTTTTTAACTTCGGGTGATGATTTTATAGGCCCGGTATTTAGAGCTTTTGGAGGTATACCAACGACGTTTGTTTGGGATCAGATTGCAGATGCGTGGGAACCAGGAAACCATGAATTTGATTTGGGTCCAGAAACACTTGGGAAAGCATTGGATTATGCAACTGTTCCGATGATCTGTGCAAACCTTGATGTTTCTAATGAGCCTGCTCTTAAAGGAAAGATAAAACCAGATATTATCAAAATTGTTGGAAATGTAAAGCTTGGTATATTTGGACTTATTACACCCAATGTAAATATTTTGTCAAATATTGGGAAAAATGTTAAAGTTAATCCCGATCTTGTATCTGTTGCAAATGCAGAGGTGAAAAAACTTAAGGATGAAGGTGCTGATGTAATTATAGCTGTAACACATATTGGTGTGGATGCGGATGAAGATCTTGCTTCTAAAGTAAATGGAATAGATGTGATTGTTGGTGGACATTCTCACACATTAATAAAGACGCCTATAGTTGTAAAAAATCCTGATGGTGGTCAAACAATTATTGTTCAGGATGGTGCAAAAGCAGCTTATTTGGGAGAATTAACTCTTTATGTTTCCCGGTGGGGAAAAATAGAAAAGTATAATTGGAAATTACATCTTCTTGATAGCAGTGTTCCTTCTGATCCATTTACTCAGAAACTTGTGGATTATTTTGAAGCAAAGATGCCTCCTCCAGAAAAAGTTGGAGAGTCCCTTGTGGATCTTGATGCAAGAAAGAGCGTAGTAAGGACAAGAGAAGCTGCAATTGGAGATCTCTTTACAGATGCAATGAATTATGCTGTAGGTACAAAAATTGCTGTAACAAATGGCGGAGGAATTAGGGGCGATAAAGTATATCCTAAAGGAGAGATTACAACAGCAACACTTACTCAAATGCATCCATTTGGAAATTCTATTGTAATTGTAAAACTTACCGGGAAACAGTTTAAAGAAGTACTTGAAAGAGGTGCTGCTGCTCTCCGTGCTAAAAATGATCCAAGAGATCCAAAAACAATAGATACCGGAGCATTCCTTCAAGTTTCTGGACTCAAAGAAGTTATTGATGTTGACAAGACACCTCAGCAACTCGATAAGACAAATTCTAAGATTGTTGTACCTGGTGAAAGAGTTGTATCTGTCACAATTAATGGAGAACCACTTGATCCTAATAAAACCTATACAGTTGCTGTAAATGATTATATGGCTCATGGTGGAGACGGTTATGTAACACTTGGTAATCTTCCAGATTCTGCAAAGAACTTTACGTATGTGTATTTAACAGATGCTTTGTATAAATACATCAAGGCGCATTCCCCAATTGCTCCGAAAGTTGAAGGGAGAATTATTATAAAAGGGGAAGTTGCAGGTTTTGGTGACTAATTTATCTTTATAGTATTTAAGATTTTAAAAGCCCCCTTTTTAAAGGGGGCTTTTAAAAATTCAATGAAAATTTAAATTTTATCTTTCAGCAAGTTGTTT